>WFZC01000147.1 GCA_015489765.1 Desulfobulbaceae bacterium
TGGCAGAGGGGATGGTGGGAAAAGGGAACAGAAAAGGCCGCAACCGGAAATCTGACCCTACCACAGGTGAAAGATATTGTAAATCGATGTTGTTTCGTCAGGTTATGGCTGTCTGTAAAAAAATACAGGCAGTGGATTCGCTGAAAAACGTTGCGCGGCAAGGAAAATCGGCCAACGGCCACCCTGTGGGCGGCTGATGTCTAAGCTATTTTATTTGCATTAAAAAATCGTGGTGTTACATTGAATACCCAGCAACCCTGGCCCAGGGGCGAGGAGCCTCCAGTCATCCGGAAAAAGCCGCGCCGGTCCCGGTGCCTTGAGCCGCCGTGATCCCGCCTGCCTCATCCGGCAACCTCTACGCCATGGATGCGCATGGACCTGCTCAACCGCTACATCAATCTGGCCCGTGTCTTCCTCGAGGGCCGCGGCCTGCCCTTTCTCGGCGCCGGCGTCAGCTTGGGGGCTCAAAATGCCTCGAATTCTGACCTGCGGCCAACAGTTGTCTGGATGATTAAACATGTCATCACGTATGCTCTTCCCAGGCTCCTTGGCGATGAAAAGCGACAACGACAGCTCTTTGCCTGGGGCTGTTGGGGGAACCTGTGTCGTCTGACGACATATTGCGGGACGTAACAGCTATACATCAATTCCAACAACCTAATTTTTGTACATGTCTCTGTTTTTCTTCCTTGTATATATGGGCGGTCTTCCTTAGGTGTAACGGCATGCTATGCCAATTTGTGACTTTATAATACATCGTTGACTTCACAAGTACCTACAAGTTTCCCTAGGAAATGCTGGTTAAACAATGATGTTATTTTTAATGGGTCGCGTATGCTCCCTCCTCTAAAGAACAAAAAAACAGCACGAATAATAATATAGGCAGGCGATTATAATCACTAGTCCATTAACATTCGTTACTGATCAATCTTCTGAGAATAATATGTAATATCTAAAAATGAATTTATTGGTCCATGCATTGCTCAGGAGGAATTATGGGCAGTTATCAGATCGTTGACATGTTTGGTAACATACAGGGTATAAGGAAATTTTTTTGGAACAACTACTTGAAATCATTTTTCCTGGTGATTTTCTTGATATTAAGTAGATAATCACTTGGTCTACCTACCGGAGAGGATAAAGTTCTTATGACATTTGCCGATTTTCATCATCTTGTCCTCCTTGTCAGCACCAATCCCCTGCCAAACTTTGTTGTTGCTGAGTTCTTTCTCCAGGCAGGCATCCCCATTCAACGGATCTGGCTGATCCATTCTGAAGATAATAAGTTGCAAACCGGCACCTCTTTTCAGACAGGGAGACTGGAAAGACTGCTCCGCAGCCGCTGGAAAGATCAAAAACCCGACTTGCAATTTGAACGGATATCCCTGTCCGATGTTGGTGACGGCCAAATGATCCGCCGGGATATCCGGCAAAAGATGCTCAGTGAAGACGCCTGGCAACACAATCCGAAATTCCATCTCAACTACACCGGCGGCACCAAAGCCATGGCCACCCATGTCTACCTCCAGCTCCAGGAAAAGCAGGAAAGAGGTGAAAGGTGTTTTTCCTATCTTGACGCCAATAATTTCCGCCTCCTCCTGGATGAAGAAGGGCTTTTTCCCCTGTCCGGCTCGGGAGATCTGCGGCAAAAGGTTCACATTTCGTTTGCGGACCTGATTCAACTGCATGGGTTCAAGAGAAAAAACTCTGACAAGGATTGCTCCTTTGATCCCAGCCATGACCGGGATTTGTTTAATAAATTTTGTGTTCAGGCCGAGGATCGGGAAAGACAGAATGGCAAATTTCTTGAAAGATATCTGTTTGCCAAAATTCAAGAAAAATTCTCTGATAAACTCAGGGAGAAGAATGAAATTTTAATGAACTGGGAGATCCGCAAGCAGGATTGGCGGACATATTTTGAGCTGGACATCATTCTCATGCAGGGGTATCAGCTCACCGGCATGTCCTGTACCATCAACGACAGGAAGGGGAAAGTGAAGTTAAAGGGGTTTGAGATCATTCACCGATGCCGGCAGATCGGTGGTGACGAGGCAAAGGCAATCATTGTTTCCGGTCTTGAAGGAGAAAACAGAAAGCTTCAGCAGGAACTGGAATACGAAACCGGAGGGACCAGAAAAAATATCCTTGCCTTGGGCCTCGCAGAACTCAGGGACGAAAAAATCTACCTGAAAAAAATAGAAGAGTTTATCTTTTCTTAGGGGCGGAGAAACAAGGCTATGGAGAATTGCATTGCAGTGTTGCTGGATACGGTTTCCATCCAGCAATATATCTTCCAAAGCAACAAGCTGCGGGAGAATATCGGGGCATCCTATCTTGTGGATGAGATCTTCAGGTCACTGCTTGTCTCGGCCCTGAATCAGAGCGGGTCCGGCTTGCCGAAAGATAGCCTGGAGCATTGGCGATTCGCCGAAAATCTTGCGCCTCTCTGCGGGGATGGAGAGCCTTGGGTGGAAATCGGATATATCGGCGGCGGCAACGCGCTTCTCTTTTTCAGTCGGGCAGAACAGGCGGAAGCGTTTGTCCGCCAGTGGACGACTCTGCTTCTTCTTCATGCCCCGGGCCTGCAAACCGCAGTTGCCTTGGAAAAGAACTTTCCCCGTTTTATCGATTCCATACGTTTCCGCAGGGCCATGGAACAGCTTTTCCAGCAGTTGCGGAAAAACAAGGGATTGTTCCATCCCATAACCCAGATTCCTGGGCACGGTATTACCGGCGAATGCAGCCGCAGTGAGCGTTCCGCTGAAATTTTCAACAACATAGTAAAGAATTTTGTCTCTGCTGGCACCGAGGCCAGGATCAGGGCCGCGAAAGAATCCAATGAACGACTTACGAGTGACTATCTCGAGGTCAAGGACAACACGTACTGCTTTCCCCTTGAACTGGAGGACCTTGGCGGTGTTCATGGGGTGGACAGCCATATTGCCATAGTCCACATTGACGGCAACGGGGTGGGGCGTCTCATTCAGGAGGCGGCAGATCTGAAGGAGCTGCGGAAATGTTCCGTTGTGGTGGACAGTGCAGTCAAAAACGCCTTTGCCCATCTCGTTGATACCATTACAGAGCCGAAGCAATTTTCCCAACTGATGAAAGACCTGGGCATACCCCCGGCAAAAGGAGACGTGGCAAGTACCCTGCCGATCCGGCCCGTTATCCTGGGCGGTGATGACATGACCTTTGTCTGTGACGGTAAACTCGGCCTCTACTTTGCGCGGGAGATCGTTGCACAGCTTGAAAAGACAACGGTGAAAGGGAAAAAACTCTCTGCCTGTGCCGGGGTGGCAATCATTAAAACAAAATATCCTTTCTACCGGGGATATCAGCTGGCAGAAGAACTCTGCGCCAATGCCAAAAAAGCGGCCAGGGACAACAATGAAGACACGCCCGGTTCGTACCTTGACTTTCATGTCTCCCTGGGCAGCATATCCGGATCCCTGCAACAGGTCAGGGAAACAGGCTGCACCAACATGGAGATGACAAATAATCCGGGCAACCTTCTCATCCGTCCTTATGTCCTGTCTGGAGAAGATGACCCTGAAAGGCTTCGGTTTTCCGAGATGGTGCGGGCCACGGCCGCCCTTGCCAACTGGCCGGAGACAAAACTGAACGACCTGCGCGAGGCCCTGTACCGGCCGGAAGCTGAGCGCAAGAGCTTTGTTGCCCGCCTCAAGTACCGGAAACTGGAACTCCCCGAGATTTCGGGCGGCAAGTATGGAATCCACCTCTTTGACAACAGCCGGACTCCTTATTTTGATCTCCTGGAAATCAAACGCTTTTATCCTGAATCAGTCTTGCGGCGGGAGGGCCTGAATAATGATACGCATTAAACTTGAACTGCTATCCCCTGCCCTGGTTGGCTCCGGTGGCGGATTCGGCGCCGTCATTGACCAGGACGTGGTCTTTGACGACACCGGCCTTCCTTATATTCCCGGCAAAAGGGTCAAGGGCTGCCTGCGGGACGCGGCCCTGGAGGTGCGGGACATGTTCGAGTGCGCCAGGATTGGCGCCAACCTGCCGGAAATAGAAATAAATAAAACCTTCGGCATTATCGGCAGCGGCGACAGCCCGGCGCTCCATTTCCACGACCTGACCATGGAAGAATATGAATCAAACAGGCAATGGTTGCGTTTTTTGGAGCAGGAACCGAAGTACGCCCCTTTTATTACCAAAGAAGCGGTATTGCGAAATTATACCGATATCCGGCAGCAGACCAGGATCGAGGATGATGGCACGGCCGCCAATCACTCCCTGCGCACCCTGCGGGTGTTACGCAAGGGCCTGGTTTTCAGTGGCGTGGTTGAGATCCGGGAAGAAAACAGGGAACTCCATCGCATCCTGCAGCTTGCCGCCATGAACTGGCGAAGATTCGGCACCCACCGCAATCGTGGCTTTGGCGAAGTGCGCTGCACCCTGATCTCGACAACCGGCAACCTTGAACCCGTTGAACCATGGCTGGAGCAAATATGCACAGATTAAAATACCGGATTACAACCCTATCTCCCGTGATTTTTTCCTCCATTGCCGGAGACAGGAACATGGTGGCCACCAGGCGGTACATTCCCGGCGCGACCATTCTCGGTCTTGTGGCCGGGGAGTATCTGCGACAATATCCTGGCACAGATCACCACCAGGACGAGGCCTTTTACAACTGGTTCCTGGGCGGAGATGTCTGTTTTACCAACGCCTGCATTACAGTGGAGGATGAATATGGCACCACCCTGTTTTCGCCCGCCCCTTTTTCCCTGGCCCGGGAGAAATACGATGATTCCGGCATAATCTACGACCTTCTCTTTGACGATGATGTCGAACATCCAGAGTTCCCCGGCGGTTTTTCCTGGTTCGGGAATGATGAACTCAAACTTTGCACGGTTGCAACTCAGGTCCGCTTTCACCATGCCCGGGACCGGTACCGGGGCGCCTCTGCCAAGGGACAGATTTTCAACTACGAATCCATTGCCGCGGGCCAGGTTTTCAGCGGTGAAATCCGCGGCAGCAAGGAAGATCTGGAGGCCTTGCAACAACTCTGCAAATCCCTGGAAACCGTGTACCTGGGGCGCTCCAGGAGCGCTGAATACGGAAAGGCCCTTTTCACGCTTGGCAAGCTGGAAAAGGTCTCCCAGAGGGAATATCCAACCGCAGTCAAACCCGGCCAGGACGGCTTGGTGAAATTTTCCCTTACCCTGGAGTCCGACCTGATCCTCTATAACAGGTTTGGTTACCCAACCACCGAGACGGCTGACCTGGAACAGACGTTGCAGGCCCATCTCGGCTCCGGCCTGACCATTGCCCGGGCCTTTGTCCGCACCGGGGTGATTGAAAACTTTGTCTCCAAATGGCGATTAAAGAAAACAGCCGAACCCTGTTTCCTGGCCGGTTCAATCTTTTTACTCAGCTCGGGTGGTCCGGTGACTGCCGATGCTCTTGGCCGCCTTGAGCGCAAGGGCCTGGGAATGCGGCTCCAGGAAGGATACGGCAGGATCAGATTCTGTGGACAGACCAGAAAAGAGCTGGACGCCGAAACCGTGACCATTCGGCGGAAAGCCGAACAGCCGGAGTACGATCCGCCCAGGCAGACACGATCCATTCTCAAGGCTGTTCTCAGGGATATTGTCCGTGACGAGATCAGGCTGGAGGCCCATTACGAGCTGGAGAAATTTCCTGCCGACCGGTTGCCCTCGCCTTCGCTCTGCGCCAAGCTGCGGGCCATGGCAGTTACCGGAGATCGGAGAGAATTTGTCGTCAAGATCAACAAAATGCGCGACATCGCCCTGGATGCGCTTAAAAACTGTGTCGGTCCCGAATACAATCTCCTGGAGTTTATCGCCGGCTTTCGCCTGCCCAAAGAGTTGCTCGATAATCCCGCAGCCGCAGGATTTGAGGAAGATACAGCAGCCAGGATGAAAAAACTACCCAGGAACAAGAGCTACTGCCTGGTCCGCGACCTGAAAAAGCCTCTGAATTTTGAAAAAGAAAAACTTTCACAAGAAAAATTTTTCCTTTTTACAAAAAATCTGTACCCCTGGATAAAACTGCAACACGACCCGGTCCGGAATATGCGCAGCCGGATGAAGAGTAAAACGGAATTTTCCAGTTTTCAACAACTCGGTGAATGGGCCGCCTGTACTCCCTGGGAAGACAAACACTTTGCCGGGGAACTGGTCCTTGTCTTTTACGATACCTTTTTTTCCGAAATGCGCCGGAAAAAGATCTCCCATCAGCAACAGGAAGAACAGCATGCTGACTGATAAAAATCCAATCACAGGCAAGTACATCCTGCGTGGGTGGTTGCGGGCGGTCACACCCATCCACATGGGCAGCGGCAGGGCGGAAAACAGCGAAATGGATATCATCCGCGACAGTGACGGCCGGCCCTGCATTCCGGCAAGCGCGTTCCTCGGTGTCCTGCGTCATGCCATTCCGGCAGCCGTTGACCGCGAATCAGAAGGCTTTCAGTCGTTCTGGGGATACAGCCGGGATGAGGAGGGGCGGCAAAGCGGTATCAGCTGCCGGGACCTGCTTCTGGACGAGAGCAAAGGCCCTCCGGCAGTGGTCGTCCTCCGTGACGGGGTAGAGATCGATAACACAACCGGGTTGGCGAAAAAGACTGGAAAATTTGACTTTGAACTGCTGGAAAGGGGCGCTGTCTTCCGGTTGGAAATCGAGGTAACCCGGAGAGAACGAGACCCGGATACCGGCAAATTTCTCCGCACCATCATCGAACTGCTCAACCAGGGCCGTATCCGGGTGGGGGCCAGGACCAACAACGGCCTGGGACAACTCCGGCCCAAGGGGAACCTGGACCTCTTTATCTATGATTTTGCCTTGAAAAAGGATGTCCTGGCCTGGCTGAAGGGGCCCGGGAACAACCATGCCCCGGCTGACCCCAAGGAGTTGGGGGAACCGTGGGATATTTCCCGGTCCAAGTGTTTTCTCACAGCCCGGTTGCAACTGAAAGGCTCCCTGGTTGTCCGTTCCTACGGTAATGAGCCGGAACAGCCCGATGCCGTCCAGCTCCGTTCCGGCCCCCAATGGGTCCTGCCCGGCAGTTCCATCAAGGGGGCCCTGCGGGCCAGGGCCGAGCGGATCGTCAATACCCTGGGCCTGGCCAATGGCCGGGAACTCCTGCGTGATCTGTTTGGATATGTCGATCAGCCGGAAGAAGGGCTGGAAGGCGCGCAGAAAAAAGGACGGCTGCGGGTTAAGGATGTGTATCTTGATGAGCAGGGTTTTTCCCTTGAACTCCAGAGCAGGATCAGGGTCAACCGCTTCACCGGCGGGGTGCAGAAGGGGGCCCTGTTCGATACCATGCCTGTTTTTGCAAAAAAGGAGAGCCCGCCCCTGGAATTCACCTTTGAAATAGATAAACCTTGTCCTGCGGAAATCGGCCTGCTCCTCCTGCTGCTCAAGGACCTGTGGACAGGCGACCTGGCCGTGGGCGGGGAAAAGAACATCGGCAGGGGCGTATTCCAGGGCAAAGGGGCGCGAATAACCGCCAACGGCCTGGATATCACATTGAATGAGGATATTTCCGAGCTGCCGGAAGAGAACAGGAAACGGCTGCAGGAATTTGTCACCGCCTTGAGCGAGGGAGAGTAAGGGTATGAACAGGGAACAACCATCCATGGCAAACGGATTGGAACTGGTACGCATGGCATCGACATGGAAATCCCTTGAACCTTGTACCACGGAGACGGTGTCTACGCTGCTGTCGGAAAATTTCACCGGCAGGAGCGCGGCAGTCCTCTGGCTGGACGACCGGGTGGAAACCTGTCTTTACCGGCAGGGAACATTTACCTTTTTTCAGGACGAACCGTTCACCCTGCGCCACGTCCAGCGAATGCGGGTGTTCAATGCGGACAGGGAATTCCACCTCGTGCGCGGCAGCGGCAATACCTGGCAGGGCCGCTTGCGCATTGATGGACAAGGGGAAGAGTGGGACATGGTAATTGCCCGCCAACTCCTGTTCGGCACCAGGAAGGGCAATGCTGAACCTGAAAGCCCCCTGTTTACCTCCATCACCGAGGACCGGGGCGCCACCCTGCACCTGCCGCTTAAGGGGCTTGAGTTTGACGAAAAGGGTAATTTAACAAACCGGGTCTTTATCAAGACCCATAATTATATCCAGACAAACCAGGTCCACCAGGCCGGGTATGTGGACTGCCGCTTTGTGGAATTTTGCGCTTATAGGGGAGAGAACAACAACTTTATTCCCTTGGAACTTGCCGGTGAGCCAGGCAGGGCATAATATCAAATGGTGTTGACTCAAAAGATCGCAATGAGATTGGTTTGAGAAACCAAACAGAACAACCGCTCGGGGAAAAAGATGGAAAAGGCAACCCTTCAGGTAAGAAAAACAAAAAAAGGCTTGGCTGTAACCCTCATGTTTGAAGACGGCAAATCCATGCCGTTTCCCAGGAAACTCCTGCAGGATCTCGATCTGGACAATACCCCTGTCCTGGTGCAACGGGAAAAAGGGCAGCCGGTACTGATAACCAGGGAAAACGGCCAGGTTCTCTTTGACAGCCAACCGCCCGTTTCATCCGGCCAAGGAGGGTCCCCCGAGCGAAAGCGAAATCAAGCAATGCTGCTTGATCATGTCCGCCAGGTAAAAAATCCGGCCTCGGCCCCTTATAATTTTGTTCCCCTGAACAAGACCGTTGTCACCGTGCCGGAGAGCTGCCCCAGGGAAAATAAATATTTTACAGAGAACAACAGGTATACCGGCTGGATCGATCTGCGCATAGAGGCCCTGACCCCTCTCTATATCCGGGATACTCTGACCAGAGAAGAGGTGCAACAAGGCAAAAAAAGCAACGAAAAGCCCGAGTTCTTTTCACCGGCCGGGATATGCCGGATTCCCGGCAGCTCCCTGCGCGGCATGGTACGCACCTTGGTGGAGATCGTCAGTTATGGCCGGCTGCATTTTGTTGATACTGACCAGCGCCTCTATTACCGGGCCCTGGCGGACCAAAGCAATCTCCGGGCAGAATATCAAAAGGTAATGAGCTCCTATGATCGGAATAACAGAAAGACGCAATACAAGTGCTTGGCCGGAGTGCTGGTGAAAGACCATGCCGCTGGAAGGGGCGAAAAGTTTTATATCCGCTCATCGGGTGAGAATTTTCACCAGGTTCTCAAGGATGAGGTCAAGGCGCAGTATAAGAAAGCGGGGAAAAAATATCAAGAATTCACCTACCTCAAGCTGGAAGAAGGTTATCTTGTGGTCTCCGGTGATATGCCTGGAAAGAAAAGAGACTGGTTTATCCACGAACCAGCAAAAAATGCTGAGGAAATCCCTCTTTTAGACCAGGATGTACGGGACTATCTCAATGATACCACCCGTGGGAAGGGGGTCCCGGATCTTATCCAGGAGGCAAGGGAAAAGAGAGAGGGTGTGCCCTGTTTTTATTCCCTTCGGCAAGATGAAGAGAAGCAACAACGTATCTCATTTGGCCATACCGCAATGTTTCGCCTGGCCTACGAAAAAACCATAGGCGAACATATCCCTTCCTGGTTGCAGGGACCAAAACCAGGAGAAACGCCAACCCTGGATTTTGCCGGGGAGATCTTCGGTAACACCTCTTCCCATGCCGGCAGGGTATTCTTTGAAGATGCTGTTCTCCAGCAGGATTGTAGCCAGCAACAGATGGCGGTGAAAACGCCGCATATCCTCTCCACCCCCAAACCAACCACTTTTCAGCATTACCTGGTGCAGACCAGTGAGGATACCCGCAAACTTCAACACTATAATTCCAATTCGGCAATCCGCGGTCACAAGATGTACTGGCACAAGTCTGGCGAGCGCTGGGAGCAGGAAGACCAGCAGGAAATCGATAACCATCCATCACAGTACACCAAAATCCGCCCGGTTAAGGCAGGATCGCAATTCAGCGGCAGAATACGCTTTGAAAACCTCTCATCCGAAGAGCTGGGCGCCCTGCTCTTTGTCCTCGACCTGCCCGAGGGGTGCGCCCACAAGCTAGGCATGGGGAAACCCTTGGGACTGGGCAGTATAAAAATCACTGCCAGTCTTCGCCAGGCAGATCGGTTAGCTCGTTATCAAGACTTGTTCATGCAGTGGGACAGGACACCTTATCCAGAAGCCCAGGATAAAATCCAGGAATACCAAAGCACATTCAACCAATATATTCTGGACCACATTCCCGGAAAGCAAGCTGAAAGTCTTTGGGAGTTGGATCGTATGCAGGAACTTCGCGCCATGCTCAACTTTTCGCTTGGCAAGAAGTTGGAAAGGGTTGGAGATAGCCGGTACATGGCTATATCACCAACAAATGAATTCAAGTACAGAAAAATCTTGCCATCTGCAACAGGAATTTCCGCGAAGTACTGGGCGTTAAGCAATCCAATACAATTTATAAAACAAATTGAGGTGATCGGCTTATGGGATAAATACAATATCGATTGGAAATTAGATCGAGAAGTCAGTGTGTTGGGAGGTATCAACGGTAGTGGAAAAACAACTCTATTAAGTCTTGTTGTAAATGCTTTACGGGAGACCTTGGACAAGGAGAAACAAATCCCCCGTCAGATAAAAATAACTTTCGATAATGATGAAATACTTTGGTACATGGGGACAGAATGTATTGATAAACCACAGGATTTGCCAAGAGTGGATTTGGTATCTACTTTTGATACAGTATTTTTAGATTATGGACCAGAGCAAAAGCAAAAGAAATCATCCCGTGAAGTATTTGAAAGCGAATTGACTATAAAATTAGAAGAAGTTATAAATATTTTTTCTTCAGAATTGAAAAAAGCTCATGAGAATAAAATAGATGTAGGTATCAATATAAAAAATCTTGTCGATGTATGCGATGATCTATTCTCATTATCAAAAAAATATTTTGAGCTTACAAAAAGTGACTATTCTTTTTCAAAAAAGATGCAGGAATCCATTTGGTATGAAAACACCATTCCTAATCATCTATTAGAAAAAATTTTTTTTGAAAATAATAGTAGTAACCTGAATGGTGAAGAGAAAGAATTTCACAATCATTTATCAAACTTTATTGAACATCTTGCATCTAAAATTGGCATGCACAATGCCTATAAGTATGCACCTATTATACTCAAGCATATGGAATTTTATGGAACAGATAATACATATTTTCTGTTTCGTCTTGAAGATGAGAAGAAAATTCTACCTTGTTATCTGTCTAGCGGGGAAAAACAAATGCTCATCATCCTTTATTCTTCCCTCATTGCTCGGCTGCGTTATGAAAGAACACAAAAGCATACGATCCTTTTCTTGGATGAGCCAGAGAACTCGTTACATCTTGGATGGCAACGAAAACTAATTGCTCGCATAAAAAAATTAGACGGCTCATCGCAAATAATTATCACTTCTCACGGGCCAGCGATTATACAGGAGGGGTACATAAGAAATACTAGAGAAATGAGCCAGATAAAAAAAACGACTATCTGATATAT
>WFZC01000148.1 GCA_015489765.1 Desulfobulbaceae bacterium
CAAATTCTTTAAGGTGCCTACCAAACTCTACGCGGGCATCCCCTCTGTGTCAATGTAAGTGAGACACCGTCTGTCAGAAATAAAGACGGGATGATCACCTTCCGGTATCTTCACGCCAAAACCGGGACCAAGAGAACCAGGGCCGTTACCGAGGAGAATTTTTTTAAAAAGGCTGTAATAGTAAATTACAGCCTCTTCGCCTCGCCGCCATGTGTCCTTTATATTACAGCATTTCGCCAAAATATCAATAAGTTAACTGCTAATCGACCCATTTAACAATGTAGAACCAATAAGTCATAACCAGATAACCACTATCTACTGTGATCTATTGTGCTCTCTCTTCTTGAAAAATTCAGATTGACCCAAAAATATAATTGGGAAACAATAGCGAGGCGAGGCAGACGATTAAGGTATATGAAGAAGTTCTTCACCCAAATAGCAGATTTCCTTCCCAGAGATACAAGAGGGTGCAATCCCATTTTGTCGCAAACGTGAATGATTATCAAATCAGGATAATTTTTATCATAAAATGTTGCAGCTTTCCCTACAAAATGAGCCATTTTGACTGTCAATCTACCTGAAAATGATAGGTGAATTGGCGAAAACAGGTGCTATTGGGAAGCATTCCCATTACGCGACAAAATGGGATTGCACCCGATACAAGAAGCAGGACAATCCATTAAGACAAAATGAATAATTCCCACCTGTTAACAATTGCGGTCGAGGACTATTTTCAGTATACCGCCATGGGAAAATTCGTCCCTGAATCCCGCTGGAACCGTTTTGAATCACGGATAGAACAGAATACACTTCGGGTACTTGATCTACTTGACACGCACGAAACAAAAGCGACTTTCTTCGTCCTCGGCTGGATCGCCGACGAAATGCCGGCAATAGTCCGAGAAATTGCAAGGCGTGGGCATGAACTCGCTTCAAAGGGTTACTATCACAGACCAATCCAGCAAATGCTCCACGATGAATTTCGTAAAGACGCCCGAAGATCAAAGCATGCCATAGAGAGAGCCACTCACCGTGAGGTTTTGGGGTATCGTGTTGCGCAGGGACATTTTAGGATTCAGGATCTCTGGGCGCTGGAGGTGCTGAGTGAGGAGGGATACTGTTACGATTCCAGTTTTTACCCCCGCTTTCGTTCCATTGCCGGAGAACCATGGCGTCGCTTTCCCCACGTCGTTCACTCCAGGGCCGGTGATATATGGGAGATGCCGCTTTCAACATGGGGTACCGACAAATTCCTGATCCCAGCAGCCGGAGGGAATTACTTCCGCCAGGCACCCCGCTCAATTGTACGAAAAATATTCCGCCAGTGGGCAACAACGTACAACTTCCCTTTTAACATGTATTTTCACGTATGGGAGCTGGATCCTGACTTGCCTGAAATTTCTTCGGTAAGCTGGCTGAGTCGTATCCGAATGTATCGCAACATAGGCAACATGGCTGATTTATATAAAACCTTTTTAGAGGAGTATCACTTTACCGACATTGCCCACCATTTACAAATGATGCCATGTGAGATAGAGAATCCAGATAATCAACAAAGCAGGGAAAAAAGTCAACCACTATCAACGGCATGCAGCCGTGGCAAAACCTGTAGTTGCACGGAAAAATTCAACAACAAGAAAAATGGCATCTTATCGAAAGATAGAGGAGAATCAGCAAAAGAAAGCTCCGATATTTCGGATATTACAATTATAATTCCATGTTATAATGAAGAACTAATTATTCCTTATCTGGCAAACACGTTACATGAGGTAAAATCAAGGTTATCGAATCAATGGAAATTACATTTTCTTTTCGTTGATGATGGGAGCACTGATAATACCTGGGAAGCCATTCAAAAAAATTTCGGCAATGATCCGGGGTTTGCATTCGTTCGGCATTGCACAAACAGGGGAGTCGCCGCCGCTATTTTAACCGGGATCAAGCAGGCAAAGACGACAATTGTCTGCTCCATTGACTGCGACTGTACTTACGACCCCCTGCAACTGGAAAGCATGTTGCCAATGCTGAAGGAAGATATAAGCCTGGTGACCGCCTCACCCTATCATCCTCTCGGAAAGGTGCTTAACGTCCCAGGCTGGCGGCTATTTCTTTCCAAAGGATTATCCCGTATCTATGGTTTAATCCTGCATCACAAGCTGGCAACCTATACAAGTTGTTTTCGAGTTTATCGGCGTGAAGCCGTTGCAGATCTTGATCTGCAACACGAAAATTTTCTCGGAATCGCGGAACTCATCGTGCTGCTCGATCTTAGGGGGAAAAAAATTGTCGAATGTCCCGCCGTACTCGAAGTACGAATCTTCGGCACTTCAAAGATGAAAACCATGCATACCATTCTTGGTCATCTTGGTTTAATTGTCCACACCTTGCGCTTGCGCAGCAAAATCGACAACCACAAAAATATACAGTAAATTAAATAAATCCGCGTCAATGACGGCGATGTTGATAGAGATCAACCTTATTGAATTCCTGAATCCTTACAAAATGTTTGGCAAGATGGGATTTAAGCAACCGAAGGCTTTCAACTGTCATATCGTTATGAGATGATGGTGGATTCTCCAGAAAAGTACGATTGACCAGTGCCATCGGGGAATGATCTTGATCAATTTCCTTCCGAAAAGCAATATTCCAACGATTGACCATATCAATGGGCCTGCGTGCTTCGGTGAAAATCGGCAAATAATAAAATCGTATCGGCTGCCGGCGATTAAGGACAAAGTTTGCCGCCGATTGAGTACCAATCATAAGAAGTGTCTCTCCCCGGCCGATAGATGCTTTCAATTTCGGCAACAATCTATAAACATCCCCTAACGACATTCCGTCCCCGGCTGAAAAATTATCATAATATTCAGCTGTACCCATCCTGCCTGTCAACCAGGGAAATACGGCCGCGTACTGAGTGTCATACTTTTTTACCGTCCCGACGAGCACAATACTTAGAACAAGCATGGGGAGAAGTTTGTATCCCATGGGTACGGGTTTGAGTAAAAAATTATAAAGTTTTCCCATTCCTATAAAAAGAAAGGGAAGCATACCTGCATAGACTATTGCCAGATGATACCCAAAACCTCTACCCTGAATAAAATAACTGGCCCAACCTGAAATATAGACACATGCAAACAGTAACTTGAATTCAATTTTAACATGACGGTCAACAAAAAAGAGCCAACCTGCGACAATCAAGCTAACAAATGTGATCCAATACCAGGAGATAATATGTATAGACAGGGCTTTTTGCAGGAGAATAGCCAGGGGAGCCCTCCCCGCTCCCTGTGGATAAAAGTTAAAAAACCATATGGAATCCAGCAAAGAAGTAATTGATGTTCCCCTCAATAAGATCGTGGTGAAAGCTACCGCCAATGTGCAAAACAATGCCACAAGAGCCGCACCGGCCTGATAAAAAAAATCAGATCGATGAGAGTGTATAGACCACCACAGGCCATGGAGAAGAAGCAAAGGCCAGATAATTATTGCCGTTGGTTTAATGAGAGTTGCAACGGCAATCAAAAGTCCTGTGAATAGCTGCCATTGTGGACGACCTGTTTTCCACCCGTGCCAATGCGACCAGATTACGGGCCAGAAGAGATTAGCGACCACAGCGTCACGCTGGCCCGGAAACCAGAAACTCACCGCCGTTGTATAAAGCCCAGGGTATAAAAACGCCGCCCACAAGGCGCTCGATTTGCCGACAGCTTTGAACAGTAATCGACAAAGAAAAAAAAGGCAGAAAAGCATCAGGAGATAGTCGAGAAGGCGCCAGGAATGGAAAGAATAGCCAAAAAATGCTGTAGAAACCATGTGGAGCAGGTAACCGCCCGGCCAGTTATTATCCACAAAGTCAACATACGGCAGGCCTCCATCCAGGACGAGGCCGGCAAGGTAATCAAGTTCAAGTTGGTCCGGACTTGCCGGAAGCGCTACATAAAGGATGCCGGTAGCAACAAAGATTACTCCCACTGCCACTGCCAACAGGAAGATCATCCTGTCTGTTTTCTTTTTCCCCCCGAGTGGGACCTTGTCAGGTGTACTTTTTCTCCAAATATCCGTCAAACTCACAAGTTCTCCTTCACCATCATTACTATATAACCAGCCAGGAGGCGACAGATGGAACAACTAGGTCTTTTCAGGTTATCGGAGAAAGGACTCGATGGCGGTTACGATATTTTTTCCGGCATCCCCGGAACCAAAAGGATTGCTGATCGACTTCAGTTCTTCCGACCAGGTCCCTGAAGAGTAAAGTTCTTCAAGCATGGAGGCAAGTTTCTGCGGTGAAGGACCAACAAGCCTGGCGGCACCTGATTCGACCGCCTCTGGTCGCTCGGTGTTTTCACGTAGAATGAGGAGTGGCTTTTTCAAGGTCGGCGCTTCTTCCTGAACTCCGCCTGAATCGGAAACGATTAACCATGCCTGGGACAGGAGGTGAATAAAATCAAAATAATCAAGCGGGGCAATCAAGTTGGCGTTCGTAACGCCTTGAAATGCCTGTTGCGCTGCTTCTTGCACAACAGGATTCGGGTGCACCGGAAAGACCATGGCCACGTCTTCATGCCGGCGGAGAAAATCTGCTATTCGGCGCAGCCTTTCCAGCATCAAATCTCCGAAACTTTCTCGTCGGTGGCTGGTGACAACAAGCAGTTTTTTGTCTGAGACGTTTTGTAGAAGTGTCTTGGTCGAGTCCGATGGCCTGCTTTCTTTTAATGCCCACTGTAAAGAATCCACAACCGGATTGCCGCTTATAACGATCTGTTCCTCGGCAACGCCCTCGCTGCGGAGTGTTGCGGCATTGGTCCCGGTTGCGGCAAAGTGATAGCGGGCAAGCCGGGTGATGAGTCGACGGTTCATCTCCTCTGGAAAGGGATTGTCCTTATCACCGGAACGTAATCCTGCTTCAACATGGCCCACCGGTATTTTAAGATAAAAACCCGTCAGCGCTCCGGCAAGCGCGGTGCTGGTGTCTCCCTGGACCAGTACAAGGTCAGGTTTCATCCTTTCGTAAAGATCGGCAAGAGCGGAGATGGCGCGGGAACATACATTAATTGGTTTTTGATGCGGTTGGTGGAGAGCAAGGTCTTCATCCACCCGCAGCCTGAATTGTTGTATGAAAGGATAGAGGATATCTTTGTGTTGACCTGATGTGACATTGATGGTTGCAAATACATCCGGTCGTTTCTCCAAGGCGTGGATGATCGGCGCCAGTTTGATAACTTCCGGTCGTGTTCCAAACAGGGTAAGAATGCGATATGTGTTGCCGTTTGTATTGTTCATGCTTTTTTGGTCTCGGTTACCGTTTGCTCCTGTCTTCCTGTCGAAAAACGGGCCTGGAGAAGTGGAAGATCTCCACGACTGAGGACGGTTTTCGCATATTCACCCATGGGGAGCACCTTAAAAAAATTCTGATAGTCACGAATATAGGTCGAGATACGATTCCGTTTCTTTTCACCTTCCATTTCCATGCCCGGAAAAAATGCCAGCGCATCAACCTCATCTCCACCGAGAAAATCCAGGGGATGAAGGAGCAGGGAAGGCTCAACATGAAAAAGACAACATGCCGTTAATGCCGATTTGAAATAAAGGCGGGCAATGCCGGGAGAAAAAGTGCTCAAATAGAGGACATAGCTGAGATGAAAGGGAATTTTAAGGAAAGGAAACGTTGTCACCGGAATTTCGAGAAGTTCGCCGTCGCCTCCAACCTGTAGCAGGTGTGAACGGACCGGGCGAAACCCTTCCCTTGCTTTACCGAACAGCAATTTGCGTTGTTCTTTTTCTTCCGGGGTCAGGTTTGAGGACTGCACAAAATAATAGGCTCGTGCCAGGGGACCGAGGAAGGTCGGCAGGGTTGAGGCATCAAAGCGATAGCCACGGCGTTTCAGCACCCGAAGCACGGTTTCCGAGACGCTGAACCCCGGACCTCTGAAACCCACAGGGCGCTTGCCTGTTACATTTTCAATGGCTGCTTCGGTATCACCAATCTCAGCTTCAATTTCCTCTTCATCATAGAGATGAAGCCACGGTTCGTGGCGGAAGGAGTGGTTGCCCACCTCGTGTCCGGCCTCGGTGATACGTCTAAGTACAGAAGCGTTCTTTTCAAGAACGGCATCCTGGCCGACGATAAAATAGGTGGCGCGTAATTCATGCTCGCGAAAAAAATCAAGGGTCTTCGGGATGAGAACGTCCAGGTAGCTCGGAAACGACTCCCAGTCATTGTCGCCATGGGTTTTCATGTACGACCACTGGTTATCGATATCGATGGATATGCTTGCCAATCGTTTCAAGTGATTGCTCCTGTTGCACTATTTCCTAAACCCTGCAATTGGCAATTTTGCCGGAGATGCGAGGTATCAAGAGCGCAGACGCATACGAATACTTCAACCCATTGATAACGAGGCGAGGCAGATTCGGTAAAATTGCCTATCCCGAAGGGCGAGAACATGAAGAAAAAATCCTTCACACGGCCAATGAGTCGAAAAAAACGATCACATTCGTATAATCCGCTGATACGGCAAAAGAAAATTTTTTCTTCATTTTCAAGGGGCAGGATTTAGGTATCATTTTCCTTATCGGAGAGTAAAACGGCAACGGCGTTTTCGGCAATACGGATCGAATCGTTGACGTTCAGGGTTCCATTTACTATCTGCGCCGAAGTTACAAAATAGAGGCCCTGAATGCTTCTTGAGCGGATCGGCGGTATTTTTTTTGAGTACTCCAATACCGGAACCGGAAAGACCTCGGTCTCTCTGGCTACCTGGAAGGCCTCAACATCCTGGCGCCGGAATTCGGAGTACATCTTTTCAAGACCTGCCAGGAAAAATTCTTCAACTTCTGAATCCGAAGCGCGAAAAAAAGGATCCCGGGCATCTATATAGCGGGGCAGGTAGACAAGGGCTTTCCCGTCAACCTGCTTTGGATCGATCAAGGTAGTCATTTCAATAACGGCTGTAAAGGGAAGGTCATTGTCCATCAGGTAAGTGAGGTAATACTCGGCCAGAGGTTTTTTTAGAAGAAGCGAGGCGCAGACTATTCCCTGATAGGGGGTCTCCTTGAGCAGTGTTTGTTCGGCAGGATTAAGCTGAGGGCAAAGCTGGGCAATCCGGGAATTGGAACATGTCATGACAACCCTGTCAAACTCCTCCTCTCCCTCTGTAGACCGAAGAATAAAGCTGCTGTTCTTGTTTCTTACTTCCTCAATTTTTTTGCCTGTTTTGAGTCTTACCCCCATGTTGTCGAGACGATTTTCAAATGATGTGAATGCCCTTGCGTAGCCTCCCGGCAGGTAGCCGAACATCTCTTTTTTCAGGCCCGTCCTTCGGGCGGCATAGAGTCGTTGGATGGTGGCCCAGATAAACGCCGCTGATGTCTCCTGCCAGCTTTCTCCCAGTTTGGCACGCAGCAGGGGGCGCCAGAGTTTATTGAAAGTCCCCGCTCCTGAGAGGCTTGTGAGCCACTGCTCAACCGGGATTTTTTCAAGTTTCTTCCAGTTACGAATTTTTGAGGCGTAAAAAATAGTCAGACCAAGACGAAATCGTTCAAAGAGGTTTAAAACAGGCAACCTGAGATACTCGGCGGCATTGGAAAGAGAGGTCAGCCTGCCCCCGGCATAGAGCCCTGTCCGGGTTTCGACCCATTCGAGTTCGCTTTCAACGCCTATGTCTCGAAGTACCCTGCGGGTGTATGTATCAGAAAGGAGAATGACATGATAAAAGCGGTCCCAGTTGATTTCGCCCTGTTCCCAGGGCCGGGCAAGTCCGCCAATCGTTGATGATCCTTCAAAAATAGTGACATCGTGACCTTGACTGCTGAGCCGAAGCGCCAGTGTCAGACCGATGACACCACCGCCGACAATGCCCCACTTCAAGGCAACGTCCCCGTTGCCGGCGGGTTCAACTCTATGACGGTCCCCTGGTTCACACTATATTCCAGGCCGCATCGGGCACAGATCGCATTGTTGATTTCCGGTGGTTTTTGATCATTTTTTGCAAACCGGTAAAAGGGTTCTCCGCATCGGCAGACCAGGGCAATGATCCTTGCAGGATTCCCCGCCACCAGGTGAAAGGGTTTCACATCCCTGGTTACGACCGAGCCCATGCCCACCATGGAGAATGCACCCAGCTCAAGGCCGCAGCCAATCACGGCGCCGGCGCCTACGGTCGCTCCTTTGGCCACCTTTGTTTCAAGGGTATGCTCATCCGGCTCCGATCCGCGAAGGCTTTGCAGGTCAGGGCTGGTGGCACGCGGATAACGGTCATTGGTAAATATTACCCCAGCGCTTATCATTACGCCGTCTGCAATGGTAACCCCATTGCAGATATAGACAAAAGAATTGATCTTCACCCTGCTGCCGATGGTTACCCCGTAGGCAATATACGTCTTTTCACCGATGATGCAGTCACGACCGATTGTACTGGGGGCGCGCAAATGGGCATTGTCCCAGACAAAGGTTCCTTCACCGATTTCAACCCCTTTTTCAACGATGGCTGTTGGATGAATAGACATGGCGGTCAGGATCCAGCTACGGTAATCCAGTTATCCGAACTGAGCGATTTATAGGCGGCTTCAATAACCTGGACAGAAGCCATGGCATCGTCGGGCCCTATCCTTGATGTTCCCTCCCCGGTTACCGTGTTGCAAAAATTAATCAGCATGTTTTTAAAACAGTCCATTTTGCTGTATCCCGTTCCAAATGCAATCCAGTCGCTATTTGGCTGTCGATATCTGGATTCCTGCCAGCCGACCCGGATAGTTCCCTGTTGCCCATAGATTTGAATAAAAGAGTCCAGCTCTTTATTAAACGTCCAGGAAAGGTCAACTGTGCATAGGGCGCCGGACTCGGTACGGGCAAAAACCTGAACGGTATCTTCTACCTCAAGATCCTGCATTCGCTTCCCCTCGACAACATGCACCTGGGCAATCGGACCGAGCAGGTATCGTATGATATCCACAGAATGAGTTCCATTGTCGATCAGAACACCGCCTCCGCTCATTTTCGGGTTGGAATACCAGCGATTACGCATGTCAACATGGGCGGTAAATGCATTTTCCAGCAAAAGAATCTCTCCCAGCAGCCCCGATTCAATAATGGACTTGGCCCGGACCACATCATCACAGTACCTGAATTTGGAGGCCATGGTAAAGGGCACGCCCTGTTTATTTGCCAGTTCAATAAGCTCTGCTGCGGTTGTTGAATCCAGGCAGAGCGGTTTCTCGCATAGCACCGCCACTTTGCTTTCGAGAAATTTCCGGCAGATATCCGCGTGAGTGACCGGCGGTGTGCAGATAAGGACCGCCTGAAGATCACATTTCTGTAATAATTCTTCAGGAGATCCGGCGGCCTCGCAATTGAAAGCCTCAGCCATGGAATTGGCCGCTTCACTTGAAATATCCATGACGCCTACGAGATCAGTTTCATCAATTTCAGAAAGAGCCTGGGCATGGGTCTGGGCAATTCCACCGGCGCCGACAATGGCAAATTGAACGGGCAGTGTCATTTATTGCTCCTTTTTGAGACTATCGACTGAATCGTGGATAGAATCTGCTATATAATCAACATGTTCGGTAGTATAATGTTCGTTCCACGGGAGGACCAGCACCTGGTCAAGGGCGGCAAAAGTTCCCGGAAACCTTTCAGGGGAATAATCGACCGCTTCCGGCCGGGCAAGGGTGAAGGGATAATGGCTGGAACCAAAGGTTCTTTGATCCCGGAAAACTTCACACTGAAAAGCCGGTTTCTGTATATAGCGCGGGGCGGAGGCAATCCCGCAATCTTTCAGTTTACCCGCCAGGGCAACAGCGCCGCCCGGAACTCTGTTGTTATCCACATTCAGGCAGTATTTCCAGTATGTCATGCGGTCACCTCGACGGATAACCGGGGTGCCGATGCCGTTGAGGGCGGCAATCCGTTTCGTAAGTTTGTCGGCGGTGGCAATCCGGCTCTCGACAACATCCGCAAGTTTATCAAGTTGACTCAGCGCTACGGCCCCGGTGAGTTCATTCATGCGGTAATTGAGAGCTGCAAAGTAATGATCAGGTTGACTGTCACCGTAACCCCAGGCCTTGTTGATAAGCAGGAAAATCCGCCGGGCAAGATCCGTATCGTTGGTGGTGACCAGGCCGCCTTCACCGGTGGTGATGTGCTTGCCCTGCTGCAGACTGAAGCAGCCTATTGTTCCAATCGAACCGACCAGCCGGCCATCTGCTTCGGCAAGATAGGCCTGGGCGCAGTCCTCAACAACGGGCAGGTTGTGTTTCTCGGCAATTTCCATGATGCCGTTCATGTCGCAAGGATTCCCGAAAAGATGCGTTACAATGATCGCCCGGGTCCGTTCACTGATGCAGGCTTCGATGGTCCCAGGCGTTACGTTATAAGTATCGGGGTCAACGTCGGCAAAAACAGGAATTGCACCCTGGTAGATTATCGGCGTTAATGCTCCCATATCAGTAATTGACGTTGTTATGATCTCATCACCCGGGTCCGGATCTATGGCCGCGATGGCAATATGAACCGCGGCTGTGCCGGATGTACAGGCATGAGCGTGCCTGACGTCCAGGCACTGAGCAAATCGCTCCTCAAGTCCCTTAACAAAAGTGCCCTTGGTACTTGTCAGAGTACCACTGGCGATCGCCTGTGCAACTGCTGCGACTTCTTCGGCTGCAAGCGTTCGGCCGCTGTGGTCCTGATCCGAAGGTAGGGAGAGAAGTTTTGATGTCATGGGTTGAGTCCCTCTTGCAAAGTTTAGGAGGCGGACCAATGTCGGATCCTGAAAAATGTATTTTCGCCTAATTCTACTTTGATACTAATTCTACTTTGATATTGATATTGATATTAACCGCTTTCTGCTCTGCCGTTTTCAGGCAGCCAGCAGCTTTGAGGGGGCGTCCGTCTCGCTCCTCATGCAGACGGATTCTTTGCAGCGGTTCTGCTCTCCGCCCGAACCCACAACGAACTGCTGCATGCCCTGGCATGACCACGTCTCATTGACTGCGGAACGGCATAAGGGCACGCGACAGTTTCCGGGACGCTGCAAGTTCTGCTTGCAGTAACTGCCTGGATCAGCTGCTCCAAGGGCACGGACTTGGCCTCCGATATCTGACGAGCAATAGAGAGGAGTTCATTCTCGACCGGGCACCAAGTCCGCTCAGAGGTGGACGCACCCGAAAGGTCGAGGAGCCTCATATTCTTAGCACTCCGCGGTAGGAATGCCGGTTACCCCCCCCCGCACAGACCCGGACGTGCAGGATTACCGCATCCGGTTCCTCGGTTGTACTCGCTTTCGCGTCGGTCTCCAGCCTCTAAGCAAACAACCTTCTCTGGCTACCCTCGGTTATCCGGGGCCGGGATATATCGGTGAATCCCTTAGAATTCCGCAGACATATTACTGTTTCTTGGAAGGTCTACCAGGTTTGCCTGGGCGGACATTAAAACCTGTCAGCTTTTCCACTACCGTATAAAAATCATCAGAACCAAAGGGTCGCCCTGTGCGATTTTTTTCTTCAAGTAAAGAACTCAACTTGGTCTCAACACTGAGAAACTCTTTCCAGTTCTCGATAACAGACAACAATTCATCATCCTGGACAAGGATATCATCTGTTCTCTGCCCACAATGGAAACCTGCACTTG
>WFZC01000149.1 GCA_015489765.1 Desulfobulbaceae bacterium
ACAGAATTTTGTTTAAAATCAGAGAAAAGGCGCACGGGCGGCGACCATGCTGATTTTGCCTGAACCGTTTTGACCTTTTGCAGCCACGGCAATTGTAGCTTCCCTTTCTTCCGTCAAGGCAGTACCGATCGACAACAATAGAAACAGCAGACGTCAGGCAGCTCTGTAACATATCGGTAACATAATTATTACTCCTTCAATATGTTGTGTTATTTGTTGATTTAAAATTTTATACATGCCTCAGGGCGGTAATAGGATCCATTTTAGAGGCTTTCCAGGCCGGCTGCAGACTTGCCAGAACGGCTATAGCAATAACAATCACGGCAATGGTAAAGATATCACTGGCGCCAATCTTCGGTGCAAGCAGCAGCCCTTTTTGCCGGCCGAAGTCAAAACTGATCTGAAAAAGATTCATTGTATAAATGGCAGCAAGACTAATGACCACCCCCATGGCAGTCCCGAAAATGCCGAGGAAAAAACCTTCGGCTACAAAAAGGGAAAGAATTTTTCCAGGAGGTGTACCTATGGCTGAAATCGTCCCTATTTCATTGATACGTTCGTACACAGCCATGATCATAACATTCATGATACTCACCAGGACAATGGCCACCAGCATAATTTTAATGAACAAGGTCATCAGATCAATCATACGGGAAATGTTAAAAAAGGGGGTCAGCTTCTCCCAGGTATGGATCTCAAAAATCGGTTTTCCTCTTTTATTTTTCATCGAACCCAACGCCATTTTCAGCTGGGAAAAAACTTCATTCATGGATTGCATATCATGCAGACGAATGGCAACTTCACTGACCTCCATTCCAGTAATACGCAGCAAAGACCTTGCGTCTTTAATATGAATAAGACCATCTCTACCGCCCGGACCGGATATCCCTTCGAGTATACCGCGCACCACAAAAGACTGGCCATTCACCGAACCATCCTTATTAGTGGCGACCAGAACAATAGAATCACCAATCTTGACCTTCATTCCCTTGGCAATGAGTTCCGGCACCAGAATTTCTCCTTTTTTCAACAAACCTTCTTTCTTCCCCTTAATAATACGATCTTTTAACATGGGCACGGTTTGGAGTTCCTGCTCCGGATCAACAGCGTTTAAACGAATATTTGTCGTCTCCCTGAAATTACTGAACATCGCTCCGAGCTTGATACGCATGGAAACTGCTTCTATAGCCGCATTATCTTTCAGAATTTTCTTAATCTTGGCCACTTGTTTCCCACTCATGTTACGATCAAGGGGCAGGCTATCCATAGAGGCAAGATATCCCTTGCGGTGAATCTGCAAATGTCCCAGCATGGAATCGGTGATCTGACCGATCATCATGGACTTAAAGGATCCGGCAATAGAGATGAACAACAGCACGGCAACAACACCGAGGGTGATAAGCGCAGAGGTTAGCAGGGTCCGTCTTTTGTAGCGCAAGAGATTGCGCCAGGCAAGTTTAAATATATTAAGCATGATCTCCTCCATTATCGCCATCCTGTGATTGCAACCGACCATCTTCCAGGTTGAATATTACCTCTGCATTATTGACGACCTTCTGATCATGGGTGGAAAATATAAAAGTGGTTCCGAATTCATCGCGCATATTTTTCATCAAGGCGATAATGCGATTGGCCGTCTTGTGATCAAGGTTGGCTGTCGGCTCATCGGCCAGCACCAGTTCAGCATTGGTGACCAGCGCTCTGGCCACGGCAACCCGTTGTTTTTGACCACCGGAAAGCTGGCGCGGATATTTGGCTCCCTGATCGGCCATACCGACAGCTTCAAGAAGATCCTGAACACGTTTCTTTCGTTTTGCTACCGGCCAGTTCTGTACCATCTGCAGGGGATATTCGACGTTCTCAAATACCGTCAACACAGGAATAAGATTGAAATCCTGAAAAATAAATCCGACGTGATCGCCACGAAATTTTGCCGACTGCTTTGAGTTCAGCCGGGTGACGTCCTGCCCGGAGACGGTAAGGTCTCCTCCTGTTGGCGGATCAAGACAACCTATCATGTTGAGCAATGTACTCTTTCCACTGCCCGACGGACCGACAAAGGAGACAAATGCACCGGATTCGATGGCAAAATCGATGTCACGAACAGCCTTAATGGTGATCTCCCCGGCCATATAATTTTTGCTTAAATTGTGTGCTTCAACAAGAGGCATGTGTTTCTCCATTATAAGTAACTTTCAAAACAACCCGGCATGGGACGCCATGTCCTATGTGGGCTATTTTCGGATAAACCAGCATGGCTGGACCATATTGGCCAGCCACAACTAACAATGAAAATCTCCGGCTCCGGCATGGGACGCCATGTTCTATGTGGACTATTTTCGGATAAAATAAAAGAGGCAAAAAGAGTTTCACCCTTACTCTACCGCTTTCTACATCCAGTTGGTAAAAGGAAAGCAGTGTTCTGTGGCGGGTTTTAATTATACATGTAGTATGCCCATGAATCGCCACAGGACACACGACACAGTAGATCGAAATTTTTACAACGCCATCATGTGTAAATTATGATAAAAGGTAACTGTTCAGGAGCACTCCATCTCTGCACGGCCAGGCCTGATTCACATAGGAATCACTATAATTCACAGGCCTGCCTGCACAGATATGGAGCACTCTTGAACAATTAGGTTACAGCCTGTGGCCAGGAAAGTTTCCTGCATCCACCTGAATAGTTATAAAGGTAAAAGACTCTCTTTTTTGACCGTTTTCTTTCCCTGTGGATATTTCCGGCCATGATTACCGGAGTTATGACCGGATACCTCTTTTCCGCCGGTGACCGATATCATCAACAGCTTTCAGATGGGTAATTTGTGACGATTAACTGATTATCATTACATCAACCAACGATGAAAACAAAAATCATCCACAAGGGCTTTGACGATCCACCCCGATTGGCCGCAAAATCGACAACCGAAGAAGAAGCGCTTGACCATTATCGCCGGATACGGGACGCGATCAGGGATTTTATCATGACCTTACCGGAAAGTCTTGCCTCCGACGGCCCGAGCAGCAAATGAGAATTT
Source organism: Desulfobulbaceae bacterium (assembly GCA_015489765.1). GTDB lineage: Bacteria > Desulfobacterota > Desulfobulbia > Desulfobulbales > Desulfobulbaceae > DRLX01. Next base: position 3,039 of record WFZC01000149.1, read on the forward strand.
TCCCGGCCCATTCACGATTTTCCGGCACCGATCGGCTCTATATCCTCAACTATCTCGGCGCTCTGCTGGCCACCCTGGGCGTTCTCATGCTGGTGCCGCTCATTCCCTGGTGGCTCTATAACGACCAGCTCCATTACGGTACAGAGGCATCGGTTTTTACCTATCCTGCCTTTTCCTGTATATTTTTCGGCCTGCTCACCCAGAAAAAAATACCATTCCGGGTACCGACCATCGAAGGCGCCATGATCATCACCGCCCTTGGCTGGCTGTTATGCGGTATTGTCGGCGGCATTCCCTTTATGACCGGGCTTGACAAATCCTTTATCGATGCTTTTTTTGAAGCGGTCAGCGGCTTTACCACCACCGGCATTACCGTCTTTACCGGCCTTGACACCATGCCGAGATCCATTCTCTTCTGGCGTTCCTTTACCCAGTGGCTGGGCGGACTGGGGATTCTGACATTTTTTCTTGCGGTCAGCTTTCGCGGCGGCTCCGCTGCCGCTGTCCTCTTTTCCGCTGAAGGGCACAAAATCAGCACGACCCGCCCGGTGCCCGGAATTGCCCATACCCTGTCCATTCTCTGGGGCATCTATACATTTTTCACCGTCCTCTCCCTTCTGCTCTTCCTGGCCGGCGGCATGGATTTTTTTGACGCCCTCAACCATTCCTTTACCTGCATCTCCACCGGCGGTTTCTCAACCCATGACGCCAGCATCGGCTATTACGGTGCCCACGGCTATGAGCATGCGGTTTTCATAGAGTATGCCACGATCCTGATCATGCTGGCGGGCGGAACAAATTTTCTTGTCCATTACAAGGTATTGACCGGCAACGTTAAGACGGTGTTCACTGATTTTGAGATGAAATGGTACTGGGGGATCCTCGCCGGTTCGGTGATCCTGATCTGTTTTGATCACTTTCAACGATTGCAGCTTCCCCTGCCACAAATAGTGCATGACTTTCATGGCGTCTTTCGCAGTGCCCTGTTCCAGGTTGCCTCCATGCTGACCTCAACAGGGTACCTGACTGTTGATATCAACTCCTCTTTTTTTCATGCCGTCAGCAAACAGCTCTTCATGATAATCATGGTCATCGGCGGCTGTGTCGGGTCAACGGCCGGCGGCATCAAGGTCCTGCGGCTGGCAATCCTGGCCAAGGCCTTTCAGACCCAGTTGCGAAGAATAAGCAGACCGGTGCGGGCGGTCCTGCCGGTGGTGGCGGCCGGGAAAATCATTCCGGACAGAGAGCTGGAACGCATCGCCTCGCTCTTCTGGATTTGGCTTGTTCTCATTGGGGTTGGCGCCGTTATTACGGCTGTTTTTTCTGATCTTGACAGCTGGCAATCCTTTTCCGGTATGGCCTCGGCCATGGGCAACATGGGGCCATTTTATTTTTCCGTTGCCAAGATGGCCTCATTGCACTGGCTCATCAAGCTGACCTATATTTTCGGCATGCTGGCGGGCAGGCTGGAGATTATCCCCATAGCCTTTCTTTTTGCCAAACTTTCACGTCATTAGGAGAAAATTTTCCATGTATATCATCATTGCAGGCGGCGGCATTGCCGGGACTACCCTGGCCAGGGAACTCTCTGATCATCGGCATGATGTGGTGGTCATCGACCGGGACAGGGAGGTTTGTGAAGATATTTACGCCCACCTCGGGGTGGAAACCGTTTATGGGGATGCCAGAGACATTGACGTCCTCAGGCAGGCAGGTATTAACAAGGCGGATGCCCTGCTCGGGGTACTCTACCGGGACACCGACAACCTGACCGTGGCCCTGCTGGCAAAAAGTGAGCAGGTGGAAAAGATTATGGTAAAGATGCGCAACCCGGCCTATGAAAAACCCTACCAGCTGGCAGGAGTGACCCATATATGCAACATGAACACCATGTTGCTTCACAAGGTCATCATTGAACTGGAGAGCCCCCTGGTCAAGGTACTCACCGACCTGGAACAGAGCCAGGCCAAACTGATCATGTTTAAGATACCGGAAAACTGGCCGCAGGATGGAATCACGGTGCAGGAACTGGCCAGGCAGCCCGAATTTTCCGGCAACTGTGTCTTTGCCGGCGTGCTGGATGAACAACAGGCGAAAAAAATCATCGTGCCGAGGGGACCGGACAAACTCTACCAAGGCAATACGGTCTTCATGGTCACCGGACCGCAATCCCTGAAAAAGATTGAGACCTACCTCGAAAAACTGCAAAAATAATCAAAATGACTTCCGGTTGCCTTACCTACTGTACTCCAACTTCAGCGCCTTGCCCTTGCCGGTGGCAACAACAATAAATTTCAATTCATGGATGCAGCTGTGATGTTCATCCGGTTTAACGGGCACCACAGGAACCAGTCCGACCGTGGAGCCATCCACCCGCGCGGTCACGGCAGGCCCGACAACAACCGCAGACGGTGACCCTGTGCCGGGCGCAACAACAACGGCGGTAGAACCGTGATGACCCGCAGGCGCCCCGGCGGTGACCACAGCGGCAACCGGCGGCGTTGAGTTCGCATCCCGGCCTGCCTCGGACGAGACCTCCTCACCACAGGTGGCATAGACATAGAGTTCCGGTAATCCGTCATTATCCAGATCATCAGTCACCTCCGCCGAGGTCACCGTGCCCTCAACCCTGCTCTCGATGGGCCGCGAATCAACCCCGGGCCCGGAGAGGGTGATCTTTACCCTGGAGGACCCGCCCTCTTTGACGCTCACCACATGGAAGGTAATCCCCATTGAGGTCAGGTCCTGTGCAAATCCGGCAGCCAGGGATTCACATGGACAACCGATCAATAAACAAACCGCCAGCGACAGACACAGAATACAAAAATTATGCGTTTTCTCCATGACAGCCTCCATGTATGGATGGATTCCGGTTCAGAATATTGCCCCTTCTTCCCGCCCATATTCAGGGACAAAATGACCTGAAAACAGCTTAGGCAAATAACCAGGGCCGGGCAACAAAATATATCCCCAATAACCCTATCACCACACCGGCGCCCTTGCGAAAAACGGTCCCGCCGTGCTGAAAGGAGGAGGTGGCCAGCATTTTCTTAACAGTGGCCGCGGAACTGCCGGCAATGACAATGGGGGTGCAGTGGCCCAGGGCAAATAATGTTAGAAGCAGCAGACCGGTGGCAATCTTTTCCTGGACGGTAATAATGGCCAGGATCGGGGCGATAAAGCCGAAGGTGCAGGAACCGGAGAGGATACCGTAGGCCAGACCAAGGACAAAGGCGCCGCCAAGGCCCTGCAGGTGCAGGCGACCAAGAGAATTGGGCATCCTGCACTTGGCAATGCCAAGCATGTCAACGGCCACCCAGATCAGGATAGCGCCGAGAAGCAGGTTCCAGTAGGGGCCCACATCACCCAGCATCCGGCCCAGAAAAATGCAGATCACCCCGACCACACCAATGGTGATGAACAAACCCAGGGTAAAAAGCAGGGCATAGGGCACCGCCTTTTTCCCTTCCAGAATTGCATCCTGACCTCCGACGTAACCGATGATCAGGGGAATGGAAGCCATGTGGCAGGGAGAAAAAAGCACGCTGACCATACCCCAGGTAAAACAACCGAAAGCGGCCACGGCCAGGCCGCCGCCGCTTATCCAGCTGTTGACGGTAAAATAGATATGTTCAAGCATGATGAACTCGTAAAAAGTCCAATTTTTTTCAGAGATGGCTAAGTAAAAACACAGATATACAGGTAAGCGGAGCGAAGCGGAGACTCCGAGGAGTAGTGTTCTGTGGCGGGTCTTGACTATACATGTAGTATGCCCCCGAATCGCCACAGGACACACGACGCAGTAGATCGAAGTTTTTACGACGCCATCAAGCATGATCGCTTCTATTTCCCCAACAGGGCGTTCAACTTTCCTTCAATGGTCTTCTGGTCCAGAAAACCGGCATGACGCCAGACCTCTTTGCCTGATTTATCAAAAAATACCTGGGTCGGAATGGCCCGGATATCAAATTTCCTGGCCGTGGCCATGTCCTTTTTCACATCCACAAACAGGATGGCGGCCCTGCCCTGGTATTCTTTGGTCAGATTTGCCAGCACCGGTTCCATCATCCTGCAGGGGATACAGGATGTGGAGCCGATATCCACCATGGTTACCGTATTCTTGACCGGAATCTCCGGCGCACCCCAGGCCGCCTGCAAACAACAGAAGGATAACAGAAAAATTATTGGGAAAACAAAGAGTTTCAACATATTCGTCTTCATACGATACTCCAGACAGGATGGATAACACATCGCTTTTGTGTTGTCACAGGGTGGTTGCAACACAGTTGTTTTTCAATAAACCAGCATGCCTTGGCGGCACAACAAACAATGAAAATCAACAGGTTACGCTAAAAAACAGTAACTTCTCAATAAGTGGTGATATAAGTCTGGATCCCCGCCCAACAGACTGC
>WFZC01000150.1 GCA_015489765.1 Desulfobulbaceae bacterium
ACACAAAATAAGGCATTTCAGAAAGATAGCGTACAACATGTTGTATACAAAAAAGTAATTTGCCAGCTATCTCATTGTTTTTTAAGCAAGAAAAAAACTAAAAAAAAGGGTGGCCCTTCTTGACAAATGTTTTTTTTTATGACCTAAATACATACAGACCAATAAATTGAACTTTCTCTCATTTTACCAGGTTTCGTTGTCCGACTTCGGGCAAACCCCCTGCCTCACAGGAAGAAACATCTTATGGCAAAAAAAGAACAACTGGTCACCGGGGTAGATATCGGATCCGCTGCCGTCAAAGTATGCAAGTTACAGAAGACGGGCAAGGGATACACCATCATGGCCCTTGGCAGTGCCGCTCTACCCGAGGGTTCGGTTGAGGATGGAGTACTGCAGGAGCCCGAGGAAGTCGGAAAAACCATTGCCACCCTTTTCAATAATCTCAAGATCAAAAACAGCAAGGTCGGCATCTCTATTTCCGGTTATTCGGTAATCGTCAAAAAGATCAACCTCGAGGTCATGGACGAAGAGGAGCTGGCCGAATATATCACGAGCGAGGCGGAGCAATATATTCCCTTTGATATTGATGAGGTATATCTCGATTTCCAGGACCTTAAAACCAACGGCGAAAACGGGGAGCGGACCGATGTCATGCTGGTTGCCGCCAAAAAAGACGTTATTGACGATTACCTCGACATGTTGCAGGAACAGAAACTTAAACCGGTTCTCGTTGATGTCGATGGTTTTGCCCTGGAAAATATCTGGGAAACCACGACCGGAAGCAGCGATAACGTGGCCCTTATCGATATCGGCGCATCCAAAATGAACATAAATATCCTGTGCGACGGCGCATCGGTCCTTGCCCGTGATGTTGTTGTTGGCAGTGATCAGTTGACCGAACAACTGGCCAACGCCCTTGATGTGGATTTTGAGGAGGCGGAAAAGATAAAACTAGGCCTGATACCCGTTGAAGAACAGCAGAAAGAGGTGGAGGAAATTTTCAACCAGACCTGTACCCAGTGGGTCTTGGAGATGAAAAAGGCCATTGATCTGTACATGGCCAATCACCCGGACAAGCCCCTGAGCCGTCTTGTCCTCAGTGGCGGTGGTTCCAAAGTCAACGGACTGCTCTCCTTCATCGAACAGGAAACCGGCCTTAAGGTCATTTCCTTCAACCCGTTTCAACATATGAATTTCAACAGGAAAAAGATAGACCCGGAATATATTGAAGCCATTGCGCCGGAGATGGCCATCGCGGCCGGATTAGCAATTCGGCCCGCTGATTTTTGAAATTATGATACGCATAAACCTACTCCCTGTCCGGGAAATCAAACGAAGGATTCGGGCCAGGCAGCAAATCACCTTCTTTGTTCTGGGCCTCATCGCCCTTCTGGTTTTTCTTGGTCTTGCCGGTTTTTTACAGGCAAACAAGGCCAGCCGCCTGCAGCAGGAGCTGACCAGGATAAAACAGGAAAAACAACGTTATGCAAAGGTGTTAAGAGAGATAAAGAAATTAGAAAAAGATAAAAACCTGCTTGAAAAACAGATTGCTATCATCCACAAGTTAAAATCCGAATCTTCCCTGACTGTCCACATCCTCGATGAAGTTGCCAATCGTACCCCGACAAAACGGATGTGGCTGACCTCACTGTCCCAGAAGGGAAATACCCTCAAATTGAAAGGTATGGCTCTGGACAACCGGACAATCGCCGGCTACATGGAAAGCCTCAAACAATCGCCTTATATCAAAACGGTCAATCTGGCAAATTCCTCGTTAAAAAAATTTGCCGGCAAGAATCTGAAAGCATTTTCCCTCTCCTGCACCATCGGGATGCCGAAAAAAGACGAAAAGAAAAAACAGGCTGCCGCAACGCCGAAAAAGACAGGGAGGGGCCAGGCATCAGTTAAGGAGCAGGCAGACAAAAAGCTGAAGAATTTCGCCAGGGCAATGCATGTCACTCCCCGCGAGGACCAGGAAAAATTCATATCCCAGCAAAGCAAATAACAGATCAGCGCCATGGCCTCAACGACAGCAGCAAATAAATTCGATACCTTTCTCGACGAGAAATATATACCGCTTTCAACAAAGGCGAAAGTCGCTATTGTTGTCATTGCAGTCCTTATCCCGGTGCTTCTGTTCTACTATCTCTATTTCAAAACAGAGGCGCAAAAGATCGACAACCTGAACAGGCAGATCGTTGCCGCCCGCAAGGACCTCAACAGGGCCCGCAAGGCCGCCCGTAATCTGCCCAAATACAAGGCGGAAATAGAAAAGACCAGGAAAAAATTTGAGGAAGCCGCGGTTGTACTCCCTAAAACCAAGGAGATTCCCAACCTGTTACGCTCCATTTCAGACCTTGGCAAGGGAGCAGGCCTGGATTTTCTCTCGTTTAAACCGGGCGCTGAGAAACAAAAAGATTTTTACGCAGAAATCCCGGTGGACATTTCCATCAGGGGTCCCTACCACAACATGGGATTTTTTCTTGATCAGGTGAGCAAGCTTGACCGTATTGTATCGGTCAACAACATCTCCATGGGATCGCCCAGAAAAGAGGGCGGCGAGATGCTCTTAAGTTCAAAATGCCGTCTGGTCACCTATCGGTTTACCAATACCCAGGCGAAAAAGTCCAACAAGAAAAAGAAGAAAAAGAGATAACACCGACCGGGATTTTCCGTCATGTTTGCAAAAACGCTTCAATACAGCATCTGTTTTTCCCTGCTCATCTGCGGAGGAATGTATCTGCCTGCCCAGGCCAAAAAGCCGCCGGCTGATGTGGTGGAACCGGCACCCCCCCTGCTTGACCTGACCGAAGACAACAGCAGCCAGCCCTTTGCATATGTCCTGGAGGGCCGACCGGATCCCTTTGTTCCCTTTATTACAAAAAAGGCCTCAACTCCCAAGCTGAATCCGGATGAAATCATTGATGAAGATGTGGAACTCACCGGCATGCGACAGTTTGAGCCGGGACAGTTGCGGCTGGTGGCAGTCCTTGAAACCGGAAAGAAAAAAATTGCCATGGTTGAGGATGTGACCGGCAAGGGATACATACTCAACGAGGGTACTCCTATCGGTAGACACGGGGTTGTCAGCAAAATCAACCTGCAACAGGTGATTATTACTGAAACTGCTCACACCCGCGCCGGAAAAGAACTTAAAAACACCATTGTTATGCGTCTGAACAAAGAGGGAGAACAATAGATATGTATCATTTTTCTTTACCAGTGCAACAACGGCTTCATCGACCTCTTTCGTACAGCCTGTTCCTCTGTTTTCTCTGCATGCTTGTTGGGTCGTCCGCACTGGCAGGTGACCAGGCCGGGAAAGAAAAAAACTCAATTACGGCCATTGAAAGCACAAGAAATGCAGAAAATGTAATTATCACCCTCAAGGGAACTGCCGCACCCAACTATACGGTGTACGAACTGTTCAAGCCGGCCCGCATAGTTGTGGATGTTGCGGACGCTACCATTGCCAAGGGATTTGTTCCCAAATTACCACCTGGTAATCTGGTACAGTTGGAGACCAGCACAATCAGTGACACCAAACCTCCCCTGAGCCGTTTCACCTTCACCCTGCCGGAATCGCGCCAATTCAGCGTGGTCGACAAGGGAAACAATATTATCCTCACCATTAATGACGGTGGCAAAAAAGGATCCAGGGCGGTCGCGAAGACAGCGCATACTTCCATAGCTATCAAGGAGATGAAGGTGGTAACCAACCCCGGAGAGACCAGGGTACAACTTGTCGCCTCCGGAAAACTTCCCTCCTATCACTACGATGTTCTGGAAAAAAATGGTAGTACGCCTCCGCGCTTGGTCCTTGATGTCAACAATGTTACCGGCGATACCCTTGTCAGCAAACGGCACGTAGGGACCTCGCTTGCCGATATTCGGGTTGCCAGTCGGGGAAGCGGCCTCCGTTTCGTTCTTGATTCGGCAACCGACACCCTTTTTCCCTTCCAGGTCACCCCTCTGAAAAACGGTTTGGAAATCCGTATCCAGGAAACCGGCCATGGGAAAACCTCGGCCAAGGATGACCTCAGCGCCCTGATTCAGCAGAAAAAGGCGATAGAAAGTCAACTGCCCACTGTAGATGCCTCTACGGAAAAGGCCGAAAAAATCAACGCCGAATCCGTTGCCTCCTCGATGAAGGATGCCTTTAATTTTGCCGGCTACAACAAGGAGCGCATCACCGTTGATTTTTACAAAATAGATCTCCACAATGTTTTCCGGCTGATTCGCGAAGTCAGTCACATGAATATCATTGTCGATGATTCCGTGTCCGGGTCCCTTACCCTGGCCCTTGATGATGTTCCCTGGGATTTTGCCCTTGATATTATCCTCAATTTAAAAGATCTGCAAAAAGAAGAACGATTTAACACCATTGTTATTCATCCCAAAAACAAAAAATTCACTTGGCCGCAGACCGCTGACAACAACCTGAGTTTTGAAACCGACAAAAAGGTTACGGAACAGGAAGCCATCCTCATCCAGCAGCAGATGAATATTCCCAAGACCGTGGTCGAGGCAAAGCAGCATATTGCCAAAGCCCGTGCCTTTGAGAAAAAAGATGAATTTGAGATGGCAATTGCCCAGTACGATGCCGCCTTTGCCAAATGGCCCACCAATGCCAAGCTGGCATCCAAGATTGCCTCCACCTACCTGGTCCAGCTGAGGCAGAACGCCAAGGCCCTGTATTACGCCAAAAAAGCCCTCAAAATCAACCATAGACTGTATGCAGCTGCCCTGACCGCAGCTATTGCCTCGGCCAACATGCAGGAGCCAAAACAGGCCCAGCATTATTTTGATCTGGCGGTCCGGGGGAAGAAACCACTGAAAGAGGCTCTGCTCAGCTATGCCGCATTTTCCGAGCAGCAGAAGCATTATCCGGAAGCCCTCAAGCTCATCAGACGATACGAATCACTCTATGGCGACAATCTGGATTCCATGATCAGTCGGGCCCGTATTCTTGACAAAGAGGGGAAGCATGCGGACGCGACCGAAGAATACAAAAAGATTTTTTACTCGGGATACCGCATTGCGCCTGATCTGAAAAAATTTATCCAGGGCAGAATCGCCCTCAGCCAGACCCTGTAAGCCAATTTGGCCCGAAGGAAAGAGGAAGAATCTATGAAACTGACACCATCACTTCTGACAATCAGCCTCTGTATTCTGATGCTGGCCGGCCCTGTTGGTTGCAGCCGGAAAGAAGCGCAGACAAAACCGGCGCCGCCAACGGCAGCGGAAACCGCTGTCAAGGAAGCGGCAAAGGCGGCGGAAAATCCGAAACAACTGCCGGTCAGGTACCAGCAGCCTGCCTATATTGCCGCCACGGAAACGGCCGACAATGCATTGCAGCAGCAGGATGAGAATTATTCGGTCAAAGTCGGGGCCAACATCAGCTCGACCAAGGGACCGCAGCCGCTCTGGGACATCATGAAGCGGCTGGCCAACCTGCGCGGCATGAGCGTCAGCTATGCCAGTGATGTGGACAAGGACGTCCTGGTCGATGTCAATATCAGGGCCGAGGACGATTTCTTTAAGGCAGTAGACAACCTGCTCCGCCAGGTGGGATATTTTCACGAGGTCAAAGACAATACCATCATTGTCCGCTTCAAGATCACCCGCCAGTACCATGTCTCCATTCCTGCCATGAAGGGTAGCTATTCCTCCAACGTTGGAGGAGACTTTATCCCTACCGGCGAGAGCGTTGACACTGGAACAAACACCGAGGGAACTGCCAAGATCACCAGTGATAAGAACGAATTTGACCTATGGAAAAACATCAAGGACAACCTCAACGTGCTTTTGGCCCAGGAAAAGACCGTCAAGGTTAATGCCAAGAACGCGAAAAAAACCGGTAAGAGTTCCGACAAAGGGAAAAAAGACGACACAGCCACAACCAAAAAGGCCACTCAGCGAAAATCTGCCGAAGAGCCTTATTTCTTTATTGATAAATCCCTTGGACTCATTACAGTCACGGCGCCGCTGCGGCTGCAGAACATCATCGACCGCTATTTCAAAAACCTGAACAGGGAAATCTATCGCCAGGTCTCCATCGAGGCCAAAATCATCGAGGTTTACCTGCAGGACAACTCCAAAATCGGTATTAACTGGAAGACCGTTTTTGATGGTCTAAATATTAATGGCGTCCTTGGATTTGGCAACCCGGCCGCTGCAGTAACCAATGGAATTGCTGGTCTGGCTGGTCAAGTCTATCCACAAAGTAAATACACCCAAGACTATAATGGACATAAAGAAGGCGACCACGTACCCTTTCTCTCCAGAGTCAAGATTGGCGATGTCAACTTTAATGCGATAATTAACGCCCTCAATGACCAGGGCGACACCAAGGTGTTGTCCAACCCGAAAATCACCACCATGAATGGCCAGGCCGCAGTAATCAGTGTCTTTAAGAATAGAACCTATATCAAACAGGTGGAAACAACCGAAAGTACTGGCGGTTCAAACACCGTCACCTATTCCGTTACACCCGGAACCGTATCTTCCGGTGTTGCCCTGGGTGTTCTGCCCTCCATAGTTGATGATGACACTGTCATCCTCCACCTTACTCCTATAACAACCGACCTCCTTAATAACGAAATTCCGGAGAGAAGATTCGGCGAGAAAGATGAACTTGTCATAGGTCTGCCTGAGGTCAGTGTCAGGGAGATGTCAACTATGGTCAAAGTCCATAATGGTGAGATGCTCATCATCGGTGGTCTCATTGACAGCGTTGAGGGCAAAGCCGGCCATTTTGCGCCCATACTCGGAGATGTTCCTTTCCTCAGGTATCTCTTTGGCTACGAAGAAAAAAGAACGGAAAAACGAGAACTCGTCATCCTGCTGACCCCAAAGGTGATCTGATGACTGTAACTACATATAGACAACGATTGAGCAACAGGAGAAAGACCATGAATTACTGCCGCTACCTGCTTGTTGGTTTGATGGCACTTCTCATCAGTGGTTGCGGTCAGACCGTTACCGAATCCTTAAAACAGCCGCTGGTGAAAAAAAGTACGGCAGGGGGTGATAAAACCATTGTCATCCTTCCCTTTGCCGACTACTCAGAAGGAGATGATATTGCCTCCGCCTATCACAGGAGCCTGTATATCAATGCCGACCTCACCGACCAACTGGTGAGCAACAGCTTTCATCTGCCGGTGCAGGAGGATGTATTCCGCTATCTTGCCGACCAGAATATCATCAATGTCGTTGCCTATGAAAAAAAGAGTAACGCCTTTCTTGAAGATGAGATCCAAAACGGTGAATGGTCAGACAAGATGAAGGCCGAGCTGCAGCGATATGACGAGATGTCACGCCGGGAACACCGCAATAAACCTGTCCTTGACAGCCCCGGCACCCATGGCCTGACCCAGCAGGAAATCGTCAAAATAGGACGGCATTTCAATGCCGACTATATTCTGCGCGGACGCATCATCCAGTACAAGACCCGGCAGGATCCCTCCTGGTCGCCCATGAAAAAAGGCATTATCGGCTTTATCACCGATGCCAGCAACAAGCTGGCCTTTGGCCAGGCCAGCTCTGATAAATATGACAACTGGGGCAATATGCTGGCCGGCGGCACCTATGGGGCCATTGCCGGCAACTCCTGGGCCAACGGCCCCTGGGATCCGGATGGCACGAATGGGCTTTTCGGTTCTGTTGATCCAGGTACCGGTAACGCCATTGTCTGGGGTGCTGTCGGCGCCGGGCTTGGTCATATGGGACATAAAACCGGCAAAACCCCACAGGCAGTTGTCCAGTTGCGTATCTGGGTGCAGGATGCCTATACCGGCGATGTGGTCTGGACCAACCGGGTTGATGTCAAGGTATCACCCAAGACCTTTTTTGCCGATTACCAGTATGATGCCCTTTTTGAGGCGGCAACGGAAAAGGCGGTATCAACCCTTATAGACAACTTTGCGCAAAGCCTGTAATTATCGAAAATAATCACAAAGTAATAAAAAAGGGGGTTGGTCATGGCCATGACCAACCCCCTTTTTTCATTTATTTTTTGTTTCTTTATTTTTCTTCTGGCTCGTGCGCCTACGAGTCTTTCTTTTCCCGCTGCGCATTTTCATACAGGGCGACAAAATTAATCGGCTCCATCAGGAAGGGCATAAAGCCGCCGTCAACGGAGAGCTGACTTGCGATCTGCCGGGTAAAGGGAAAAAGCATCAACGGACAATCCACCGCCATCACCCGCTCCAGGTGTTCCGCCGGAATGTTTTTCAACAGGAAGACAGCGGCATGTTCAATCTCGATAATGAACATCACGGTGTCATCCGCATTCCTGTCAAGGACCTTGGCCGTCATATTGATGGTTACTTCATAATGATCATCATCCACCTTTTGGTTGCTCAGCCTGAGGTTGAAGTCCACCTTGGGCTCCTGGTTCCGGGCCAGAAAAATCCCGGGCGCATTGGGACTTTCAAAAGAAAGGTCCTTGACATACATCTTCTGCATCCGAAAGACCGGCAACTCTTCACTATTTGTCTGCTCTTCACTCATCGCTTTTCCCTCTTTTCAAGTAATGATGGCGTCATAAAAATCTTAATGGATAACTTGGAATCTCTTTACCTTACCATTACAGGCGCACACTACTCAACCGGTTTTTTTCTCCAGGACCTGTCTGAGAAACCGGCCGGTATGGGAATGGGGGCAGTCGGCAACCTCTTCCGGCGTGCCGCAGAAGACCACCCTGCCCCCACCGTCCCCTCCCTCCGGACCGAGGTCGATCACATAATCAGCTGTTTTGATCACATCGAGATTATGTTCAATCACCACCACGGTGTTGCCGCTGTCGACAAGCCTGCCAAGCACTGCCAGCAGTTGTCTGATATCGGCCGGATGCAAGCCGGTGGTAGGTTCATCGAGAATATAAAGGGTCTTGCCGGTTGAACGGCGGCTCAACTCCCTGGCAAGCTTTACCCGCTGGGCCTCGCCCCCGGACAGGGTTACCGAGGACTGGCCCAGGGTGATATAGCCAAGCCCGACATCAAAAACGGTCTGCAGACGATTCCTGATCGGCGGGATATGCTGGAAAAACTCCAGCGCCTCCTCAACAGTCATGGCCAGGATATCGGCGATATTTTTCCCCTTGTACCGTATCTCCAGGGTTTCCCGGTTGTACCGCCTGCCCTGGCACCGCTCGCAGGTCACATAAATATCAGGCAGAAAATGCATGGCAATCCGGATGACCCCGTCCCCTTCACAGGCCTCGCAGCGCCCGCCCTTGATATTAAAGCTGAAACGGCCGATCTTGTATCCCCTGGCCCTGGATTCCGGCAACCGGGCCAGCAGTTCACGAATTGGCGTCAATACCCCGGTGTAGGTGGCAGGGTTTGACCTGGGCGTTCTCCCGATCGGGCTCTGATCAATATCAATAACCTTGTCGATATGGTCCAGTCCAATAATTTTCTTTTTTGCGGCCCGCCGGTATCCACCATCCTGAAAATAGCTCCTGGCCTCCTTAAACAGGGTTTCGATGACCAGCGAGCTCTTGCCGGACCCGGAAACTCCGGTTACACAGGTCAATACACCCAGGGGAAAACGGACCGTCACCTTGCGCAGATTATTGACCGATGCCCTGTTCACAACCAGAGATCGTGTTTTTGTAATCCGCCTGCGTTTTTTAGGTACTTCAATGGCAAGTCTGCCGGAGAGATAGGCGCCGGTCAGGGACTGCTGGCAGGCAAGCAGTCCGGCCACATTACCGGAATAGAGAATTTCTCCGCCGTGTACCCCGGCCCCGGGGCCGATATCAAGGATATGGTCGGCGGTGGCGATGGTATCGGTATCATGCTCGACCACAATAACGGTGTTGCCGAGATCGCGCAGACTGAGCAGGGTCTTGATCAGCTTGTTGTTGTCCCGCTGGTGGAGACCGATACTTGGTTCATCAAGGATATATAAAACACCGGCCAGCCGGGAACCGATCTGGGAGGCAAGACGAATCCTCTGGGCCTCCCCGCCGGAAAGGGTACCTGCCTTTCTGTCTAAGGAAAGGTAACCAAGGCCCACCCCCTGGAGAAAGAACAACCGCTCCCGCACCTCCTTCAGAATCGGCCCGGCAATGACCGCCTCCCGTGGCTGGAACTCTATTCGTTCAAGCTCGTCAATCAGCTGTTCGATGGAAAGGGCGGTCATCTCCATGATCGACCACCTGCCGATGCGCACGGCAAGTGCCTCTTCTTTCAAGCGGGCGCCGTGACATCCCGGACAGGGCTGCTCGTTCATGAAACGGGCCACCTCCTCGCGCACCCGATTGGACGAAGTCTCGCGAAAGAGACGGTTCAGCCGGGGAATAATACCTTCAAAGGGAATCGTTGATATCAGCCGTCTCCGGCCCCGCTGGTGATGAAACTCTATTTTCTCCCGACCGGTGCCCTGCAAAATTTTCTTCCGCACCCTCTTGGGCAGCTCCTTAAACGGCACATCCAGGTCAAAACCGTAATGACGGGACAGGGCCTGCAGCCACTGGTTTGAATAGGTGGCCAGTTTACGCCGGTTCCAGGGGGCAATGGCCCCCTGGTTCAGGCTGAGATTTCCATCGGGAACAACCAGTTTCTCATCGACAAACTGGTTGGCGCCAAGGCCGCCGCACACCGGGCAGGCGCCCTGTGGATTGTTAAAGGAAAACAACTGGGTGGACAGATTGGGCACCGATATTCCGCAGCGATGGCAGGCTGCCGACTCACTGAGCAGCATCTCCTCTCCGGTTACCGGGAAAAAAACCTGCATGGTGCCCTCGCTGAGACTGATGGCTGTACTGATCGACTCCTCAAGCCGCCTGCGCATGCCGGTTTTGATCACCAACCGGTCGACCACCGCCTCAATGGTATGGTGTTTGTTCTTTTCAAGGGAAATATCCGTGGACAGGGAGAGGATCTCGCCGTTGATCCGAACACGGACATACCCCTCTTTGCGCAATCGTTCAAGGAGTTGTTCATGCCGACCTTTTTTACCGATGACCAGAGGTGCCAGCAGAATGATTTTTTCGCCTGCCGGACGCTGCAGGAGAATATCCACCATGTCTTCAATGGACTGGGAACGGATGGGGTCACCGCATTGCGGACAATGGGGTTGGCCGGCCCGGGCATAGAGAAGCCGCAGGTGGTCGTAAATCTCGGTCACTGTGCCGACAGTGGAGCGGGGATTTTTGGAGGTGGTTTTCTGCTCGATGGAAACCGCTGGTGACAGCCCTTCAAGCAGGTCGACATCGGGCTTGTCCATCTGGCCCAAAAACTGCCGGGCATAGGTGGACAGGGACTCAACATAACGCCGCTGGCCCTCGGCATACAGCGTATCAAAGGCCAGGGTCGATTTTCCCGAGCCGGACAGGCCGGTAAAGACAACCAGTTTGTTCCGCGGCAGATCAACGGAAATATTTTTCAAATTATGCATCCGGGCGCCGCGGATGCGAATAAATTGTGGTTCCATGGAAAAATGCGGATACTTGGGGAAAATTTCAGGATGAAATCTCAGGCCCGGCGATAAACCGTTCATGATCAATCTTGATACAGCGATCCATGACAACCGTAAGACCTGCCTTGCGGGCAAGATTGGCCGCCTCTTCATTGACAATACCCTGTTGCATCCAGATGACCCTAGCGCCAATGAGGATGGCATCCTGAACAATCGGCGCCACCTGCTCGGCCCGGCGAAAGATATCAACCACGTCAACGGGCCGACCGATGGATACCAGATCAGGATAGCAGGGCAGACCAAGGATCCTGTCCTGCCCCGGATTGACGGGAATGATCGTGCAACCGGCATCAAGCAGATACCGGGCCACCTGATTGCTGGGCCGATGTTCTTTGGGTGACAGGCCGACCACGGCAATGGACGGCCTGTCGGAAAAAACAGATCGCAGCACTTCCAGCGGCAGTAGTGTTTGTGTAAATTGTGAAAAGATATTTACCCCCTTTCCCGGCTGTGGTAGACTGTAATATTATTGTTTATTGTATTGTTTATTGGGACCGGGACGATAAAATTTGCTCCAACCATGCAGGGTTACCCCCCGCTTTCCGTTCATTCCGGCATGGACGAAAAAACGGTCATAAAATATCGCGCCGTTTTCTGTTCCGGCACGCGCTGACAACCTTTACCCGAACAAATACCATTTATCATGTATTTTCAAGATATCATCGCCGCCCTTAATAATTACTGGGCCTCTCAGGGATGTGTCATCATGCAGCCCTACGACATGGAGGTCGGGGCCGGCACCTTTCACCCAGCCACCCTGCTACGGGCCCTGGGTCCCGAACCCTGGAAGGCGGCGTATGTCCAGCCGTCAAGACGGCCCACCGATGGTCGCTACGGAGAAAACCCCAACCGGCTTCAACATTATTATCAATACCAGGTCATCATCAAGCCTTCCCCAAAGGACATCCAGAACATGTATTTGGAAAGTCTGAAACAATTCGGACTCAACCTGCTTGAGCATGACATCCGCTTTGTCGAGGATGACTGGGAATCACCAACCCTCGGCGCTTGGGGACTTGGCTGGGAGGTATGGCTGGACGGTATGGAAATCACCCAGTTTACCTATTTTCAACAGGCCGGATCAATAGACCTCAACCCCATCACCGTGGAGGTAACCTATGGCCTGGAACGGATCGCCATGTACCTGCAGAAGGTCGATTCCGTTTATGACATCCGCTGGAACAAGCAGGTAACCTATGGTCAGATCTTTCAACAGGCCGAACGTGAATTTTCCGCCTTCAACTTCGAGGAGGCCAACGTTGGGGACTTGGTCAACGCCTTTGACAACTATGAACGGGACGCCCATGCCCTGGTGGCAAAAAACCTTGTTCTCCCCGCCTATGATTACTGTTTGAAATGTTCACACACCTTCAACCTGCTCGATGCCCGAAAGGCGATCTCGGTTGCCGAACGAACCAGATACATCGGCAGGATACGTCAGATTGCCCGCGCAGTGGCCCGGGCCTATGTGGCACAGAGGAAAGAGATGGGATATCCGTTGCTCGCGAACAAACAGACGACATAGGGACTGCCGGAAAAAACTGGCGGAAGTGCATGGGAATCGAACCCACCTAACAGGTTATTCGCCCGTTACACCGGATTTGAAGTCCGGGAGGGCCACCAGTGCCCTTTCCACTTCCGCATTTGGAAATGTAATAACTATTGACCTGAAAAACAACTTTTTATTATACTGTCGCAATAGGTGATTTGTCTGTTTTTCTTTTTTTCAGACCGATAACAGGCCGGAAATAGCCTTGAACTTCTGCAGAGTATGGAATGTAATCAACTGATACGACTGGCAAAGGATTGGTATACCAGGGTTGAGCAGGAAACCATGGCCCCCGCCCGCATGATGGAATTCATCGACCGCCACGTGAAAACCTGTCCCACCTGTCAGGCGGAAGTCGGCCTGAGCGTGGAAATCGAGAAAATCCGCGAATATGTGCTGCCGGAATCGAAAATTCCCAAGGCGGTTCGGGAGCGGCGGCAAAAGCCCACCCCTGAAATTTCCCCGGAAGAACATGATGAAATCACCCCGAACCAGACGGACGCCCCCTGAAAACAAGAGAAATCCCAACAAAAAATGACCGCCAGACAATCAAGTCGCGGTTCTTGTCATCTCATTCTCTTATCGCCCTGTTCCTGTTAGGGGGGATTTTTTTCCTCAACTTTTTTTCCCGGATCTTTTTCGCGCCCCTGCTGCCGGAACTCGAAAGGGCCCTCCATCTCACCCACGGTCAGGCCGGTCTGTTTTTTTTCTTTATTAGCTGCGGCTATTTTCTCTCTCTCCTTGCCTCGGGTTTTATCTCTTCCCGCATCGGCCATAAACGCTCAATCATTCTCTCCATGGCGGGAATCAGCCTTGCCCTTGCCCTGCTCTCCCTGTCGACAAACATCAATATTGTCCGGGCAGCCTTTTTCCTGGTAGGCCTCTCGGCCGGCACCTACCTGCCTTCCGCCATTGCAACGATATCCAGCCTTTTTGCACCACATCTTCGGGGCAGGGCATTTGCCGTTCATGAGCTGGCCCCAAACCTTGCCTTTTTAACCGCCCCTGTCTACGTGGCCCTTCTCCTGCCCCATCTTTCCTGGCAGCAACTGGTACGTCTTCCCATCGTTTTTCTCCTGGGTGCCGGCATTCTCTATGCCCTGTGGGGCCGGGACGTCCGGGTACAAACCCCCAAACCCAATCTCAAACTCTATCGCCTGCTCCTTGGTCACCGTGATTTCCAGATCATGGTCATTCTCTTTTCACTGGGCATCACCTCGACCCTGGGAATTTTTTCTGTCCTGCCCACATTCCTGACAAGTGTCCACGGTTTTACCGTGCATCAGGCCAATATGCTGGTCGGCTCTTCCCGGATACCCGCCCTTGGTGCTGCCCTTGCCGGTGGCTTTTTTGCCGATTATTTTGGTCATCGCCGGGCAATGGGCCTGGTGTTATTCTTAAGCGGCATTATGACCATCCTCATCACCCAGGGCCGCCCCCTGCTCATACCGGCGATATGGCTGCAACCGATCCTGGCCGTCAGTTTTTTCCCCGCCGGTTTTGCCCTGCTCTCCCGGATCGGTCCTGCCCAAACCCGGGGTATAACCGTTTCTCTTACCATTCCCCTCGCCTTTGTTATTGGTGGCGGCATTATGCCTGCCATAATTACCCGTATGGCCGATTTCGGCCTGTTTGCAACGGCCATTGGCCTGACCGGCGTCCTGATCGCGGCCAGCGGCTTTCTGGTACTCTTTATGCAGAAGGAACTGGATCACCAAAATTATTCCACCGGCGTATAACAAAGCCTTCTGTATTTTTTGGGAAGAAATCCTATCGATTAAATCATCAATTTGCCATAAATCGCCACACCCGGTATAGTACCATTCCACAATAAAAACAGTGCCGCCATTTCTATTGTCACGGCCTGGAGGCGATGAAAGAAATATTGTTCCAGGGCATTTGCTTTTCCACTACACAGGACCGCCATGAATGCCACATCTGCCAAAAACCAGTTTGAACGTTTCCTCCATTCCCAGACCTCGGGTTCTATTGTCCTGATACTGGCAACCCTGACCGCGGTTCTCTGGGCCAATTCCCCCTGGGCCGATTATTACGTTAAACTCAGCCACCTGGATATTGGCGCCCATTTTAACGGTCGCCAGTATCAACTCTCACTTGACCACTGGGTCAAAGACGGTCTTATGACCATCTTTTTCTTTGTGGTCGGCCTGGAAATCAAGCGGGAGGTCCTGATCGGCGAACTTTCTTCCCTGAAAAAGGCCATCCTGCCCGTAATGGCGGCTGTCGGCGGTGCCATCCTGCCGGCGCTGATCTACTTTATCTTCAACCCCGCCGGCGCCGCAGCAAGCGGCTGGGGTGTGCCCATGGCCACGGACATTGCCTTTGCCCTTGGATTGCTGGCCCTGTTCGGCCGCCGAGTACCAACAGGGCTCAAGATCTTTCTCACGGCCCTTGCCATTGTTGACGATCTGCTGGCGGTGCTGGTCATCGCTGTTTTCTATACCAACCGTATCTCCTTTCCGGCCCTTGGGACCGCCTTCATCTTGCTGGTCCTGCTGTTTCTTCTCATACGAAATCGCACCGGCAACCCGTTTTTCTTCTTTTGTCTCTGTTGCGCGGTCTGGGTCTGTATCTTTCTATCCGGTATTCATGCCACCATTGCCGGTGTCCTGCTGGCCCTGGTGATCCCGGTCAAGGCAACCATGGAACCTGACATTTTTTTGGCAACAATCAAGCGCCACAAGACCTGGCTGAGAAAATCCTCCTTCAGTCGTCATTCCATGGTCGCTGATAAGCAACAGAGGCAAGCCATTGAACAGATTTATCTCGCTGCCGAACGGATGATTCCCGCCGGAATCCGCATGGAAGAAGCCCTGCATCCGATTCAGGCCTTCCTGATTCTGCCGATGTTTGCCCTTTTCGCCGCCGGAGTCGTTATAAATAGCCAAACTCTGTCCGCTTTTCCCGACAGGATCAGCCTTGGCATTATCGCCGGTCTGCTGGTGGGCAAACAGATCGGCATCCTTGGTTTCAGCTTTGCCATGGTCAAAGGAGGCTGGACCACATTACCGACCGGGGTCAACTGGGGGCAGCTCTGGGGTGTCTCACTGCTGGGCGGTATCGGATTTACCATGTCCATTTTTATTAGTGAGCTGGCCTTTACAGCTCCGTCACAGCTGGCCAAGGCAAAAATAGCCATTTTCGCAGCCTCCCTGCTTGCCGGCCTGGCCGGAAGTGTTATCCTCAACATCTACCTGCCCAGGCGTCACTGATTACAAAATGTTCATATTATTTGGTACCCTGTTCCCGTAAAACAATCACCACCGGACAAATGAAAAAACCTCTCTGGAAAAAAACCTGGTTCTTCATTTTCTGCACCTTTCTTTTCAGCCTTGCGGCCGTCCTGATAATCCTGCCGGTGGCCGCAAAATATTATCTCGGTAAATGGTTACTGGACAACGGTGCCGACAGGGCCGTTATCGAAAGTGTACGAATCAATCCCTTTACCGGCAAGGTTGGTCTTCAGGGGGTCACCGTCCAGATAGGCGGAGCAACAGTACTGGCTGATTCCGATATTACGGTTGATATTGCCATGCTGCAGCTTTTCGGCAAACGGGCGGTGGTGCAAAAGAGTGTTATCAAGGGGATCAGCCTCGATATTGAACGCTATAAAGACGGTCGCATCCGATTTGGCTCCTACACGACATCTCCAGCCCCTTCCCCATCATCCACCGTCGGTAAACAGGAGCAAGCCCACCCCTCTCTCTGGAGCTTCTCCGCCAACCACATTGAAATGGTTGACAGTACCCTCCGGTTCAGCATGCCTGACTTGCAACTTAAACTCAAAATAGACAAGGCCACTTTGACCAGGTTCACCACTGCCCCCGGCGATAAATCAGGGACCTTTACCCTTTCCGGTTCTATTAATGGCACCCCTGTCACCATAGACCTTAAGACCCTGCGCATTACTCCCGACATTGTCGCCAAAGGAGATGTTCATGTTGAAGGTTTTACCCTGGATACCTTGGGCGACTTTCTTCAACCCACCCTCAAACCCTTTACCGGCAACGCCTCGGTGGCAGGAAAGACCATGTTCAGGATGACTGATACCGGCGATATATTTGTTGATTATGACGGCATGCTTGGAGTGGACAAGGGCCATATCGGTGGCCGGTCATTTTCGGTCAAGGGAGCGCCGGTGCGCTGGGAACAGGGGAAAATCCACTTTTCCATGACGGAAAAAGAGGGAATCAAGGTTAATGTTGACGGCAGACTGATCGGAAAAGATGTTGAGGTGGACATACCCGATCCGGTTATCAAGGTGCGTGGACCTGAAGTTGATATCAACGGTAAGGTGGCAGTCACCATTGACGATGCAGTCGAGGTTGACACCACTGCCGGGCTTGCTCTGAAAAAACCTGCCTTTTCCATGTCTCCCTTAAGCGCCGGGATGAAATCTTTTCTGTGGCAGGGTAAAAATCGGCGGATTCACTTCAGCTCCGGCACAAAAAAGACACCTTTGTCGGTAACCCTTGAGGGCCAATTCATTGCCGAGCAACCAACCTTTTCCGATCAGGCCCCTGAGCAACGGCTTACCGCCGAAAGCGGGCGGATAGCCTGGAACGGGACTATCTCCTATCGGGCAGGCATGGGTAAACAGCCACAATCAACAGTTACGACACAGGGAAAACTTACCGGCAAAAGTATCATGATTTCCCAGGCCAATTCCCTCCGCTATGGCCAAAAATCCCTGACAAACTCCGGAATGGTCAACGTTGCCTTTGGTGCAACAATCCCTCTTCAACTCCAGCTTGACAACACCATTGGTGGAAAGGATATCTCCCTTGAGCTTACCAAAGCCGGACTTGCCATCCATCAACAATCAATAGATATTACCGGGAACGGGAAAATATCCCTTCAAAAAAAACCTGCTGTCCAGGGAACAGGGGCGGTAAAAGCTAATGGTTTAACCATTAAGATAGCAGGACAGAAAACTCCCCTTGTCGAACTGAAAAAGTTTACCGTCCAAGCTGTCCAGGCCCCTGGCGGGAGTGCGATCACAGTTGCAAAGGCCACTGCAGATGATCTGATGGTACAGCTTGACGGGAGCATGCCGCTTGCCATTTCCGTACCCGATATAACCATACACGATCTGCACAGTACGGACCTGAAGACCTATACCATCGCCAGGATGACGGCCCAGACCCCGACAATTACGGCAAAGAAAAACCACGCGAGACTGGCAGGCCTCAACAGTCTTGAAATACGTCAGCTTACAGCGGACACGGAAAATAGAATCTCTGTCAACCGTGTAAACTTCGATGATCTCTATTTTCTCACCACGCCCGGGAAAAGCGGCGACAATATCTGCACAATAGGGAGCGCCAGGCTGTCAACAATCGGCTGGACTCCCAAAACCGGTCTGCATGGGGACTCCCTTACCTTTGCCGATCTCTTCTGTCACCTGGTCCGGGAAAAAGACGGCGGCCTTGTGGTTGCCAAACGACTTGCCGCCATGCGTAATTCCTCTAAAAAGACAACGAAAAAAGCGGACAAATCCAGACCGCCGACCCAACCCCTGCCCCTCTCCCTTGCCCGGATAACCCTGCGGGGCAAAAGCGGTCTCTACTTTGAGGACCACACCCTTGCCGTACCCTTTACCAGCAACCTCGGTATCAAGACCCTGCAGATAAAAGGAATTAATTCAAAAAAAGCGGACAAACCCGCATCTCTCCGGATGACAGGAACATTGGATAAACGGGCGCCCCTGAAAATAACCGGAACCATGGCGCCTTTCTTAAAAGAACCAGCCCTGCAATTG
>WFZC01000151.1 GCA_015489765.1 Desulfobulbaceae bacterium
GCAGAAATCCGTTTTGCCGCGCGGATCAATGTCGCCGAGCTTGGTTCCCCTGTCCACCGGCGTATCACTGCGGAGAAGACCGCGCAGCACACCTGAAATGCGGGCGATAACGGGTGTGCCGGCAACTGTTGCCACGGTTTCGCCCTTCCGCACCCGGTCGCCGATGTCCCGGCTGGTGATAAAAAGCCCAGCTTCCGGCGCCCGCAGGAGGCGCTCGCTGGTGTAGCCGCCGATACTGCCCGGAACCCCGGTGTCCGCCAAGGGTGCACCGCTAGATATGACCCGGCCCAGGCCGTGGCCGCGCATGGTCTCAATGACGCAGTGAACATCTTTTCCGGCCGTAAATCCGGGCCCGAGACCGATGACCAGTTTGGCGTCATCGATGCGGGTGCCGGTATTTCGTTTAGCCAGGATGGCGTCAATGACCACATCCGGGCCCAGGCCGGCGATGCTTTTTCCTTCCGGATCAACAAGGACCGGAATCACTCTGTCCCGCCGCCAGGGAGCGGCTGCCTCATCTGCTGTTATCCTCTCGGCCCGAATGCCCTCAACGCATACCGCCCCCAGAGTGACGGCCTCGGAAAAGGAGACCAGCCTTCTGACCGCCAGGGGATGTTCTCTTTCCAGCAGGAGCAGGTTTCTGAAACCGGCCCGGTACAGCCTGAGCGCCACCCCGGTCGCCAGGTCACCGGCGCCCCGGATGATGATTGTTATTTGTTGTAGTTTTCTTATGTTTGTCAAAAAGATAAATTCGTAAAAAGTCTGATGAATTCTTAAAGATGGCTAAGTAAAAACACAGATATACAAGGAGTAGTGTTCCGGGGCGGGTCTCAACTATACAGGTAGTATGTTGTGAATCGCCCCGGGACACACGACGCAGTAGATCGAAGTTTTTACGACGCCATCCTACTTGCAAAAAGGATATCTGTTCTCCAATAGGCCAAATAAAACCGCCCCTTCGGCGACTCTGCGTAATTTTTTCTTCTTCACCGCCTGTTTCAGTTCCACATCTGATGCTTTTAGAGAATCTTTAGCCAGTTGCAGCCTGATTTCGGCATCTTCATAAACAAAGGTTTCACCATTATCGGTAAGCGTGCCCCTTTTGCCGCCTGCCATAATCTGCATCACACCTTTTTCCGCCATGAAAAATCCTTCCCCGTGCGCTTCAAGACTTGCCGCAGAAAGATGGACATGGGATTTGGCAAAATATGGCGCGCTGCTGGTTGGACAAAAGGTTTTGCAGTTGCCGCACTGGTTGCAGAAGTCCGGAATATTTATCACCTGGCAGGCCTGGGTCAACGCAATCCGCTCACTGGTCTCGATGGAACCATCCGCGCGGACAGTCTGCACCGGATAGGTTATCGGATCAGCCTGCAGGACAACGTTTGCCCGGTTTGGGCAGACCGTTACACAGATATTGCAGATAAGATCACATTGCAGGCAGCGCGCGGCCTCAGCCATTGCCTCCTCTTTACTCAGGGTGTTGCCATCGCTGTTGACGCGTTTGCCTGCACCTGAAATTTTTAAGGTAGCGCCGTCTATTCTAGTACCGTTCTGGCTGTACCACCTCTGCAGGTCCGGTTTACGCTCATCAGGGGGAGCTATGGCAACCTGGGAGGAAAATCCACAGGCACTAACAATGGATTTTGCTGCCCGCCTGCCATGACCAATGGCGGTATCAAGTGATGACCTTCCAAGAACATCCCCGCCCGCCAGTACACAGGGCAGCGATGATTGCAGGGTTTTCACGTCAACTTCTATTTTCCCTTCCGGGACAAAATCAGGATGTGCTATCACGCCCTGCGCCGTCCGTCCGATTTCTCCCGAGGCGCCGCAGGCGATATAAACAAAATCGTGGGACTCTCTGAGGGCGGCAAATTTTTCCTGGGTAACCGGCACACCCGTATGCAGCTGCACCCCGAGGCCCAGAATACGATCAATATCTTTTTTCAATCCGGCTGTCTCAAGATCAAGCCCGGCAGAAGAAAGGGCACTGGCGGCCCTGCCCCCGGCAACGTCTTTGGCCTCATAGATGTCAACCCCAAAACCCTCGAGGATCAGATAGAACGCAGCCGAAAGTCCGGATGGCCCGGCGCCGATAACGGCAACTTTTTTGCCGTTACTCTTTCCGGGGGTGAGTTGAATCCCCTTGTTTCCGTTTTGGGCAAGAAATCGCTTGATTGCCCGGATCGGCAGGGGTGAATCGTAATTAATCCTGGTACATTTCTCCTCACAGGGATGCTCGCAGGCCATGCCCAGCAGATTGGGCAGGGGATTGGTCGCCAGGATGGTTGCCAGGCCGTTATCAAATTCACCCTGGGCCATATATTCCATGTAGCGCGGCACATCCTGGGAGGCAGCACAACTTGCCACACAGGGAGCAGCAGCGCAGTCAAATCTTGGTAAAGGACGTTTGATTTTTACATTGCGCCAGGGAAAGAGGTCCTTGCCGTATCTGCCGCTTTCAATAACGGCTGCCGCATAGTTATTCAGGTTGTGCAATGCGGCAATAAATCTGTCTTCCGAGCCCGCCCGATCGCAAACCAGCTGGTCAATGGATCGGGCCCCGGCCGCCTTCATTTCGGTCAGCAGGGTTTGGGTATACTGTTTCATCCGGGCATAGCCACCTGGTTTCAGCAGATCGGAACAGACGGTAATGGGCGCCAGACCGCAGGCAAGGGTATCAAAGACATTAAAGGTGTCAATGCCAGCACAGAAGGAGAGATCAAGAGTCCCCTCAAACTCCTCCTGCAGCCGGGCGGCCAGGTTGATGCTGATCGGGTGCAATGCCCGGCCCGACATATAGCACATGGCCTCGGTCTTGGGAAGACTTTGGTCAATATTGGTGGTTTCCAGGGTATTGGTCAGCTTGAGATTGAACGCCACCCCTTTGGATCGGGCGGTATCAAGCAGGGACCTGATCAGCTTGACGGCATCGGGATATTTCAGGTCATGCTCAAAGGCCAGATCCGGCACATCTATGGGATACTTGAACCTGGTATTGAGGATGTCGCGCAGCCGCTCCGGCCCCAGCAGGGTCGGATTGAGCTTGATAGTGGTGTGGTAGCCGCGGTCCTCGATAAAGTAGCGGGCGATTTTTTCGATCTCGTCCGGCGGGCAGCCGTGCATGGTGGAGATGGTCAGGCTGTTTGAGATGCTGGACGGGATATCCAGTTCCCTGATCCGTGGATAAATGGGCGCGATCAGCTCGATTTTTTCCGCCAGCTCGGTGGAGCAGTCTTCCATCCGGTCAAAAAACCGCTGCATGCTGGGGCTGTGGATGCCTTTCAGCTCATAACCGGCGCTCATGTTGAAAATAAAACCTGGCCCGTCTCCGGAAAATCCAAGCCTGTCGCGCAGGATATAGAGCAGGATAAAACCGTTCAGGTATTCGTTAAAAGACTCCTCAAGCTTCAACTCCTGGGACCACTCGCAGTTATAGCCCTCATCGGTCATGTCGATGCAGGGTTTGGTCACATCGAGTTCGTCAAGCACCTGCACGGTTTTCAGCTCAATATAACGGCTGCCGGTAAGCCAGGCAGTGACGATGTTCTGGGCCAACTGGGTATGCGGGCCCGAGGCAACGCCGAGCGGCGTTTCCAGCAGGCTGCCGTAGCGGGTCATGCGGAAGGGGTCATCGGGGGAGGGGAGAAAGAACTGGTCCCGGTTGATGCCGAATATTTCATTGCGCTCTTCCAGATCAGCGAGGATCCAGGGGAGCAGGGTATCTATATCGGTACAGACAAAAAGGTCTTTTTTCATGGCAACGCTCTTGAGTTTTGATCGATGTTACGCTCGACAAAGGAACCGGCTCCCCTGGCCGCCTTGAGTTGTTCATTCTCCATGACCACCCGCCCCCGCTGCATCACCACCCTTGGCCAGCCCTGGACCATCATGCCCGCAA
>WFZC01000152.1 GCA_015489765.1 Desulfobulbaceae bacterium
CCCGGGCATCCTTGTCCCCGGGCCGCAGCTTGAGGCATCCTTCATACGCTTTAATCGCCCTGGTGTACTGTTCGATGGTCTGTTCCGGGTCGGTCTTCAGAGCGGCCCTTCCCAGTTGATAGCGGGTATTGCCGAGATTGAAATAGGCCCTGGCCTGGAGGGCAAGATCATCGGTTGCCAGGGCACTGGAAAATGACTCTTCTGCCCTGGCAAAGTTCTTTTTTCTATACTGGACATCGCCGAGATTAAACTCCAGAATCGGGTTGCCCGGCTGTTTCTTCAGGGCCGCTGTATACTCTTTCTCCGCTTGATCGAGTTTTCCCGCATGAAAGAGCTGATCAGTGGTCAAACCATTGGCAGCTACTGGCCGAATAAAGAGAAAAAGAAATACAATAAGTAATTTCCTCTGGTTAAAGAGTCGGCGCCCGGCCGTCTGGATAAAGGGGAACCCCGGTAAACCGGATGATTTTCTGCCTGAAACAACAAATTCGAGAACGAGAAGAAGGATGGCCAGGGCCAGGGGCCAGTAAAAACGTTCAATGGGCTGGCGCTGTTTTCGTTCCTGGTGTTCTTCCTTGGGAACGAGTTTAAGTTTCTCCTGATAAATGGTGGTAAATCCTTGCCCCATGGAGCCCAGGGGCACATAGATTCCCCCGGTGAGTTCGGCTATTTTGGTCAGCGTCTTTTCATCCAGCCGGGAACGGATAAAATTGCCGTTTTCGTCCTTGATAAAGCCGCCCTGGTTCGTGGTGTCTGGAATGAGTTCCCCGGCCTTGGTGCCGACCCCGACCGTATAAATGGTCATCTTTTGCTGTGCGGCTTTCCTGGCCGCGGCCAGGGCCTTGCCCTGAAGATTTTCACCATCGGTGACCAGGATGAGTATCTTGTAATTGGATTCGTTATGCAAAATTTTCCCGGCCCGGGTGATCACCTCGGCAATGTTGGTGCCGCCCACTGGAATACTTGCCGGGGTGATGGCATCAAGGGATTCCTTAAAGGCGTTGTAATCGGTGGTCAGGGGGCACATCAGAAAGGAGGTGCCGGCAAAGGGCAACAGGCCGACCCGGTCGCCGTCCAATCGGTCAACAAAATCCCTGATCGCCAGTTTTGCCCGTGCCAGCCGGTTGGGCCGCACATCAGGTGCCAGCATGGACCGGGAGGTATCAAGGCCGATAAGGATATCAATGCCCTTTTGTTTGACATCAATCCATCGTTCTCCGTATTGGGGCCTGGCCAGGGCGACAAAACAGGCCAATACAGCGGTTAGCACCAGTACTGTTTTCAGCCGGCGCCTGGTTTGCGAGACATTGGCGGTCAGCTGCCGCCACATCTTTTTCGAGGCAAAGCGGGCTAGTCTTTTCTGTTGCCGGCCCGTGTTTATCCACAACAGGACAGGGACCGTACAACAGACCAGAGTACCAGCAACAAGCCATATAGGGCGGGCAAAATGAACAGTCATCATCATGGAAGTCGTCTTCTGGTTACAATGAGTTCAGCGCCAATCAGCAACAGGGCCATCAGGACCGGATAGGGAAACAGCTCCCGATACATGGAAAAATGTTTAATCTTGCGGGTTGTTGTTTCCAACTTATTGATCTCTTTATAGATCTTTTCCAGTGATTTGGTGTTGGTGGCCCGAAAATACCGGGCTCCGGTCCTGGCAGCCACCTTACGCAGAGTTTCCTCATCAATATCAACCCTGACCCTGACCAGCCGTTTGCGGCCGAATTGATCAACAACCGGCATGGGCGCCTCACCCCTGGTTCCGGCGCCGATGGTGTATACCCTGATGCCCATGGTCTCTGCTGCCTCGGCAGCGGTAAGCGGGGCGATTTTTCCCGCATTATTCATTCCATCGGTGAGCAAAATGAGAATCCGGGATTTTGCCCTGGAGTGGCGAAGGCGGTTGGTTCCCGCAGCAATGGCGGAGCCGATGGCAGTCCCGTCTTCGATCATGCCTGTTTTCAGGGTGTCGAGCCGTTTCTGCAGCCAGTCATGGTCCAGGGTCAACGGACAGACGAGATAGGGTCTGCCGGCAAAGGCAAGCAGGCCAATCCGGTCGTTGGGGCGCTCTTTGATAAACCGGGAAACCACAGCCTTGACCACCTCAAGACGGCTGGCCGGTTGACCGTTCAAGGTAAAATCACGGGCCTCCATGGAGCCGGAAACGTCAACCGCCAGCAGGATGTCAATGCCAGAGGCCTCGATGGTCGTGGTTGTATTGCCGAACTGGGGCCGGGCCAGGCCAATGATCAGCAGGGCAAGGGTCAACAGCCTGAGAATGGCGGGGATTCTTCCGGGACGTGACTTTCGCCCGTTGGCAATGACCCGGGCCACCGAGGTGGTGGAAAAGACCAGGGCCGGCGCCGGTCCCTTCCTGCCCCGGAGAAAGACAAGCAAAGGCAACAGGGCCAGCAGCCAGAGCAGTTGCGGGTAGGCAAAACGAAAGACGTTCATTATTCCTGTCCCCCGTTTTTTTGTCCACCATTTGGCGGTACATCTTCTTTTCCTGTTGCTTCGACAAACTGCCGAACCTGGGCAAGCATTTGCTCCATTTCCTCTTTTGTTAAATTATATCGGGCAAATTTAACCATGTCGCAATGGTTCAGCCAATCCCTGAGCAGCTCATTCCAGGCGGCCAGGGTGGAATTTTCCATGTCGGCCTGCCCGGTCAGGGCCCCCAGGAATTCCCGGGTGGTCAGGTTGGGCCGGAAGAGGTGAAATTGCTGTTCAATATAGGTGCGCAGAATATCAGCCACCTTGATGGCAAAGGCGCGGGCTTGGTCAGGACGCATCAATGCACGTGCGGCCGCAAGTTCTGCCAGCGCCTGTTCAGCGGCTGACAGCACATTTTCTTCCTTCTTTCCGCGTCGTTTGACCAGCAGGAAAACAACAACAAGGACAAGCAGCAGGACCAGGATACCGCCGGCCCAGTACCACCAGGGAACAGGCGCCGGCAGGACAATGACATCTTTTATGTCATGCAGTTGCATCGGCGGAGCTGACAAGGGACCCCCTGGCTGCGGGGTGGCGGCGGCACCATCCAGCGGCGTCATGAGTATGAACAGGAAAAAGAGGAGGGAAAAAACCATCATCGTCCAATCCTCCTGCTGCGGGAGCGGAAAAAACCGATCAGGGGGGCAATATAGGAGCTGTCGGTGGATAGTTCAAGCAGGTCAATGCCGCTTTTGCCCATGGTAGTCCGTAAATGTTGGTGCTGGTCAGCGGCCAGGTTGGCATAGGCCTTGCGAGTCCAGTCATCACCGGTATCAAGCAGGATCTGCTCACCGGTTTCCGCGTCCTCGAGGGTGAGGAGGCCGACGTCGGGTAACTCCCTTTCCCTGGGGTCGGTCACGCTAACCCCGATCAGGTCATGCCGACGCCCGGTCAGCCTGAGTTTTGGCATCAAATCTTCCAGGCTTTGGCTGAAATCACCGGGCAGGCAGAAGTCGGAGACGAGAAAGGTGACGCATTTGCGCTTGCTGACCCGGTTGACGAAATCAAGGGCCTGGCCGATGTCCGTACCCCTGCCCCGGGGCCGGAAGAAGAGAATTTCCCGGATCACCCGCAGGATATGGGACCGTCCCTTTTTGGGTGGAATGTATAGTTCCACAAAATCGGAAAAGAGGACAAGCCCGACCTTGTCGTTGTTGCGGACAGCGGAAAAGGCAAGCACCGAGCCCAGTTCCGCCATCATCTCCCGCTTGGTTTCCTCGCCGGAACCAAACAGGCCGGAATTGGAGACATCGATGACCAGCAGGATGGTCAGTTCCCGTTCCTCGGTGAATTTCTTGACATGGGGAACACCGGTGCGGGCCGTGACATTCCAGTCAATGGTGCGGATGGAATCACCGGGCACATATTCCCGTACCTCGTCAAAGTTCATGCCCCGGCCCTTGAAGACCGAATGATAACTGCCGGCCAGGGTATCATCGACAAGATGGCGGGTCCGTACCTCGATCTGGCGGACCTTTTTGAGTATTTTTTTGGTCAGTTGTTGTTCCATAAGGAGGATGCCTTGCTGTCAACCAGGAAAAATTCCGTCAGGGAACCGGCACGGTTGCCAGGATCTGCCGGACAATATCTTCACTGGTAATTCCCTCTGCCTCGGCCTCATAGCTGATGCGGATCCTGTGACGCAGGACATCCGGGGCGCAGGCCTTGATATCGTCGGGAATCACATAGCCGCGTCCCTGGAGAAAGGCGATGCATCTGGCCGTGAGCTTGAGGTTGATGGTTGCCCTGGGGGAGGCCCCTGTTTCAATGTATCCCTTCAGGTCAAGACCTGCCTTTTCCGGCTCCCTGGTGGCAAAGATAAGCGAGATGATATAATCCTTGATCCGGTCATCAAGATAGATGGTGTCTACAACCCGGCGGGCGGCCAGGATGTCTGCTGCACCAATAATAGGCTGAACCGGGGTTGCGGCATCGGTATGGGCAACCGTATCCAGGATGCGCCGTTCCTCATTCCTGTCCGGGTAATCGACAATCACCTTGAGCATGAAACGGTCGACCTGGGCCTCGGGCAGGGGATAAGTACCCTCTTGCTCAATGGGGTTCTGGGTCGCCAGCACCAGAAAAAGTTCCGGCAGGTTAAAGCTCTCCTCGCCGATGGTCACCTGTTTTTCCTGCATGGCTTCAAGCAGGGCCGACTGGACCTTGGACGGAGCCCGGTTGATTTCATCGGCCAGGATCATGGAGGCGAAAATCGGGCCTTTCTTGACCTC
>WFZC01000153.1 GCA_015489765.1 Desulfobulbaceae bacterium
CTTTACAATCAAAAACATACCTGATTAAATCTTCATAGTTAAAGAAAATTGAAGCGTTTAACCGAAAATAGGCCATGTAGCCGTGTCATTTCGGACTATTTTCATCATTCGTTGTGGCTGTGGTCCAAAAATATGGCCCAGCCATCCTGGTTTATCGAAAAGGAATCTGACAGACCGAGTTTCAAACCTGCTGCGTGAGGGAGAACAGCATGAACAAATCAGAACTGATTGAAGCCTTGGCGGAAAAAATGCAGCTACCTGTTCGTGAGGCGGCATCGATCACCAACACCATTATCGATACCATGAGCGATGCCCTAGCACAGGGTGATTCCATCGAAATCAGAGGGTTCGGCTCCTTTGTGGTCAAGAAATATGATTCCTATACAGGTCGCAATCCCAAGACCGGGGAAAAGATCAAGGTTGCCCCGAAAAAACTTCCCTTTTTCAAGGTCGGTAAGGACCTGCGTGAACGGGTCAACGAGAACCGAAAAAAATAACGCTTCCGCAGGTAGATGGCCGAAGCGTTCTGCGTGGCGGCGTGCAGTGGTGTGCTGAATTTATCCGACCACGTCCGCACAGGAGCCTGACCATATCTACTCCTGAATTATTTCCCCCACCAGATCATAGGTATGGGCTTCGGTTATGCGCACCGGAACAATATCCCCCGGATTGGCCCTTCCGTCGGCAATGTAAACACAGCCATCGATATCCGGGGCCTGAAAACGTGTCCTGCCCTCAAGTAACAGCTCTGTTTCAGCGCTGACTCCTTCAACCAGCACTGGTTCCACCCGTCCCACAAACCGTTTTATGTTACCTGCGCTGATCCCGGCCTGAACATTCATTATCCTGTCATACCGCTCCTCTTTTTCTTCCGGAGAAATCTTATCCGCAAATCGGTGGGCAGCACATTCCGGTTCATCCTGGTATTGAAAGACCCCCACATGGTCAAGATGCCAGCGCTCGAGACAGTTGATCATCAGAAAAACATCCTGTTCCGTCTCGCCGGGAAAACCGACCAGCAGAGTTGAACGAATGGCACATTCGGGCAGGTAGCGACGGATTGTTGCAACGAGTCGATCAAGGTCCTCCAGGGTGTAGCGACGATTCATGGCACGCAGGATCTGGTCGCTGACATGTTGAAAGGGAATATCAAGATAGGGGACGATCCTCTTCTCCTGTGCCATCAGGGCGAGAAGTTCCTCATTGGTGGAGGTTGGATACAGATAAAGGAGACGAAACCAGGGGATAGCTGTCGTCCGGAGCAACTGCTCCAGCAACCGGGGCAGGGTCTCCTTATGCGAAAGATCATTTCCATAGGCGGTCAGGTCCTGGGCAATGAGACACAATTCACCAACGCCTTCCTCTTCAAGCCGTTGTGCTTCACAGACAAGGTCTTTAATGGTGCGGCTTCGCAAATCCCCACGAATGGCGGGAATAAGGCAATAGGTGCAACGATTGTCGCACCCCTCGGTTATCTTCATGTAGGCCTGATAAAACGGGGTTGCCAACCGGCGCGGAGTCGAGCTGGTCATGAGAAACCGGGGTGGATGCAGATGCAAGGCCGGCTTGGCGGCTTCTGTTATCTCTTTGATCAGGTCTGCAATTTTTACTGTTTCATTGATGCCGACAAAGAGGTCAACCTCTGGCAGTTCTTCAACTAAT
Source organism: Desulfobulbaceae bacterium (assembly GCA_015489765.1). Classification (GTDB taxonomy): domain Bacteria; phylum Desulfobacterota; class Desulfobulbia; order Desulfobulbales; family Desulfobulbaceae; genus DRLX01. Next base: position 1,663 of record WFZC01000153.1, read on the forward strand.
TGTTCCCCATAGCGCTGGACAAGGCAGCCGCAAACAACCAACAGGGTCTCCGGCCCCTTGTATTGGGCAAGGCGTAAAATATGGTCCACCGCCTCTTCCACGGCCGGCTGAATAAAACCACAGGTGTTGACAAGCAACAGTCCTGCCTGCGCCGGTTCCTCAACCGGTGTGTAGCCGGCATTTTCCAGGACAGCCAGCATCACCTCGGAATCGACAAGGTTCTTGGCACAGCCGAGACTGACAAGATGCATGGTTTTGTTCCCACCCATGGCCTGTTTCCTCCGGGAAAAGTGATTTGACAAAAAATTAGCAAAAAAAAAGGAGCCACGGCAGATGCCGCAGCTCCCTCTTGGTCAGTACTGAGGTATTCTGTTCTTACAGACCCAGTGCTGCTTTGAACGGGTTGGCATAGAGCAGAATAAAGGCAATTACCAGACCATAAATAGCGATGGACTCAACAAGAGCCATACCAAGAATCATGGTGGTGGTGATCGCACCTTTTGCTTCGGGGTTACGAGCAACACCCTGACAGGCGCCGAGAACACCGGAACCCATACCAATACCAGCGCCAAGGCCGGCAAATCCGATTGCGTGTGCAGCACCGATGCAAACTAATGCGAGATGAATCTTGTCCATTTGAACGTTCCTCCTAAAAAGTTATATATATTTGGCCTTCTTCTCCGATGAACGGAAATTTAAATCTGATCAATGTGCGGGTTCCATGGCCTGGGCACAGTAGCTTACGGACAGCAATACAAATACCGCCGCCTGCACCAGGGAAACAAGAACACCAAGACAGAGTATTGGCAGCGGGGCAAAGTAAGCGCCGGCAAGCATAAAGAGCACGGCAAGCAAAATCTCCTTGGCTACGATATTTCCGAAAAGACGCATGGAGAGTGAAAGAATACGGGCAAAGTTGGAGATCAGCTCAAGCAGAAACATAAAGGGTGCGATGGCAGGCACCGGCCCCATGAAATGTTTATAATACTTGATGCCATGGGTGCGGAACCCAAGGAAATGATGGGTAAACCATACAATAAGCGTCATGGCCAAGGTGATGTTCCAGTTTGAGGTCGGTGACATAAAACCGGGAATCAAACCGATCATGTTGGCAACGACAATATACAGAGAAAAAGTTGCCATCATGGGATACAGCATTTTCGCCCCTTTTTCACCGAGACTCTCCTCGAACGTATCCATGAGGCCGGAAATAATGACCTCCCAGAAGTTCTGACCACTACCAGGAACGATCTCCAGCTTCCTCATAGTCAGCTTCGGGACAATAATTAAAAAGGCCATTACCAGCCAGGTATAGGTCATATAAGGGGTACACAGCTTTTCAAGCAGGGTATGACCAACAGTTGTCTCGGGAACGGGCAGTCCCATTTTGCTGAGAATCAGGGAAATAAATAAAATTGGTTCTTCCATAGCCTTTTAACTCCTTAAGCACTCTGTATGGAATATAGTTTCCTGCCGCCGCTGACAACAACACCAATAACACTGAGCATCACGGTGGACAGACCTAAGGCCACGCCTATCATGTTGAGCTGCATCCTCGTTGAGACGGCATACAGCAACAGACCGAGAATGATAAGCTTGGCATAAAATTTAAACACAAAACGCACACGTTCCAGCCGCTGAACAGTACGCACCATGTCGGGACTGCTCGTCGCCACCCGGCCGAGGACCTGTTCCGCGTCCCGCTTCAGCATCCAGAAGCTGCCGTTGACCAGCAGGGAACCAACCAAAACTGACCGGGCAAACAGTGGCCCCCACAACAGGTAACCACCCCCAATAAAGATAACGGTCAACAACAGGGAAACCTGCTGAATTGTCTGTAAAACTCTTCCTTCCGACTTCTTTCGGGCCATGTAATCTTGCCTGTTAGTCCCGCATCATCTTTTGATACAGATCATACAGGGTCTTAAAGCCGGCAAGAATACCGACTCCCAGAAAAACAAAGGTGAGGTACGGCGCCGTCTTGCCATGAAAGACCTTGTAATCAAGATACCAGCCGATTCCAAGACCGATAAAAACAGAGATAACCACCGTCATTCCTACATGACTGTAGGTGGCCAGCTGACTGAACAATTCCCGCCGTCCTTCAGACATTGGCTCTCTCTCCTATATACTCATTTTTCAATCAGGTGATTGGTAGCATGCAACAACGGCAAACGCAACGATTTTTTTGTCACTCAGCCAACTTTTTGAATGACGATTCAGTCATTGCCAGCGCCTTTTCCAAGGAAGTACGGTCATGTGCAGCAGATATGAACATTGCCTCAAACTGGGAGGGCGCAAGCCAGACACCACCGGCGAGCATCTGTCTGAAATGTTGCCCGTAGCGTTTGGTATCAGCTGCTGAGGCCGTCTTGAAATCACGGACAGGTGCTTCGACAAAAAAACAGGTCATCATGGAGCCGATCCGGTTCAACACGATCGGCACGGAGCTCTTTGCGCCAATTGCGGCAAGTTCGCCGGCGAACCAGTCACTTTTTTCCTCAAGCTCAGAATAAAAACCTGGCTGACGGACGACCTTCAGCATGGCCAGACCGGCAGCCATGGCAAGGGGGTTACCGGAAAGTGTTCCCGCCTGGTATACCGGACCATCCGGAGCCACCTGGTCCATTATTTCCCGCCTGCCGCCATAGGCGCCCACCGGCAGACCACCCCCGATAATCTTACCCAGACAGGTCAGGTCGGGCAGCACACCGAATCTTTCCTGGGCACCGCCAAGCGCCAGGCGAAAACCGGTGATCACCTCATCAAAGATCAGGACAATTCCCAGCTCCTCTGTCAGGGACCGCAGGGTCTGCAGAAATTCCATCTCCGGCACCACCACCCCCATATTGCCGGCAACGGGTTCAACAATGACGCAGGCAATGTCATCGGCCTTGGCCCGCAACGTCTCTTCAAGTATCTCCGTATCATTATAGGGAATGGACAGGGTATTTTTGACAATATCCTCCGGCACTCCTGGGCTGCCCGGAATCCCAAGGGTGATCAATCCGGACCCGGCCTTGACCAGAAACGAATCGGCATGGCCATGATAACAGCCGTCGAACTTCACCACCACATCCCTGCCGGTGTAGCCGCGCGCCAGCCGCACCGCGCTCATGGTCGCCTCGGTTCCGGAGCTGACGAAACGGACCTTTTCCAGCGAGGGCACGGAATCACAGACCAGTTCGGCAAGCTCTACCTCAAGCGAGGTGGGAGCACCGAAGCTGGTGCCAAGAGGCGCCGTTACCTTGATAGCCTCAACAACAGCGGGGTGGGCATGACCAAGGATCATCGGTCCCCAGGAACAGACAAAATCAACATAGGAATTACCGTCCGCATCAATGATGGTACACCCCTCGGCCTGTTGGACAAAAAGCGGATCACAGCCTACCGACTTACAGGCACGGACTGGAGAATTCACTCCTCCGGGAATCACTTTTCTGGCGCGAGCGAAAAATTCGCTGGACTGTTCGGTATTCATATATGTCACCATTGATGAACTCGTAAAAAATATAGCCAATGCTTAAAGATGGCTAAGTAAAAACACAGATCTACAAGGAGTAGTGTTCTGTGGCGGGTCTTGACTATACATGTAGTATGTCGAGAATCGCCACAGGACACACGACGCAGTAGATCGAAGTTTTTACGACGGCATCACCATTGAAAAATAAAGATCGGTATGGCTGTGCTGCCATCCCCATATGTTTTTCCTGTTTTTCGCACTCAACTGTTCTATGGAAAATGGACGCGCCTGTTACCCAGGCATGTACAGATAACCCACAATCTAACATGGGCTGTCTTCATCTGTCAAAAAAAGAAAAGGTTCCCGGCAGAAGAGCAATGGCCCTCCCTTCTTTCCTGCAACATAATTTTTCCTTGTCACTGGTGCATCGGCAAGGTAGAATAACGCCTGAAAATCCTACCATCAAAATAACTAACTGAAAACCAAGTAATTTATTGCTGAGCAAAGGCCCTGATCCCGGGCAGATGCCTAGGAAAATAATAGGCTTTAAAAATCTGACCTCTTTTGTGCTTCTGCCTCACGGCATAAAAAAGATGCGTTTCCCAAAATGTGATGGGCGCCTTGAAAAATCAGAATTTTCGTTTGAGGTCAGGTACACGTAGACTCAGTGGAACAAGTGAACTAAAAAGTACATCATATTCGTCAGATGTGAGCATTTTTCATTGTTCTGTGATGCAGAGGTCAGGCGGCAATTTTTCATGAAAGCTTAATTGTATTCATAATAATGCACAAAAAGACGCTGAGAGGATGCAGGCATTATTTTCCCGGCCCCCTGATCACCAGGGATGTGTCTGCATGCATGATTCCATCCA
>WFZC01000154.1 GCA_015489765.1 Desulfobulbaceae bacterium
CCAGCGTTGTGGAAACCGTGCTGACCCTGCTTGGCATGCGGGATAATGTCCTGCCGCCCACCATCAACTATACACCGGACCCATCCATGGAAATTGATTGTATTGCCGAGGGAAGCCGGGCCCTTGCCCAGGAATTTGTGCTCAAGAATTCCTTTGGATTCGGCGGTTGCAACAGCTGTGCGGTGTTTAAACATATCTCCTGAAAGAAAAGGAAATTAACGGAAAAAATCGGATAGGAAGTGTCTGTGATGCCGCTATAGCGTAACGCAAGCATCCTTTGCAATGGGTTGGATAGAGGGTATCATCTGATGCCTGTTGACGCTGTGCCTGCAATTGGATACAAGAATTGAATAGAGCAAATAAGGCATTATGATGACCTTGGATCAGATACCATTTGAAATAAGAGAATTATACGAAATCCATGAGTGGAAACATGCATGCGCGATCCTGGCAAGCGATTTCCCCGATGAATGGAATGATATCATTGAAGTCCTGTCTGAGTTTCGCTTGTATAAAAGCTGGTTGACAAGAGGTGGCGGTCGAAAGTCAAAAATTTCCGGATTTATTGATGAATTCCTCTACCAGAAAGGTTGGCAAGAAAAAAAATTTTCAACCAGGGTGGTGGTCGATGAGCAGTCGATGGACACGCCAACGCATAAGATAGATTGTTATAAAAATCGTATCGCTCTTGAGATAGAATGGAATAATAAAGATCCATTTTATGATCGTGACCTCAATAATTTTCGTTTATTGTTTGATTTGCGAGCCATCAGCGTGGGTGTTATCATAACAAGATGTGATGAATTGCAGGAGATCTTCAATGATCTCGGTAGAGGGCAGTCATTTGGTGCTTCCACAACTCATATGAGTAAACTTCTTCCCCGGATAGAAGGTGGAAGCGGTGCAGGATGTCCTTTGCTCGTTTTTGGCATTTCCAGAAAATTATATGTTGAGGATGAATAGCTATGAGCAAAATATCTGCAGCCGATGATTTATTAAAATTTGCCGGCAATAATAAATTTTCAACCATACTGGCTGATCCGCCCTGGCAGTTTAAAAATCGTACCGGGAAAATGGCGCCGGAGCACAAACGGTTGTCCCGCTATCCTACCATGAAGCTCAATGAAATTTGTGATCTGCCGGTAGAGGCAATAGTCAATGATACAGCCCATTTATATTTATGGATTCCCAATGCTCTTTTGGCTGAAGGGTTAAAAGTCATGGAACATTGGGGATTTACTTATAAGACTAATCTGATTTGGTACAAGATAAGGAAGGATGGCGGCCCGGACCGGCGGGGAGTGGGTTTTTATTTTCGGAATGTGACCGAGATCATTCTTTTTGGTGTACGAGGGAAAAACGCTCGTACTCTTCAACCGGGACGGAGCCAGGAAAACATTATTTCCGCTCGAAAGAGAGAGCATAGCAGAAAACCTGACGAACAATACGATATTATCGAATCATGTAGTTGGGGACCATTTTTAGAATTATTTGCCAGAGGCCCCCGCAAAGGCTGGGTATCCTGGGGCAACCAGGCAGAACAGTATTCTCCGGACTGGGCGACGTATAAAAATCACTCCCAATCCAAAGTTGTACCCTTCCAAAAAGTTATAGGGCAGTAATCGCCCGCAAACGATGGCGTAGCTATAGTTCGTCACCGAGATTTTCATCATTACAGGTGCATATCTAAAATAAATAATCAGTCGCCTGCCTGGTCCATTCAGGATTTCCCGATAACGCGCTGTCATGGGAAGTATCCGGGATCCTTCCGGCAGAGATTGATCTCATTGCACCTCCGGCGACCCTGAAACAGCATGTTTATCTTGCCGAGTTGAAAATATAATCTGTGAATAACCTTATAAAATTGTTCATCAAAACTTCACCGGTTGTGCAAGCATTATTGGCCGCTTGTTATTTCCGGAAATAACAAGTATGCAACCAGCGAAAAACAGAAGGGTCTTTGTGGTCGGATACGATGTGGCCACCTGTCTCGGCAGTGATTTTGCCGCCAGCTGGCAGGGTGCGGTGGCCGGCAGGGCCGGTTTCCGGCGCCTGACCCGCTGCGCGACAGAGAGCCGGGCCAATGTGGTGGGCGAAATCCCTGGCTGGGATCCGGCCGGGCTGCCTTTTGTCGACCGCAAGGAGGCCTCGCTCTGGGACGCGGCCTATGTCTTTCTCACCATGGAGGTCTGTCGTCGCGCCCTTGCCCATAGCGGCCTTGAAGTCACCCCGGAAACCGGACCCCGCATGGGCTGCCTGATCGGCTCGGCCTTAAACGGCACTGATGCCTATCGCATCGCCATGGACAATTATGTCAACCGGGGACCGTTCAAGGTCAGCCCCTACCTGCTGCCCAATGTCTGCGCCAACCTGCCCGCCGGCAAGGCGGGTATGCTGCTGGGATTCACCGGTCCGATTTTTTCCCCCCAGGGAGCCTGCGCCTCGGGCAACCATGCCATTGCCATCGGCGCCCGCATGATCCGGGACGGCGATTGTGATTTTGTCCTCGCCGGCGGGGTGGAAACCTGCCTGATACCGGAAATTATCCAGGGATTTGCCAATATGCTGGCCACCATCAAGATCGGCCTCAAGGACCGGGCCTGTGATGATCCCACCCAGGCCTCACGTCCTTTCAGTCTGGACCGCAAGGGTTTTGTCCTGGCCGAAGGCGCCGGTGTGCTGGTGCTGGCCGCCGAAGAAATGGTAACGGCCCATGGCCTGGAGGCCCGGGCGGAAATCGCCGGTGTCGGCTGGAACTCGGATGCCCATCATTTCACCCGTCCCAACCGGGAAACCGTGACCAGGGCCATGGAAGACGCCATTGGTGATGCCGGGATTGCGCCGGTTGATATCGGGGCCGTCAATGCGCACGGCACCTCCACCCGGACCGGTGATTCCACGGAGGCGGAGTGTCTGCGGTCTGTTTTTAGCAAATTTTTAGACAAAATCCCCGTGTCGGCCAACAAGTCCCAGGTCGGTCACAGCCTGGGCGCATCCGCCGCCATCGAGGCCGCCCTGGCCATCGAGGCCATGCGAAAGGGGATTGTCCTGCCCACGGTCAACCATCTTGCCGACCCGGAGTTTGCCGACCTTGACCTGGTGCCCGACCAGGTGCGCAAACATCCCCATGAATTTGTCCTGTCCAACTCCTTTGGTTTTGGCGGCACCAACTGTTGTCTTGTGATCAGGGGAGTGTAAGAGACCATGCGGCCCAAACCCTTTATCCCGGAACTCCTCAATGGCACCCCCTTTGTCAGGGACGCCAACAGCGGCAGGATCTGGCACCGGTGCGAGCTGCGCACCCTGTACGTGGACACCGACCGCTCCCAGGTCGTTTATCATGCCAACTATCTGAAATATTTTGAGTTCGGGCGGGCGTCCTTCATGCGTCATGCCTCCTATCCCTATAAAAAGATAGAGGAAAGCGGTTTTATCTATCCCATTATCAAGACCGAGCTCAACTATTACACCCCGCTTTTTTATGATGATCTGATGTATATCCACACCCGTCCGGGCGAGCTTGAGCTGGTCAAACTGCAGTTTGATTACCTGATTACCCGCGCCGATGACGGTGATATCGTCTGCACCGGTTTCACCCGCCACTGTGCCGTGGCGGCCGACAGCGGTCTGCCGGTGGAAATTGACGCCAAGACACGACGGTTATGGCGGGAATTTCCCCAAAAATAGCACCGTTGCGGGTGCCGGTGACCCTTGCTGTCCGGCCCTGGCTGTTTGATCATGCCCTTGCCGGTCGGGCTGTCCTGCCCATGGTGGAAATCCTGTTGCTTCTGGCCGCGGAGACAAAGAACCGCTTTCCGGAGGCGGATGTAGGCAGTATGGAAAACGGCCGGTTTGTCCGTTTTCTGGAAATCCCGGCCGGGGCGGCCACCTTGCCGCTGACGGTCGAACTGGAGACATCCGGCGATGGTTCGATAACGGCTATTTTGCTGCAGAAAAAGGTGTTGCCGACCATGACGAGAATGGTTGAATATGCCCGGGTCGTTTTTCCCCGGCGCCCGGAAAGGGAAAGAGATCTCCCGCCGGTCGAACAGACCCTTTTTTCGGCCACTGCCTCCATGGATGCCGACGAGGTGTACGGGAGATATATCTCCTTTGGCCCGGCCTATCGAAATTTGCAAGGTCCCTTGACCATGAATGATCAAGAGGTGCGGGCCAGGGTGCGGGCGCCGGTAATGGGGCAGGCTAGTCCCGGTACAGAACTGCTCGGTTCACCATTCCCCTTGGACGGGGCCATGCATGCGGCGGCCGTGTTTGGACAGCAGAGGTTGGGATGCATACCGTTGCCGGTGGGATTTTCCGGTCGGGTTGTCCATCTGCCGACCAGGCCGGGAGAGGTGTATACCGTGCGGGCAGTGCTGCTTGGTAGTGATGGTGGTCGCCTGTCCTTTGATCTTGTACTGGCAGATGAACAGGGCCGGGTGTGTGAGGAGATTTTCGGCCTGGTGATGCAGGAGGTGGTATAAGGCTCATATTTGTGGTCTACAAATACTGAGTTCGTGAAAATGACGAGTAATGAATGAAAGATGACAGATACATAACGCTTCACGGGGAAAAGTGGAAACTTGTCGATATCCAGGAGGATATTGACTGGTGCCGCCAACATTCGTGGAAACGACAACGATGGCAGGCTACGTCTGCGCTCATCCACAAAAAAGGGGGACGTATCAGTCAATATGTTGGTCAGAAGTTCGACCCGGACAAGGTTGATTTGGTCGAGGATGGTTGGACGCATGACCACTGTGTAATTTGTTGGCACACTTTGTTTGATAGCAAGAAAGAGGAAGAAAATACCGGATGGACCGATGGTAACCGGAATTGGCTGTGTCTCGAGTGTCACGAAAAGTTCATCCGAAAAATTGAAGAGCATGACTCAGGAGATGATTCTTGAAAATCATGTTTCTCAAGAAACATTTTTGATGAACGTTATCAAAGGCATGATGTGTTACTTTAACTGAAGCCGCACGGAAAGTTTTTATTTGTTGCAGGTATAATTGGAGATGCAAGATGTCAAATTTTACCCGGCGCTTGACGGTTTTTCCGTCCATGCAAGCAGTTTTTCCATGCCGACCCTGGTCAGCCAGCGGAGGAAAATCATGGAATAGGTGGCCCCGGCCAGGTACATGCCGAAGAGAAAGACAAGATGGGAAAGGCCGTAAACAAGCGGGCAGCCAATGGCGGCCAGCCAGGGTTCATGCAGTTTGGCGGCAATGACTCCGATAACGGCGACCGCCGGCCAGCCGATGATGTAGCTGAAAAGGATGGCGGCAACGCCGGCAATGATCCGTGGAGACGGCTTTTCCTTGAAGGCGGCAAGGTCTGCCTGCTCCTCCATGGCCCGGCGGATAAATTCTTTCCTGGCAAGCCGTTGGATAAATGGTCGGATCATCAGTACGCTCTGGCAAGAGGAATTCTTGAACAAAATGAATAATTTTATATTCTACCCGATAACCAGGTCCACGGGCAAGCGGGAAGGGCATTGACAGGTGCATCAGGGCGGCGGCAACCAGGAGCGAAGCTGGGATTTTTTCGACAGGGTTTACTGTATCTCCCTGCATGAACGGGCGGATCGGCGCAGACAGGCAAAACAGGAGTTTGCCGGTGTCGGTCTGATGGACCGGGTGGAATTTGTCCTGGTTGACCCGCATCCGGAAAACCGGGAACAGGGAATTTTTGAGTCCCATATCCATTGCCTGAACAAGGGCCTTGGTGCCGGAGCAGAGACGATCCTGCTTTTTGAGGATGATGTCTTTTTTCGCGGATTTAGTCCGCGGGCGCTGGCGGCCGCCTGCGAGGATCTGGCCGCCATGCCCCGGTGGAACGCCTTTTTTCTGGGCTGTATAACTTCCGGCAGCCGCAGGATCGGCAACAGCCTGGCCGCTGTCAGCTACCGGTGTCTTTCCCATGGCTATGGAGTGCACAGGGATTTTGCCGAGACCATAGCGTGCCAACCCTGGCGCGGCACGCCTTATGACACCATGCTTAAAGAGCGATGCCAAAATTATTATGCCCTCTATCCAATGTGCGCCTTTCAGGGGCTCTCGACAACGGACAACCAGACCGTGGCCATTGACCGGCTGCGGCGTCTGCTGGGCGGTCTTCCCTTTTTGCAGCGGGTCAATGAATTTTACCAGAACAACAAGACCGTGCTTCTTCTCAGCCACTTGGTCGGCATGGGGCTACTGGCTCTCTGGTGGCTGTAATAATCGTCCATGGTAAATTTTCGTCGTCTGTCCGTCATCCTTCTGCTTGCCGTTGTTCTCGCCGGTGCCGGACTGCTGCGTCTTGATATTGACACCGATGTCATCCATTCCCTGCCCGCCGGAGATCCGGTGGTGGCCGATGGTTTGACCATTTTTGCCAACCACCCCATCCATGACCAGGTTGCCGTTGATCTGACGGTCCGGCCTTTTCAGCAGGAACTCCTGTTGGAATGCGGCGATTACTTAGAGAAAAAGATGCGGCAGAGCGGCCTGTTTACCCAGGTCGGTACCGATGATATCGGCGATTTAATTCCGGAGCTGGCACTCCATGTGTCCCGAACCCTGCCCCTGTTGTTTTCGGCCCGGCAACTCGAAGAAAAAGTTGCGCCTCGCCTGGACCGATCATGGCTTAAGCCCCATCTTCACCAACTGCATCAGTCCCTCGCCACCATGGAGGGGATTGGTCAGGCCAGGTTCATCGGTAGTGATCCCCTGAATTTGAAAGATCTGGTCATGGCAAGGATGGCGCCGCTGGCCCCGACGCTTTCGGCCCGTTTTATCCAGGGGCACCTGCTGTCTACAGACGGCCGTCACCTGCTGCTGACGGCAAGGCCCCTGGCCGGTTCCACCGATACCGGCCAGGCGCGGCGGATAGCCGCTCTGTTCTCTTCCCTGGCTAATGACCTGGCCGCCAGGCATAGCGGGGCAACCATTACGCTGACACCGGTCGGGGCGTACCGGGCCGCCCTGGACAATGAGCGGATAATCCGGCGTGATGTCAATCTGGCCCTTGCCTTGGCAACAGCGGGAATCGCCCTGCTGCTCATGCTCTCCTTTTCCCGACCGCTTATCGGCATTCTTTCCCTGGTTCCCGCCCTTGCCGGAACCGGCATCGCCCTGTTTGTGTATTCCCTGTTGTATCCGGATATTTCCATCATGGTCCTTGGTTTTGGCGGCGCCCTTATCTCGATTACGGTCGATCACGGCATCGCCTACCTGCTCTTTCTCGATTACTCCGGCGAGGGGAGCGGCAGCAAGGCCTCCCGCGAGGTCCGGGCCATCGGCATCATGGCGGTGCTGACCACCATCGGCGCTTTCCTGATTCTTGCTGTTTCCGGTTTCCCGATCTTTACGGAACTGGGTCGCTTCACAGCTCTTGGTATCTTCTTTTCCTTTCTCTTTGTCCACCTGGCCCTGCCGCCAATCTGTACCGGGATGAAGTCGGCGCCTGCCCGCAGACCGGTTTTGCAATATCTTGTTGATCGTCTGTACGCCACCGGTAAAACGGGATTGATCCTGGCCCTGCTAGTCTTTTGCGGCCTGCTTTTTTTTGCCCGGCCCCGGTTTTATGTCTCACTTGACTCCATGAACACGGTCAGTGAACAGACCAGGAGGGCGGATGCCCTGTTCACCAGGGTCTGGGGAAATATCGGCAGCAGAATTTTTCTGATGGGCCGGGCCCCCTCCGTTGCCGGGCTGCAGACAAGGGATGACCGGCTGTTGAGGCGGATTGAGCAGGATGTACAACAGGGCGTGCTCAAGGATTGCTTTGTTCCCTCCATGCTGTTTCCTGGCAGGGAAGCGGC
>WFZC01000155.1 GCA_015489765.1 Desulfobulbaceae bacterium
CTCGACGGAAACTTGGGCTGGATGAAGAGGGGAAAATTTTGTTAACCGTTGGATCGTTGATTGAGCGAAAAGGAATCCATTTGCTGATTGAAGCTCTTGCAATTTTGCAAAAGCAGGGAGAGCTGAACTTTAATACATATATTGTCGGCAATGGAGAAGAACGAAACAGGCTTGCCGCACAGATAAAAGCAGCTGGTTTACAGGAACAAACCAAGCTTATTGGTGAGATCGACAACCAGGAACTGGTGATGTGGTATAACGCGGCAGATCTTTTTTTTCTGGGAAGCAGCAGGGAAGGGTGGCCCAATGTGGTCAGTGAATCACTGGCCTGTGGTACACCGGTTGTGGCGACCAAGGTCGATGGTATACCGGATATTGTCTGTTCTCCCGATCTCGGAGTGATCGTTGAGAGGGATGTGAGGTCTTTTGTCGATGCCTTAAGGGGTGCTTTTCAGCGGCAGTGGAACAGGGATCGTATATATCTGCACGGCCAAGGGCGAACCTGGCAGAATGTGGCCACCGAAGTGTTTGAGTTCTTACAGTTGGTATATGAACAGTCTAAAACCAATGAGCAGAAATGAGATGAAGCAATCTGGCCGCGTACTTTACCTGCATCGTACTCAGGGGCAAGGGGCGGAGGGTGCCCATATTCGAGGGATGGTGGACGGATTCCGTGCTTTTGGTTGGACTGTAGATATTGTTGGACCTCCAGGGATAGATCCATACAAGCATAATGGGCCAAATAAAGATAAAGAAAGCTTGTTGACCAAACTGTTACGATGGTTTGCAGGCAAGGCACCTCAAATTTCTTTTGAGCTGTGCGAGGTTTTATATAATGTGATTGCATTATGGAAGTTGCATAATCAGTGGCGTGTTGGTGGACCATATACTCTTATTTACGAACGGTATGCGTTGAACAGCTTTGCCGGAGCCTATTTCTCCAGAATAAAAAAATGCCCTCTGGTATTGGAGGTAAACGATGCAACTGTAATCGAGCGTTCCCGTCCTCTTTTACTGAAGAAAACAGCCAGATGGATTGAAGGGAGAGTATTAAATCTGGCTACGGTCTTAGTGACAATAACAGAGCATTTCAAACTCCTTCTTGTCTCTCATCATAACCTAGATCCAGAGAAGATTCTTGTTTTACCCAATGCCATTGACCCTCAAAAATACAAGCTGGAGAAGGATAAACGATTTGTACGAGCTAAGTTTGGGATTCCAGAAGACAGTATCGTATTGGGCTGTGTGGGAGCATTTGTACAGTGGCATGGGCTGGAGTTTCTGGTTGAGACCATGGCTGATCAATGTGAGCAGTATAACCTGTTTTTTCTTTTTGTTGGCGATGGTCCGGTGAGGATGGAAGTAGAAGCAAGAGCTCGGAAGTTGGGCATAGAAGGCAGGATCCTTTTTACCGGTTTTGTTAATCACGATCAGGTTCCTTACTTTTTAGATCTAATTGACATCTGTGTAGTTCCAGGGTCAAACGCGCATTGTTCTCCCATGAAGCTCTTTGAATATATGGCAGCAGGTAAGCCTGTTGTGTTGCCTGCTTATCAACCATTGCTTGATGTTGTCAAAAATGAACAGGAAGGACTTTTTTTTGAACCAGAGAACAGGGAAGAATTGCGTCATGCACTTCTCAAGCTTATCGAGTCGCCGAACCTTTGTAAGCTCTTGGGGCGTAATGGAAGAAATCTGGTGAACAGGAAGTTTACATGGAAAAATAATGCGTTATCTGTAATAGAGAAGGTTTCATTGTTTTATGGATAGACAGCAAGACATTTGGTGATGTCTAGGAGGTGCTTATGGTTTTATCGGTGACTCAGAAGATAAAAAATAAAATTAATGAAAGGATATTCCGTAGGTGCTCGAGAAAAATTTTCAATACTAGTCCTTTTCGTTTGGCAGGTAGCCATGATGGTGTTTGCCTGCTAAGTCAGGTTCAGGATAAAGACTTGACAATGTATTTGCTTGCTGCAAAATCGTTTTTGAGTCGTGTGAATGCTTCCAAATGTGTAGTTATTGGAGACAGGCTGACTGAAGAAAGCAAAAAACTCCTCAAAGAGCATATTGTTGGAATAGAGATTTATGACATCTCTGATTTTCGAAGCCCCGACCTTCCAATAGGTGGGTGCTGGGAAAGATTGTATGCGATTTCAAAGTATGTACAAAGAAATTACGTGGTTCAGTTAGATTCAGATACACTGGTTCTGAAAGACTTGGAGATCGTCATTCGATGCATTTGCAGTAAGCGTGGATTTTTGTTGGGGACTGATAATGGACGAGAAATCAAGCCTGCTTGTGAAGCTGTTGACTTTGCCGAATATCACTACCAACGGGGCCAGAATCACATTCAGATTCTAGCGGAAAGACGGCTTGATATTGTGGCATCTCTTGGTTATGCGAAATATGTACGTGGCTGTGCAGGTTTTTGTGGATTTCCTGAAAATAGTTTTAGCTCAGAGCGTCTGATAGAGCTTTCCGATGTTTTTTCTCAAGCACTGCAGGAGGTGTGGTCGGACTGGGGGAGTGAGCAATTTATGTCAAACCTTGTTCTTTCTAACCTCCCTGATACAGTTGTCCTTCCGTCTGATTTGTATTGCGTGCCGGCAAGGTTTACAGACCGCGCCGTTTTTGTACATTTTATTGGATATCAACGATATCAGGATAAGTTGTATAGTAAGCTGGCTAAGAATATTCTTATCGCCATAGAAAATTCTTGATACAAGGGCTCAACGTGGGATGGCTGGTTATTGCTTGTAGGTCCGCGCCATCCCATGACGTTACAGGTAGTGGGACATAGGGTGAAATCCTCATTCCACGGTCACGTTCATGATGATTGGAACATTTGTCATGCTTGAAGTTGCCGGAGAGAAGGCCCATGTCGGATTGGTGGATAACAGCTCAGTTGTTAGGTTGCTGTCGACAAAAGAATAGGCCGTGTTTCCTGCCGGCAGATGAGTCAAACTTGCGAGCGCGGCCCTGGCGATAAAGGCATAGGAATCCGGGTAGTCGTATCTGGTGAAATCGCTGTTTGGAAGGCCCTGGCCCATTGGAACTTCCTGATCCATAAGCACTAAATCATTCCAGTACTCGCTCCATGAGCCATTATTGTAGTAATCACCAGTATTATCTTCACTCCTCCTGCGCAACGGCCACCAGTATCCAGCACCATCCCATTTGTTGAAATCAGATTGGGTGAATCGACCTACTGTAAAGCTCCCCCATCGGTCTCTCAGTTCGGCTATTTTATTGACGTCATATACTTCCTTTCTCAGCATATCTGAAAAAACAAGAACAACAAAGTCGTGTTGCCAAGGGGCTTCTCTTGTCTTCCACGGGTTTGGATCATCTGCATGTTCCCGCATGTTTCTGAAGATATGCAGTCCATGCGAAGTAGCTGTGTTGCCTAGCAGGTGCCATTCGATATTGTTTCCTACCTTGGTTGTGAAATAGTCTTTTTCTATGTCGTTGTCTAAGGCTATAATCGCAGCATCGGCAACATTACGTATCGCCCAGGCGAAACCTCTTGTCTGGTCATAAATGGCCCCGTAGCTGCCATCATGACCAGCGCTGAAATCTTGGGAATTTCCGCGACCGTCACGGCCGTAATTATCAAAAGCAAGATCAAAGCTGGCCCAAAAATAAATTTCTTGCAGGTACCAATAGTCTCCGGTTACGAGGTATGCTACATAGGCGAAAGAGCCTTGGTGAGCCCTATCAATCTTCCAACCATTATTATTTATATCTCCTATTGGAGCAGGGAGGTATCCTCCTGCATCAATATCAATATTTGGTCTGTCGTCAATGCTTACAGGATGGCCATAAAATCTCATTCCCGATTCATCTTCACGATAGTGTACAGGGCAGTGGCCAGCCATGTGGGCATTGCCCAGCATAATTTCTTTCATTCGATTATCCATGGAGAGCAGGTACATGGCGGTCCATTTTGGCTGGATACCTATTTCTCTTCTCCCGCCTGTAGTTGGAAAATATTTGGTGATAAAGCCATTGCCGCCGATATCCGTATCGGAATTCAACCAGTTGTTATATTCAGCCGATATCTCGCTTTCAGCTATCGAGAGTTGGGTGTCATAGTTCATGATCATTCCCGTGCTGACGAGATAGTTGATGTTATAATGCAATTCCACCTCCGGGGGCTCTTTGCCGA
>WFZC01000156.1 GCA_015489765.1 Desulfobulbaceae bacterium
AAATTGCCAATTGCAGGATTTAGGTTTTACCAACTATGCTTTCAGGAAAAGGCAAAGCGGCTTTCCAGTAACTCGTAATGCTCCCTGAGTGCCACCATAACCTCGTGACACCGCTCTGCGGTGTCACGTAAGGGCGACTGTCCTTCACTATTGACGGTGCCCCTTAGAGGGCATGAAGTTTACCTGGGCGCGTACATGGAGAGAATTTCTCCATTTCCATCGGGATCGTATGAAACGGCAAACGGTTTGCCCATGGAAATGGCGGTCAACATGACGGCAAGCCAACGATCGAAAACAACCTGACCTACGGTGTCCTCATCAACATAAAAATAATCAAATCCCAGACTGGGGTCATCATGCCAGAGGATGAGAGCTTTGCTATAGATCTCCACGGAATGGTTGGCCGGATTATAGTTATAGAGCACAGGATTCCCGGCAAAGCTGATTCCTGACGTCAAGACGCTGGCAATCAAAATTGTGAGAATCAAAATGCGAAGAGAACGAACAGGGGATGTGTTGTTATTGTTCCTCATCAGGCAACCTCCTCAAAATTTACAAAATGTTCGGTATGTTCCAGATCCCATACCAGCCACTGCTTTTTAGAAGCAATTTCTGCTCCAGCATACCATAAAATACGATGATGGTATCAGACATCATTCTTTTTTTCAATCGACGATCTCTATCAAGACAAACAAACACCGAACAGGAAACGTCCTTGTGCGTAACGTACTCACGAAGAGCGAAAAAGGACGTGTTCCCGGTAAGTCCTGCGATATATCCATCCTGCCATGAACACCTTCAAATACGATTCCACTTACTATGAACGCGTCCGAGAGAGTTGGACTGCTGTTTCATATCCCATCATTCGTGATCTTGCAAGAGAGGCAATCAGCCGGCATTTCAGTGACCACTCCAACCTGACCATACTTGACCTGGGATGTGGCGAAGGAGTGTATTGCTCCTTCCTTTCCTGCTTTGGTATTGTCCTCGGCCTCGACACATCTCTGGAGGCCCTGGTGAGCGCTCGCGAAAACTATCCCGGAGGCGTCATCCTCGGTGACGCGCAGACTCTTCCGTTTCCGGACAACTGTTTTGACATTGTATTCACGACCGAGATGCTGGAGCATATTTTGGACTGGGAAAGTGTTATCGCGGAACTTTCCAGGGTCATCAAACCAGGAGGGCTTGTGCTGCTCACCAGTACCCATTATTCGACATCAATCTACATAATGCTATTGCAAAAACCAGGCCTCCTGGAAATTGCCAGAGGCTCCTGCAATTATCTTCGTGGCTACTTCTCGAAAGTCCGGCGGACCCAATTTATCCGCCGCTGGGCCTTCAAGCCACTGGGCGGACACTATCATGGATTTTTTCGCAAGGAGGTCTGTAACTGCATGACCAAAAAGAAATTCAATATTGTCTCGGCACAGGGATTCTATGCCTACCCACCGATTTTTCTTGCCCAGGGGGGAAGTATCCGTCAATTCCTCAGGCACTCTCCCAAACCTCCCTGGCTCAAGTTTCTGCTTCTCCCGCCGGTAATGCTCCTCTCCCTGCTCAACAGGTTCTTTTACCACACCGGCCTGTTCGCCAACAACTTCTTCATCGCCGCAGGAAGCCGGAAGGATGACTGACCGGAACCCCCTCCCGCTCCGCAAGGTGCTGATCATCTCAAATCTCCCGCTCAATGCGGTTTCCGGTATCGAACGATTCTGCTCCTACCTGAAAGCTGCTCTGGAGGAACATGCCATAGAGGTGGATGCCGTCTCGCTTACGGATATTCCCCCTTCCATTCCCTTCCGACTAAGCACGAGGGTCCTGCCAGTGTTGCGGGAGTACTACTGGTCGGTGCACTGGCTCAAGAAGAGACTACCGGCATACGATCTCGTTATTACCAATAACTATACCGGTGGCGGCATCAACACCCGCCGGCACCGTGTCCTCAACATAACGCACGGTCTGTACAAGGCCGGGCTCGAAAGATTACGCCAGGTGGAGCCCGGCAGCAGGATCCCGGGCTGTAACCAGATTCGGGCAGCAGAGTTTCTCAGCAAAAAGAAAAACAGACCCGCCACCATCCTCACTGTTTCCAGCCAGGTTCATGACGAACTGCGCCTCCACTATGGCCTCGCAAGTGACGTTCTTCTCAATGCAGTAGATACCGGACATTTTCGCCCCCTTCCGGAAAGGGAGGAACTCCGTCGGCAACAGATGATCCGCCCCTCGGATTTGGTCGGTATCTATGCGGGTCGATGGAATTTCTTTGAAAAAAAACTGCAATACCTGGTTAAACTTATCCGAAGGCGCCGGGATATCACCTGGCTTCTGGCGACGGATCAGCGACCGGAAATCGCCGATCTCGCCAACGTCCGCTGGCTTCAAGATGTTGACTACGCGCAGATGCCTATGATGTACAGTAT
>WFZC01000157.1 GCA_015489765.1 Desulfobulbaceae bacterium
GCTTTATTCCGGCCAGTGTCGTTGGAAACGAAAAAGTGCTACTTTAAAAATATCACAGGCAATGGCCTAACTGAAAGAAAAAAACAGATTTTTTTCTCCGAAGATGGTGGGAGGCATGAAGAGAGACAGAGACCACAGAATGCATAGGCCCCATAATACGATGATATTTGGCTGTATCACAGGCGGGGGGAGCTGTTGGTCTCTCTGGCGGGGTAACTGTTTAAAATATAAATCAATAATGATGGTGTCGTAAAAACTTAATTATACTGGGTCGCGTGTCCTGTGGTGATTCGTGGGCCTACTGCATGCATATTTAAGACCCGCCACAGAACACTATTCCTCGGAGTCTATGGTACACTCCAATTACCTGGATATCTGTGTTTTTATTTAGTCATCTTTAAGCATTGTCTAAACTTTTTACAATTCCATCAATACTAATTTCCTGAAATTGCGTATGGTTGTTTTACAGGCAACTCCTCAGATAGGCGGGGCAATGGTAACAATGATGCGCATATCGCTGTCGGCGCGCACGCCATGGGGTTCCCTGATATCAGAGATCAGCATATCTCCGGTTTTTGCCGGAATAACCGCCTCGCCCTCACCGAGAAAAGCGCCCTCTCCCTCAATGACAAGGATGCTCAACTGGCCGTCCAGGTCATGGGAGTGGATGGGAAAAACATGCCCAGCCTTGAGATTGAAGTTGAGAATCTTGAAATGTTCCGAATCATGAAGCACAATACTCTTCATGCCCAGGGGGCTGAATTCCCGGCTGTCGGCAAGGTCTAATTTTTTCATCATTGTCTTTTCTCCTCTGCAATGTTGTCCCTGGGAGTGCCGGCATTGGTCGGTTCCCGGTTGATTCCCTCCCCTTGGAGATAGATGTCTCTTTTGGGATAGGGAATTTCTATGTTTCGCTCCTGAAAGGCACTGTAAATCATCTTCAGCAGATTATGGGTTTCCCTGCCGCGATGCCGGGGATCCTGCACCCAGACCAGCAGTTGGAAATTGATGGCCGAGTCACCAAAACTTCGTACCCGCACCCGTGGCAGCGGTTTTTCGGCCAGGGCATGGTTCTGTTCCGCCACTCCAAGCAGGGTCTTTTCAACCAGCCGCAGGTCGCTGCCGTAGGCGACCCCCACGTCAAGCCGTATCCGGTAACGGGGCTCCGGCGCCGACTGGTTGATGATTTTGGTGGTGGACATAATCGAGTTGGGGATCGTAATCAGAATATCGTCCCGTGTTTTGATCTTGGTCGACCGGATACCCACCTCCACTACTTCACCACGTTCACCGCTGTCTAAGATAATATAATCCCCGACCTTGTACGCCGCATCGACAAACAGGGCAATGCCACCAAAAAAGTTGGCCAGGGTGTCCTTGGCGGCAAGGGCTATGGCAATACCGATGATACCGGCGGAGGCAAAAAGCGGGGTAAGGTTGACCTTCCAGATGACCAGTCCCCAGAGGATGCCGGTGAAGAGCAACACTATCCGGGAGATATTTTTCAGCATGTAGAAATGGGTCTTGTCCATCCTGGTCAGCATCCAGCCCATGTTGTTTTCGTCCATGGCGGTGATTTCCCTGATGAGGGAAAACCACCAGACCATCAGGATCAGGGTCTTGACCATGTTGGGCAGCACCATGTCCCATGGGGGCTGCAGGGATGGTTCAAGGAGGATGGCGTGCATTATGCCGAGCAGGAAGATCGACCAGCAGATGGGGCGGTGAACTATTTCCAGGATCCGTTCGTCCGCCTGCCAGTGGGTGCGGCTGGCGATGCGGATCAACAATCGGTCGATAAAGAGATCAGCCGCCTTGGTCAGGATACCGTAAAAGAGAACAAGCAGAAGGCGCCGTCCGGGATGATAGTTGCCGAGTTCGTGCAGGATATAGCTGAGTTGTATTTTGACGATCTGCAGCAGGGTGTCGAAATCCATATCGTTTCGGCTCAGGTCGTCTGGTCCGGTTCTATCGGCCTGGCCTCATCGACGAGCATGATGGGAATGTCGTCCCGGATTGGGTAGATAAGTTTGCATGTTTCACAGATGATGCCGTCTTGGTCGGCGTTTAGCCGCACCGGCCCTTTGCATTTCGGGCAGGCAAGGATATCAAGGATTTCCTGTCGTATCATGGAATGTTCCCCCTGGAACAGGTGTGAAAATATTGAGTCTTTGTTGTTGTTTTCCGGTTTGTCCGCCAGTCTCTCCTGATCGACAATTGACGGAGACGATGAAAGGGCGTATAACCTTGCCAACCATCATGCATAATTTTTCCATAATTTTCAATAGAACTTGGAGCAACCGGGCAAATGAAAAAGAGTATTCCCGTGGACCAGGCCGTGGGCATGGTGCTGCCACATGATATAACCGAGATAGTCAAAGATGAGTTCAAGGGCTGCGCCTTTAAAAAAGGCCATATTATCAGGACCGAAGATGTTGAACACCTCAGGCGTCTTGGCAAGGAACATATCTATGTCCTTGAACTGGGTGAGACCGAGATCCACGAGAATGAGGCTGCCCGCCTTCTGGCGGCGGCGCTTGCCGGCCCGGGAACCGGGTACAGTGATCGGGTGGAGGAGGGCAAGGTGGCCATCAGGGCGGTCCATGATGGTCTGTTGAAGATCAATAAGGAATCGTTGCTCAGGATCAATATGCTGGGCGATGTGATGTGTTCCACCCTGCAGACAAATACGCCGGTGAAAAAGGGCGAGCAGGTGGCGGCAACCCGATTGATTCCCCTGGTTGGCAGCCGCGCCCTGGTTAAGGAGGCGGTTGCCCTTGCCGGCATGGGGGAGCCGGTGGCCCGGGTCCTGCCCCTGAAAAAGGTGCGGGCCGGCCTGGTCATCACCGGATCGGAGGTGTTTTATGGCCGCATTGAAGACCGGTTTGAGCAGGTATTACGCGACAAGTTGGCCAGGTTGGGTTCAGAGGTGGCCATGGTCGGATTTGCTCCGGATGATCCTGCCAAGATCGCCGCTGAAATCAGAAACTGCCTTGAGGCGGGCGCCGATCTTATTATCACCTCCGGCGGCATGTCTGTTGATCCCGACGACGTGACCCGTACCGGTATCCGGGAAGCCGGGGCCGAAGACACGGTCTACGGCACACCGGTTTTGCCCGGCGCCATGTTTCTGGTCGGGCGGATCGGTAATGTTCCTGTGCTGGGTCTTCCCGCCTGTGGAATGTTTCACAAAATCACTATATTTGACCTGATTTTGCCCCGAATCCTGACCGGCGAGACCATCACCAGACGGGAACTGGCGGACATGGGCCATGGAGGGTTGTGTCGAAACTGCAAACAGTGCCGTTACCCGATCTGTAATTTTGGCAAATAAGTTATTTGGCCTGATTGTTGCAATAAGATGAATCTGTGATGGCCGGAAAATAACCGGAAAACAGGTGGTCCGGAACAGGTCAGGGCTATTTTATTTGCCTGAATCCGGGGAAACTGCTATCCTATCATCAGGAGTACCAGCCTTTTTTTATATGTTGTACTGCAGAATTTCGGGCAGGAGATGTATTATGTCGAAGATATTAATGCATTTGTTTTGCATAGCAGCACTGGTTGCCGGAACTATTGCCGTAAGTCAAGCAGGTGAGCTGGATACCGCCTTTGGCGTTGACGGGCGCGTGTCCCTTGAGCTTGGCGCCTATGGTGATCGGGCCCAGGCCATTGTTATCCAACAGGACGGAAAAATTCTTTTGGGTGGTTCTTCTCTTAATGAGGAATCACTTGCGGTTTCGCTTCTTCGACTTCTTCCCGATGGCAGCCCGGACCCGGAATTTAACGGTGATGGAACGGTTATTGTCGATGTCAGCAGCGCTGATGATGAAATTCTGGCCCTGGGCCTGGCACCAGATGGAGACATTATTGCCGGTGGCTATACCGGCAGCGGTAATGACCGGGATTTTCTCCTGATGCGTTTTCATGGTGATGGTTCTCTGGATACGGGGTTTGGCGACCATGGCCGGGTCATCACCCAGGTTGGTAACAGTGATGATGAGATTACGGCCCTTGTGGTTGACAAAAACGGTGACATTCTGGTGGCCGGCAATGGAGCCGGGACCAAAGGCCGTGTTGTTGCGATCGGCCGATACCTGGAGGATGGGCGACTTGATGCCGGTTTCGGCGACCAGGGAATGAGTCTGACCGGGGTTGGTGTTGATGCCCTGGCCCAGGGTATGGCACTTGATAAGGAGGGCCGTATTGTTGTTTCCGGTTCCTATACGGATTCCATCCACACCCGGGTGATGCTTGTCGGCTTTAGCGAGGATGGCCACCTGGATAGTGGTTTTGGTGTTGACGGTATTGCCACTGTTTCAAATAGTGAAGAAATATCCGAGGGCTATGGCCTCTATCAGGCCGAAAACGGTGATTTTTATGTTGCCGGCTCGGTTGGGCCGGAGGGAGAACGGGAGGCCGCTCTTTTCCGTTTTACCCGCAATGGTCGCCTTGATACCGCGTTTGGCGATAACGGGATTCTGGTGACTGCAATCGGACCCGAGGATGATGTCCTGTACAGTCTTGCCGGCGATGCAGACAGTTTGAATGCGGCAGGCTTTACCACAACCAATGGTAATCGTGATTTTCTGCTGATTACCTATGACCGGCACAGTGATGAAATTTCCCATCCGGCTCCGCAACCGGAAGACAGAGAGACAAGTCTGCATATTGGTGGTCTGCAGGTCAAGGAATCACTGGCCTCTTATGCTCCCAAACCTGAAACACCGGATGAGCAACTGTTGCCGGCAGTGGTGACTACCTCCTTTGGGGCCGGTGAATCGGTGAGTTATGGCCTGGCCATGCAGAAAGACGGCAAGGTGGTCACCGTGGGCACAGCCGGTGACAATGGCACAACCAGCGCCGTGGTGGCCCGGTTCAGTAAGAGCGTAACCCCAAAGGCGGCCATAAGAGGATCGGTGGACAACAATGTCTACATAACCACATTGCCGGTCACCGATATCAAGGCGACCGGGGCCTTTTCCGGTGGCAATATCAATGCGGCCCTGGGCACGGTCAGCCAGCGGGGAGTTGTTTTCTCCATTGCTCCCTATCCTGTCTGTAAAGGCGATTGCGCGACAGGCGGTCACCCGGATGATACTCCAACTGACCCAACCAATCCAAACGACCCGGGTAATCCGGTCAATACCGGGCCGCCGAAAATTTCCAACCCGCGGCCCTCCGGGTCGGTGGATACAACTTCGGTAACACTGGGGGTAACCACGGATGTGAAGGCGACCTGCAAATATGGTGAAGTAGGCGGGGTGGATTATAACTCCAAGGTAAAAACTTTTTCTTTGACTGGTGGAACCGAGCACTCGCAAACTGTCTCAGGACTTGAGCAGCTCGCTCAAAAACATTATTATGTCAGATGTAAAAACAGCGCTACCGGCGCTGTCAATTCAACGGATACAGAAATTTCCTTTGTGGTGAAGCTACAGAAACAGGCAGTTGTCTCTAAGTTAATGGGCCTGTCCAGTTCCGCTGTTATCGGCGCCTGTGACACCATAGGTAATCTCCTTGTTCCGTCTGCCCATGCCCAGGCAGTCATCAGCGGCACAACCCCTGATGGAACAACCACCGCTTCGTCATCTTCTTCTCTGAAAATGCGGAAAGAGGGCTTTACCAATGACGGTTCCGGCGCAGGGTTATACAGCTCGATCCTGAAAGGTCTGGCCCCGGATACCCGGTACTATGTCCGCGCTTATGCCATCGTTGACGGCGTGACATATTATGGTCCTCAAATCCTCTTTGAGACCTCCAGCGCCTGTTTCATCGCCACTGCCGCCTATGGATCGCTGCTTGATCCGGCCGTGGTTATCCTGCGGGATTTCCGGGACCATTACCTGAACACAAATTCCCTCGGCAGAAAATTTGTTGCCTGGTACTATACCAATTCTCCGCCCCTTGCCGACTGGATAGCGGCCTCGCCCCGTTTGCGGCTTGTGACCCGTGTTCTCCTGGTACCGCTAATCGGTGCGGGTTGGCTGTTTCTGCATCCAGCGGCGGCCGCAATGCTGCTTTTCCTGTTCCTGCTGATGACCATTGCGGCCTGGCGAAGACATGGCAGCTCGTCCCTGCCTGCCTGATGGCTCACTGTTTTTTGTAATCAGATAATTTTGTTATGGTTTTTTTATGTATATGAAGAGTAAACGACATCCCATCGCCCAGCAGGGCTTTACCCTGATTGAGCTTATGGTGGTCATGGTCATCCTCGGTATCCTGGCGACCATGATCGTGCCCCGCATCATGGACCGGCCGGAAGAGGCCAGGCGCACCAAGGCGGCCATTGATATTCAGGCCCTTGAGCAGGCCCTGAAGCTGTACAAGCTTGATAATGGCAGGTACCCCACCACCGAACAGGGATTGCAGGCCCTGGTGGAGCCGCCCGCGGTCGGTAAACTGGCCAAAAGATGGCGTAAGGGCGGGTATCTTGACAAGAAAAAGGTGCCCAAGGACCCCTGGGACAACGATTTTATCTATATCAGTCCGGGACTGCATTCGGATTTTGACCTGATGTCCTATGGCGCCGACGGCGAACCCGGCGGCGAAGGCAACGATGCCGACATCAACAACTGGGAACTCAAGTAATTTTTTGCAATGGCCCTGTCTCCCGGCACGTCGTTTTCCGCAACAACGGCTGCCGGACGGCTTTACCCTGGTGGAGCTGCTCGTTGTCATGGTGCTGCTCTCCCTCTTGACCGGCTTTGCCGTGCCCAAAATCCGGACGGCCCTGTTTACCGACCAACTCAAGGCCACGGCCCGTAAGCTGATCGGCCTTGTCAACGAGACCGGTCAGCAGGCCCGAATCGAGCACCAGCCATACCTGCTGATCTTTGATCCTGCGGCCCGACAATTTTCGGTCAGGGCCGCAGGAAAGAAAGGGGAAGAAGCCGCGCCATCCATCCACCCCTTGTCTCTGCCATCCGATGTCCAAATCCTTGATTTCAGCTCGGTCCATGGTGGCAAGCAGGATTCCGGCGAGCTTACGCTCATGTTTTCCAAAAAAGGGTATGTGGATAAGACCCTGATTCATTTGCGGGATGATTCAGGCCGGAACATGACCCTGGCGCTGTCGCCCTTTCTCGGCGTTTCCAGGTTATACGATTCATATCGGACAGTTGAACAGGACACCTTTCGATGATGGTTCGGTCCCGGTCGGGATTCACACTTCTTGAAGTCATGGTATCGGTGACCATTATCGGTATTGCCCTGGTCACCTTGATCGGCGCCCAGTCGCAGAGTATTTCCATCGCCACCCTCTCCCGTTTTGAAACCACGGCATCCCTGTTGGCCAGGCAGAAAATGGCCGAGCTTGTGCTTGGTGGTTTTGAAGATCTGCATTCCGATGAGGGAGATTTTACCCAATCTTTTTCCGACTATCACTGGCAGGTGGAGATTCGGGAACTTGGTGAGGACGATACCGGTATCAAGGACAGTGATGACCTGTTAAAGGCCGTTGATCTGACCATAACTTCCGACCTTGAACCGGATGAACGGTTTGTTGTCCGTCGGATAGTGATGATACCCATCAAAGCGGCTGGTTCATCATGATAACGACACGGGGCGGATACGGCAGGGTGACCGGCAACACTTGTCTTTGGTGTTGTCATGGCTTTACCCTGCTGGAGATCATGCTGGCGACCCTGATTCTGGCCCTGGTGGTCAGTATGATCACCCTGTCGCTTTCCGGCTCTCTCCGGGTTGTGGATGCCACCCTGGACCAGGGCGACCTCTACTACCGGGCCCAGGTGGCCATGGAACGGATTGGTCAGGACCTGGAATCGGCAGTCCTGGGCGCTGACGGTGAATTTATCGGCCAACCGGTGGAGAATGGGGAAACACGACAGACAATTCTCCACTTCACGTCCATGGCCCATCAGGTCTTTGATCCGAAAAACGGGCGCCAGGGCATGGCGGTTATCGAGTATCAGCTAATGCCGGACCCGGAAAACAGTGACCAGCTGCTTCTGCTGCGCAGTGATCAGGTGGCCGTGCCGCAGGGGAAAAGAGCAGATAGCCGGAATATCGGCAAAAATGATTTTTTGCTCACCGATCACCTGCGCTCCGTTGCCTTTACCTATTTTGATGCCCGGGGAGAAGAGCATGACTCCTGGGACACCCGGGTTGAGCCGGATGCCAGCGCCGATGAAAAAAAACGCAAACATCGACTGCCGGCCGCTATTGGCTGTACCCTGGTGTATTGGCTGGATGCGGAGAGTAAGACGGACTTGCGTTTTCAGACCAGAGTCGTGCTTCCCACCGGCATGATCAGCGCAAAAGGGCAGTAACCAGGATATATCATGAGATGGGATCGGGATTTTCTTCCATTACCAATGTTTCCGAAAAAGGGTATCCGTCATTATCTTCATGGCCTGGCTGCCGACCATGGCGGTATGGCCCTGTTGATGACCCTGGCTGCCATCAGCTTTCTTATTGCTGTTACCGTTGACCTGGCCACCAGCGTCAACCGTCAGATACAGGCTTCCCACGGACTGCGGGAGTCTGTGCGCATGGACGAGGCGCTTGTCTCCGGTCTGAATCTCGTCCGTGCCTCGTTGTTTGCCGATCAGCGGAAACAACACTTTGACACCCTGCTTGACGGGTGGAACACTCCTGATAAAGAGGCCCTGGCCAGCCTCTTTGCCGGCATGCAGCTCTCCATTCGCGTGCAGGACATGTCGGGCAGAATTCAGATCAACAGTCTGGTGGCAGTCAGGAATAATCATCACAAACCGGGTCTGGGATCGGGGCGCCAACCCGGCTCCAGGGTTCCGGGACAGGTAAACGGCAAAGACTCTGAAAAATTACAGCGCGGGCTCTGGATTCGTTTTCTTCTCTCCGGAAAATTTAATGTTAACGGCCAACAGGAAGCCGAAGCCCTGATTGACGCCCTCAGCGATTGGCTGGATGAAGACGATACCGAGCGGGATCACGGGGCGGAAAGCGGCTATTATCAAACGCTCAAAACACCGTATGTCTGCAGGAATGGCCCATTACAGTATCCGGAAGAGCTGCTGCTGGTTAAGGGCTTTACCCGAAAGCTGGTCTATGGGGACAAAGAACATGAAGGAATTATTGACTATTTGACAATTTATGGTCAGGATGGCAAGATAAATATAAACACCGCTCCTTCTCTCGTGTTGCAGGTGTTGGCCCCTGGAGTGGATGAAGACATGGTTGGTGCACTTGTTGCTTTCCGCAGGGAAAAAGAGAATCTCAGCGCCCTGAAGAATCCGCAATGGTACCGGCATGCTCCCGATTTTCCAGGTGATATTGTCTTTGATAATAACCTGGTCACCACCATAAGTTCCTATTTTATGGTGACCATAACCGCGGATATCAACGGATTTGAGCAGACCGGCACAGGATTTCTATATCGGAACCCACAGACAAAGGAGCAGGATCTGTTGAGCTGGCGGGTGGATTGAACCTGATGATTTCTGATGGCGTCGTAAAAACTTCGATCTACTGCGTCGTGTGTCCTGTGGCGACTCTCAACATACTGCATGTATGGTTAAGACCCGCCACAGAACACTACTCCTCGGAGTCTACGCTTCGCTCCGCTTACCTGTATATCTGTGTTTTTACTTAGCCATCTTTAAGCATTGTCTGGACTTTTTACGAGTTCATCATTTCTGTTACTGGAAAAAATGGCGAAACGAATACTCAGCCTTGATATACAGGAAGATCTGCTCTGCTCCGTTGTCGTTGAACAACGCGGGCCGGAGTTGCTTGTCCTTGCCTGTGCATCGCTAAGGATCGATGATTATGACGGGCTGTCAAGCGCCGTGACCGACCTGCTTGCCCGGCTTGATGCCAGTGTTGACGGCTGTGTCATCGGGCTGCCACTTTCCGCGCTGAGTTTTCGCAACCTGACCCTTCCCTTTACCGACCGGAAAAAGTTGGCCCAGGTCTTGCCGCTGGAGCTTGAAGAACAGCTGCTGACCCCTGTTGACCAGCAGATCATTGATTTTGTTATCACCGGCAGAGAGGAGCAGGGAAGCAGGGTACTGGTGGCCGCAGTCGAAAAAGAGATGCTGGAGGCCTTTCTCCCCTTACTGGTGGACAATGGGTACCCGGTACAAACCCTTGCTGTTTCCCTTGAGCTCCTGGTACACCAATACATGGCCGCTGACCAGGTTCAGGATGGGCCGATCCTCTTTCTCCACGCTGGTTCCCATGCCCTGCACATGGCCTGGTGGGCGGATGGACAGGTTGTCTTTATGCGGAGAATAGCCTATCCAGAACCGGTTTTTACCACGCCCCCGGCCGGAAATGGAGAGATTGCCCTTACCGTTGATCGTAAAACGGCCGAGCAGTACATGCATGCGGTTTGCGAGCGCATTCGTGCATCTCTCTATTATGCGGGCGCAGGAGAGGAAGGTGCCAATACTCCGCGGCAGGTGGTACTTTCGGGATGTATTGCTGTTGCCGGGTCCTGGCAGTCATTTTTTGGCCATGAGCTTGCGTTGCCGGCGTTGAGCTGGGAGCCGATGCAGGGGGTGTCCGGACTGCGGCTTGCGGAACCGGTCCAGGGGAACTGGAATAACCGGCTCTATGGACCTGCCCTTTTTTTTGCTGTCAGTGGCCTGAAAAAACAGAAAAAACGGACCGGGTTGAATTTCCTCAAGGGGGAGTTTGCCCCAGGGCCGATCGCTCTTTTTTCCAGACGCTCTTTAACGGCTATTGCGGCCGGTGTCGTCCTGGTTCTTCTTGTCGGTTCAGCCCTGTTATGGGCTGAATATCATAATCTTGATGTTCATGCCGCCAGGTTGCATAAACAAATGGTCAGTCTCTATAAACAGACCTTTCCGGAGGCCACCAGAGTAAACCGTCCCTATCTACAGATGCAGTCCAGGCTGAAGGAGGTGCAGGGGACGGAAGTCGCATTGCCGCTGTTTTCAGGTGAAAAACGAGCGCTTACTCTCCTTGCCGATATTTCCAGCCGTATCCCCAAAGATGTCACCGTTCATGTTTCCCGGCTGGTTATTGACCGGGAAAGCGTGCAGATCAAGGGAGTTACCGATGCCTTTAACAATGTGGATGTGATAAAAAATACACTTGCCGCTTCTCCCCGCTATGGTGAGGTCAAGATCGTGTCAGCTGCCGCGGACAAGAAAAAGGGCAGGGTTCGTTTTGAAATCCATCTGCTCCTGGGCGAGGCCTCCTGATGGCACTGTCTAAACGGGACAAGACAACCCTGTTGGCAGGAGCTGCTGTGCTGCTGGTTTTTGCCTTTGTCCAGTTCGTCGTCTTTCCTCTTATTGATAAACGAAAACGGCTCACTCGGGCTATCGCCACCAGGGAGCGGCAGCTCGTTGAAATGCAGGCCATGCAGCAAAAGTATGGACAACTGCATGCGCAGAGCAACAGCCTGGAGAAGCAGCTTGCAGCAAGGGCTAAAGGATTCAGTCTGTTTTCTTTTTTGGAAAAAATGGCGACCCGGAGCAAAATCAAGGACCATATCGCCTATATGAAGCCATCGTCCATGACCGGTGAGGGGAACCTGCGGCAGATCATGGTGGAGATGAAGCTGCAGGCCATTGGAATTCAGCAGCTTGTCGATTTTTTAAAATATATTGAATCACCAGAGAATATTGTGACGGTGAAACGGATATCCATCCAGGAGAATAAAAAAATAGAGAAAAGTCTTGATGTGGTGATCCAGGTAATCAGTATCACCCGGGAGAATGGTCATGGATGAGCAGCAACAAAAGCGGCAGAGGGGTGCTGTGATGCACTGGTTGTTGTCTTCGCTTGGTTATCTGCTCTATACCCTGGTGGTGTTGGTTTGTCTGCTCTGGTGGAAATTTCCGGCCCGGACAATGAAAACCTGGCTGGAACATCGCTTGAACGCCGAAACATCAGGATATGCCTGGAATATTGAAAAGTTGAAACTCGTATTGCCGGGGCGTATGCAGATAAGCAGTATAACGCTTTCCCCGGTGCAGGACAAGGTGCCATTGCTCAGGATCGGAGAACTTGATCTGGTTCCCGACCCAATACTACTTTTCGGCAGGAACAAGCTGATCAGGTATCGCATGCAAATGTTTGGCGGTACTGCCGAAGGGAGTCTTGTTTCCGGTACATGGTTTCGACAATTTGATTGCCGGGGAAAATTTTCCGGTCTCCAGATCCAGCGGATGACAGCCCTGCGTAAGAGTCTTCAACGCCAGATAAGCGGCGTTGCGGACGGCAGTTTTTCCTGGCATGGTGGCCGCAGGACCACGGAAAAACAGGTAATGGCCGGCAAGGTAATCATTCATGAGGGTATTGTACCTCTGAGAAAACCGGTTCTCGGACTGACGACACTGCCGTTTTCGACCATCGAAACCCTGTTTGCCTACGGAAAAGGGCAGTGGACCATTGAACAGGGGAAATTTGTGTCGCCAAAACTGACAGCTACCTTCAGCGGCCGGGTTGAACCGGCTGACAGGATATCCGATTTTCGTTTGCAGTTTACCGGCAGGCTGATACCCCGGTCGGAACTGTTTTCCGGCGGTAATAGCAGGATGGCCGGGATAATTCAGTCCTTTCTCAAGGACGGCAGCCTGCCCTTTACCCTCAGCGGCACCGCCGCTGAACCGGGCATTCATTTTGCAAATGGTTTGTCAGAGGCGATGAATCGTCTCCAGGGCAGGAGGAGGTAGGGGTGGTCCGTCATGCCATAACACTTGCCATGCTCTTTGTCCTCGTGTATGCGGGTGTTCACCTCTATTACGCCCGCCTGGAAAAGCGGCTGCTCGCCACCTCTGTGACGGTGGCGGAGCAGGCTGTAGTCTCTCCTGATTCCGGTCACAAGCAGGTGAAAACATCTCCAGTCCTGCCGGCGCAGGGGAATGATTTCAGCGTCATTGTTGACCGGAATATCTTTGGGGCGGTTCTGGTCCAGGAGGCCGGGGCAAAGCAGACAGCCGTCCCTGAAATTAAGGAAGAGCCAAAGGAAACAACCCTTAAGCTGGTTCTTTTGGGAACCATCAGTGGTGATGAACGGGACGCCCGGGCGATTATTGTTGACGAAAAGGAGAAGAAACAGGACCTTTATCAGGTCGGCGATGCCATCCAGGGGGCATTGATAACCGCCATTGAACGGGGTAAGGTGATTCTTGAATTTAACGGCAGAAAACAGTTTTTGCTCATCAAGGAGCGCAAGGGCGGTGACCATGAAGGCGCCCAGGGGGGCTTTATGCCGCAACCACCCTCTTCCGGACTGGAACGAAGGGGATCCCCATTTCCCAGGAGCAACCTGGGAGTACCGGCGCCGGTTGTTCCCCATCGGCGGATAAGTTTCAGGCCTGGAAAGCCTGTCCAGCGGCCGAAACAGGAGAAAATCGGAACAGCGGCTGTTGAAGAAACTGTGCCGGCAGAAGATGCTCCGGAAGCGCTTGCGCCGGAGTTGGAAGAACTCAATAACTGATGGACTGCCAGGCTGTTTACGGACAGCTCTTTCGTCATCGCCGGAATTTATCTTTTTTATGGGCATTCCGGGATAGAGAACAGAAAAAACGATCATACTCGGGGTAAGGAATGTGCGTTTAATGCGTGTGAGATCATACAGTGTACTATTTTTTTGCCTGTCGGTACTTCTCTGGATGGCCGGGCCAACATATGCGTCCCGGCCCGGGACCGTACAGCCGCGGACATCATCGTCGCAACGATATGTCACCATTGATTTCAATGATGTGGATATCAATCTGTTCATCAAATATATCAGTGAGTTGACAAAAAAGAATTTTGTCGTTGACCGGGCAGTCCGGGGCAAGGTGACCATTATTTCGCCAACCAGGATATCCGAGGAGGATGCCTACAAGGTCTTTGAATCGGTCTTGGAGGTGAATGGCTTTACCACGGTCCCCAGCGGGGCGATAATCAAGATTGTTCCGGCGGTACAGGCGCGATCCAAGGCCATTGCCACCATTCGCAGGCCGGGCGTCCAGTATCCGGAGGACAAGGTCGTTACCCAGATAATTAAACTGACCAATGCTGATCCCCGTGAAGTGAAAAAGATCCTGGCCCCCCTGGTTTCCAAGACCAGTGTGGTCATTTCCCATCCGGAATCGGGCATCCTGATCATTACCGACGTCCAGTCCAATATCGAACGGCTCCAGGAAATCATCAAGGCCATCGATGTTCCCTCAATTGGCGAGGAGGTCGCGGTCCTGCCCCTGAAATACGCATCTGCCTCGGCGGTGGGAAAATCCATAAGCCGTCTTTTTCAAAATGTGGTGAAAAAAGGTTCGCGTCGTCAGACCATCCGCGTCATTCCCTATGAGCGGACCAATTCGCTCATTGTTTTTGCCCCCAGACCCCAGATTGCCAAGATCAAACATCTTCTTGCCCGGCTCGATACGGAAATTCCCCGGGGCGAGGGCGATATCCATGTCTATTACCTGCAGAATGGTGATGCCGAGGAAATGGTCAAGGTGCTGGCCAACCTGCCGGAAAAAAAGACCGGTGCAAAGAAAGTCCGCACCAAGGCCCCGTCAATCTCCGACCAGGTAAAGATCACCGCCGACAAGGAAACCAACTCGCTTATCATTACCGCTCCGCGCGAAGAGTACATGGCCCTTGAAGACGTCATCAAAAAACTGGATATCCCGAGACGCATGGTCTATCTCGAGGCCCTGATCATGGAGGTCTCGGCGGACAAGTCTTTTGAGGTTGGCGTGCAGTGGGGCGGGGCCGGTGATTTTGATGATAACACCGGCAAGGTGGCTGCCGGTTTCAGCGGCAATCAGCCCAGGCCCTATGACGTGCTCAACGGGTTAAAGGAGACACCACCGGTCCTGCCGGCCGGATTTACCTTCGGTGTCTTGAAACAGGGTATTAAAATCGGCAATGTGGTTTTTCCCAATCTCGGGGCCGTTCTCAAGGCATTCCGAAAGGATTCCGACATCAATATCGTGGCCACCCCGCAGATCCTGACCATGGACAACAAGAAGGCCACCATTGTTGTCGGTGAGAACGTGCCGTACATCACCAGCCAGAATACCACCACCGCCCGCCAGGACTATACGAACTACGAGTACAAGGACGTGGCGACCACCCTGGAGATCACTCCCCAGATCAATCACTTCGATGTACTCAGGCTTGAGATTATGGCCGAGGTGATCAAACTGAAAAATCCCAATGATGTCAGTGGCACACCAACCACCTTCAAGCGCAAGGCCGACACCACTGTGGTCGTGCATAACAATGAGACCGTTGTTATCGGCGGCATCATCGGCCAGGACGCCTCTTCCAGTGAGTTCAAGGTGCCGCTGCTTGGTGATATACCCCTGCTCGGTTGGCTGTTTAAAACTCGGACAACTTTTCATAAAAAAACCAACCTCTACATCTTTATCACCCCCAAAATTGTCGATAATCCCGCGGAACTGGCCTCCATTTATTACAAGAAGCGGGATGTGATGGAGGATGTCAAAAAGGGGTCCAGTGTCATTGTGGATGACCAGTTGAACAAGACTCCTAACCCGCGGCACGCCATGGAGCTGACCAATCTCGGTTTTGCAAAACTGCGTAACAGGGAAAATGGCAGGGCCAGGGAATATTTTGAAGAGGCCCTGAAAATCGATCCGAAAAACCCCTATGCCCTGGTTAATCTCGGGGTTGCCTGTGAGCGCCAGGGTGACAGGGAGCGGGCGGCGAAGCTCTATGGTAAGGTGTTGCGCCTTGAAACCGGCGCAAATATCGAAGGTGGCAATTCCGCTTTGGAATCATTGAAAAAAATTGCCAGGGAAAACCTGGATCAATTACGGAACACCCACAAGAAGTCCAAGGAATAATATCCCGTATTTATGAAGCATCTCGGAGAAATTCTTGTCGAACAGTTCGGGGTTGAGCCCGGCGATATTGAAGACGCCTTGTCTCTGCAGGAGGACAATGGCCGTCGTCTCGGCGAGATGCTGGTCGGGCAGAAAAAGATCAGCGAGGAAGACCTGCTCAGGGCCCGTTCCATTCAATCGGGCATGGAACTGCGAACCAGGCTGCCGACCGAGCCGGATCCCTTTTTCATTGACCGGGTTGCCATCGGTTTTTTGAAAAAGTATATGATGATCCCGGTGGCAACGCCGGACGAGTGTTTTATTGCCATGGCCGAGCCCCACTATTTTCAGCAGCTTGACGATCTGACCAGGACCCTGCAGTGGGACGGCATCAAGACTGTTCTGGCGCCGCAGGAAGAGATCTTTGTCGCCATTAACTCCGCCTATGATTCGGGCAGTCGGGATGCGGCTGACCAGGTTCTGCAGGATATCGACGAAGAAGACCCCGAGTCCATCCTTTCGGAAATCGAGGAAACAGCAGACCTGCTCGATGACACCAGCGATGCCCCGGTCATCAAACTGGTCAATCTGGTCCTTTCCCAGGCCGTGCGGGACAATGCCAGTGATATCCATATCGAGCCCTATAAAGACCGGGTCAAGATCCGCAAGCGGGTCGACGGCATTCTTTATGATATGTACTCCCCGCCCAAGCATGTTCAGTCCCGGCTGATTTCACGCATCAAGATCATGGCCAGGATGGATATTGCCGAAAAAAGGCTGCCCCAGGACGGACGGATTGAAATCCGGATTGCCGACAAGAATATTGATCTCCGGGTGTCAACGCTGCCCACGGCATTCGGTGAGCGGGTGGTCATGCGTCTTCTCGACAAACCGGCGGTCCTGCTCGATCTGGAGAGTCTGGGCATGACCAAGACGGACCTGGCCCGGTTCCGCCAGTTGATCAAGGCGCCCTACGGCATTATTCTGGTCACCGGTCCCACCGGCAGCGGCAAGACAACCACCCTCTATTCGGCGCTTTCCATCCTCAATCAACCCGGCATAAATATTATTACCGTCGAGGACCCCATCGAGTACCAGATCAACGGCATCAGTCAGATGCAGGTCAACACCAAGATCGGCCTGACCTTTGCAAATGGACTGCGCACCATAGTTCGTCAGGACCCCGATATTATTCTGGTCGGTGAAATCCGCGATCTGGAAACCGCTGAAATCGCCATTCAGTCCGCCCTCACCGGCCACCTGGTTTTTTCCACCCTGCACACCAATGATTCCGCTTCCGCCGTGACCCGGCTCATCGATATGGGGCTGGAGCCATTTCTGGTCTCCTCGTCGGTAAATGCTATCCTGGCCCAGCGCCTGGTGCGTAAAATCTGCCCCCACTGTCGAGATTCCTACAAGCCGGACCAGGAATACCTGGCCCGGGTGGGGCTGTCTCCTATCAAGTTCGGCGACCGGGTGCTCTACCATGGGCATGGATGCCCGGAATGCATGGGAACCGGATACAAAGGGCGAATAGCCCTTTTCGAGTTGATGGTATTAAACGATACCCTCAAAAGCCTTATTCTGACCACCTCGGATGCCGGCCAGCTCAAGAGGCAGGCCCTGGCCTCGCTGGCCTCGGGAATGCGCACCTTGCGCCAGGACGGCCTGCGCAAGGTGCTGGCCGGGCTGACCACCCTGGAAGAGGTGTTTCGCGTTACCTGAGCGCGCCTTCAGCGGCGCCTGCATGGGCTGTTAACAGGATGATCAGATCAGCTATGGAGTTACCTGATCAGCTGGTTCATCTCAAAGATGGGCAGGAGAATGGAGATGACGATGAAGGCCACGACCAGGCCCATGCCCAGGATCATGATCGGCTCTATCATCGAGGTCAGGGCAAGGATCTTTGCCTCGATCTCCTTTTCGTAGCTCGTTGCCGCTTTGTCCAGCATCTTTTCA
Organism: Desulfobulbaceae bacterium; assembly: GCA_015489765.1. Classification (GTDB taxonomy): domain Bacteria; phylum Desulfobacterota; class Desulfobulbia; order Desulfobulbales; family Desulfobulbaceae; genus DRLX01. Next base: position 17,724 of record WFZC01000157.1, read on the forward strand.
AGGGCGCCACTCTGTTCACCCACGGCTATCATCTGAACAAGCATGGGGGGGAACCATTTGCTTTCCCGCAGGATATCAGAGAGACTCTTTCCCTTTTCCAGTTCAAGGGCGGCATCGTCGATCACCTCGGCTATCAGGGTGTTGTTGAGGATATTTTTGACTATGCCAAGCGAGGTAAACAGGGGAACACCGGCATGGAGCAGACTGGAGAGGGTCCTGCTGAATCTGGCCGAGGCGATCTTGATGTTGATATCACGTAGGCCCGGAAGAGTCAGCTTCATCCGGTCCCAGAGTCGGCGTCCCTTTGGTCGACTCAGCGCATAACGCAGACCGATGACAAGGATGGCAGCCAGCAGGAGAATCAGCCACCAGTAATGGGCAAGCATGGTACTCAGGCTGATGAGGAAGACCGTTGGCAGCGGCAGCGCCTGTTTGGAGCCTGCGAACACCTTGGTAATTTTAGGAATAATAACGGTGATCAGGGTAAATAATACGCCAACGCCGATACATCCCATAAAGATCGGATAGATAAGGGCGGCGGTGATACGGGACTTCAGCGCCTGCTGGTTCTCGCCAAAGTCAGCCAGCCGTTCCAGGACAACGTCTAAGGAACCCGAAGCCTCCCCAGCCTGAACCATGTTGATATAAATCTTTGAAAAAATACGCGGATGCTCGGAAAGGGCGGTGGTCAGGGAATGCCCTTCGTTCACCTGGTCTTTTATCTGGGCGATAATAGTGCGAAAGGTGGGATTGGTGGTCTGTTCTATGAGACCGTTTAAAGCGGGCACCAGCGGAATACCGGCGCCAAGCAGGGTGGCCAGTTGACGGGTGGCGACATGGACCTCCTGCTGTTTGACGTGGCCGCCCAGCCGTACAACCGATAGATTTTTCTTCTTTCCCTTTGTATTGCCGGAAAGGGTTTCCCTGATGTCAACGGGATAGTTGCCTGCCTGCCGAATTTTCTGTCTGGCGCCGGTCCGTGAATCCGCCTCGATTATCCCTTTCAGTTTTTTTCCAGCCGGATTCAGGGCCGTGTATTCATAAACAGGCATGGGCGCAAGGTCGGATTGTTAAGTAAATTTTCGATGAAATCATACAGGTATAATATCCTGAAGCTCTGTTTCTTGACAGGAAAAACTGATGGCCGGCAATACTCTTCATTGTGCCGCCCCTTTGCAGGCAGGGTTCTCTATGGTAGAATATGAGGTACTGTTAGAGTCTGATGCTTTTTTCATGCCGTTTTTTCGGGAGGTTGTATGAAAGTACGTATTGAATACTGTGGCCAGTGAAACTATGAACCCCGTGCCTCCAGGCTGGAGGAAGAACTGCGTGCCGCCTTTGGACCGGATCTGGATGTTGAACTCATCCGGGGCAGCGGCGGTGTTTATGATATTACTGTGGACGGAAAAACTGTTTTTTCCAAAAAAGAAAAGGGACGCTTTCCTGGACCCGGAGAAATAGTCGCCCTGATGCGACAGTAGTGTTTTCTGGTTTCTCTACTTCTGCCGTTGCAATCTGTTTTTCAGGCATTGGGCGACGCAGTCATCGCAATCAAGCCTGGTCCGTCCTTTTGCGCAGAAGTCAGTAAAACCGTTGATAAGGTCTTTGCCGCCCCTGGGACACTGATCGAGGAACTTGATGAATTGGACCATTCGGTCAATGATTTCCGGGGGGGCGGTATGTTCGATTTTACAGGCGCCCTGTTCGGCAATGGCGTCGTCAATGGCAAGGACTTCGATGAAGAATTTTTTCAGGGCATTGTGGCGTCGTATGACATCTTTTGCCGCAATTTTACCATTATCGGTCAGGGTGATGACCTCATAGGGGGCATAATTGATGAGCCCTTTTTTTGAGAGTGACCTCAGTGCTTCAGTGACCGAGGCGCCGCTTACACCAAGACGGGCGGTGATGTCCTTGCCCCGGGCCACCTTCTTTTCAGCGATAATATGATAAATTGCCTCGATATAATCTTCCAGGCTGGCGCTGAGTTGCCGGCTGTTTTTCATTGAATTCTCTACGGTTGGAGTGACGAAAAAATGTCCCGTAATGCTCCGGCTGTTTTTCCTGGTCCAGGGGTGTGCAAAGGGGTGTGTGGTGGTGCTCTGTAACTGGTGGACCAGGAATTCTTACCCAGACTGCAACGAGTATCGGCAGCAGACCGGAAGCCGCTGCTGCTACACCGACCCTTTTTCCGGCGATCTTAAAAAAGAATATTTGACAGGATATATAGTGTCGCAAATGACGTCAAGAAGAATGTCTGGATAATCACATACAGACGGACGGAGAGAGCAGGTATCAACCATTTACCAAAACGCGGGTATGTTGCAGGAACTACGCATTAAAAATCTGGCATTACTCAAATCAATGCACCTTGAACTACCGGATCAGGACAGCGGTCTGGTTGTTCTTACCGGTGAGACCGGGGCCGGCAAGTCCATTATTTTGCAGGCGCTGCACCTGTTGACCGGGGGACGCGGCTCGTCCTCCTGGATACGCAGTGACTGTCCCTTTGCCGAAGTGGAGGCCTTTTTTGTTCTGGGAGATCACCAGCGGCAAATGCTCGCCTTTCTCGAAGAGCATGGACTGGATTCAGGCAATGAATGCCTGGTCCGCCGGATATTGAGCACTGGGGGCCGGAGCAGGATGTTTATCAACGACAGGGCGGTGACCGCCAGGCTGGCAGCGGAATTGGCGGAAAATTTGGTCAGCATTGGTGGGCAACACGATCATCAACAGCTTCTGCAAGCCAAAAAACATCTCGATTTCCTGGATACATATGGTGAGTTATGGCCCAAGCGGCAATCTTTTACCCGCTTGTTTAAAGAGTGGCAACAACTGTCCGGAACCCTGCGCGACCTGCAGGAAAAAGAACAGGACAAGGAACAAAGGCGTGATTTTTTAAGCTATCAGTTAAAGGAAATCAATGAGATAGCTCCTGTTTCCGGAGAGGATGAGCGGTTGATGAAGGAGCGGGACCTGTTGAAGGCCTCTTCAACCCTTGCCTACCTTACCGGTGACAGCCTGCACCTGCTTCGCTCACAGTTACTTGATCCCTTGGCAGCGATCAGGAAAAATATGGAAAATGCCGCCGGCCTTGATCCGGAGGTGGCTGAACTTGCAGAGAGAATTATTTCCTGTTGTTTTGAGATAGAAGATCTGGAAACCTCGTTGGACCGGTACCGGGCCGGCCTGCCCACAAATCACGCCCGGCTTGAGGAAATTTCCGATCGGCTGGCCAGGCTCAAGGGGCTGCAAAGAAAATACGGCCAGGGCCTTGACAGTGTGCTAGCCTTTGCCAAGCAGATTGAGATGGAACTAGCCGGTCTGGATGATCTCGAGGATGATATCGCGGACCTGGAATTGGCCCTGGAAAAGACCAGCACCAAGGCCCTGCTCATAGCCACCGAGTTGAGCCAGGCCAGAAAGACGGCAGCGGCAAAACTCGAAAAGGCCATGCAAGCGGAGTTGGCGTCACTCCAGTTCCCGCAGGCAGTATTCAAGGTCGCCATCGGCTTTCCCGAGGGCATGGGGATGGATGGCGTTCAGCCTTCCGGGCGTGATCAGGTGGAATTTCTCTTTTCCGCCAATGCCGGTGAACCGGTAAAACCATTGGCCAAAGTCGTTTCCGGTGGAGAACTTTCACGGCTCATGCTTGCCATGAAATGTATACTTGCCCGGCGCGACCAGGTGGATACGGTCATTTTTGACGAGGTCGATGCCGGTATCGGCGGCCAGGCAGCCGAGGCGGTTGCCGCCAAAATCAGCGAACTGGCAACCCACCACCAGGTAGTCTGCATCACCCATCTTCCCCAGATCGCTGCTTATGCACAGACCCATTATCTTGTTGAAAAAAAAGTGGAAGATGGCCGGACAATCACATCCATCCGTCTGTTGACCCAGGAAGAACGGGTGCAGGAACTGGCACGAATGCTGGGAGGCGAGTCGCCAAGTCGTCAGACTCTGGCCCTGGCCAGAGAGCTTGCGGAAAGGCAGGTCGGACAATGATGATGCGTGGGGGCGGAATATGAAAGGAAAGATTGCCTTGGCCCTGTATTCCGGCGGCCTTGATTCCATCCTGGCCTGCGGAATTATCCAGGCCCAGGGGATAGAGGTCAGGGCGTTGAAATTCGTCACCCCTTTTTTTGACCATCATCTGCTCGCTGTCCGGGATGCATATTGCGCGGAAATTCGTCAAAAATACGGCTTTGATGTCCATCTGGTCGATCTCAGCGAGGGGTATATCGATCTGCTGCAAAATCCGGCCCACGGGTTTGGCAAGAATTTCAATCCCTGCATCGACTGCAAGATTCTGATGCTGACCAGGGCCCGGCAACTCCTCGATCATTACCAGGCCTCTTTTCTTATCACCGGGGAGGTGCTGGGGCAGCGGCCCATGTCCCAACGCCGGGACACGCTCAGGGTCATTGAACGTGATTCGGGCTGCGAGGACATTCTTCTTCGACCGTTGTGCGCCAAACGTTTGCCGCCCACCTTGCCGGAACGCGCAGGCTGGGTCGACCGTGACCGGTTGTACGGGTTTACCGGCCGGGGACGCAGGCCTCAGCTTGATCTGGCCCGCGAGTTGGATATAACCGATTTTCCGGCCCCGGCCGGGGGATGCGTCCTGACCGATCCCAATCTGGCCGATCGCATCAAGCGTTTTTATGCAGGCCTGTTCATGCTTGAGCCCGGACAGTTTCAAGTAAATGACTTTCGTCTTCTGCTGGTGGGACGGCAGTTTCGTCTTCCCGGGGGGCATTGGCTTGTTCTTGGCCGCAATAAGCGGGAAAATGAGCAGATTCGTGCCCTGGCCGGCGCCGGTGACTGGCTGCTGTACATGGAGACACGGCCCGGACCAACCGCTCTTTTGCGCAGGACCGGGCAACTGCTGGAGGCAGCCGCGGACAGGGATGAAGTAGTCACCCTTGCCGCAGGTCTGGTTGTCCGGTATGGAAAGAAGACAGGAGATCGGCGTGTTGCCGGCGATGTACTCCTTGAGCAGGCCAATGACCGGAGACTTTTGCCCCTGGTTGCTCCCCTTGAAGATACGGTATTTCAAACATGGATTGTCTGATAGAACTGCAGGAAAAGGATCGTCACCGGTTGGTGGAATTTATTTTCCAGCGGCAAAAGGAAGATGGAGCCTTTGCCGCCTGCCCAACTCTTCCTTCAACCGTTGCCGATACCTTTTACGCCCTCAGCATGCTGAAGATGCTGGATAATTGCAATGGCAACCGGTCTCTCTTTTCCCGGATCAATGGCGAAAAAATTCAGGCCTTTGTTCGTGCCCATGTCCCGATCCGCCACAGCCTTCCCCTGCGGGTCCGATTCTTTCTCTATGAAATTTTCCGGATGGTCACAGAAGCTCCGCTTGCGGACGAGGAGGCCTTCTATGCCGATCCTTGTGATGACCTTGATACCGGCAAGATACTTAGCTACGAAAATTATTATTATATCGGGCAACTGGCAGGAGATTTTCAGAAAAGTTTTCAGGTCGCAGATTTCCACCTTGCCGACTGCACAAGCAGGGATGTCTGTTTTTATCTCCTTTCATTTGCAGAGGATGCGAAGAAACGGGCTGCCGAGATTGGTGACTGGCTAAAGAGATGCCAAAACCATGATGGCGGGTTCGGATTTTTTCCCGGAACGACCTCCTATATTGAATATTCCGATTACTGCCTGTCGGCCCTGTCGACTTTAGGTCAACCACCGCTGCATGTCCGACAGGCGAGCCAATATATCCTTGCCTGCAGGACTGGAAGCGGTGGGTTTTCCCGCAGCACAAAGGCTGCCCCTTTCCTTGACGCATCCTGTCATGCCCTGCATGGGCTGTTGTGTTTGCAACGCCTTGTGACCGGCCGGTCGCGGCCCTGATGTGCTTTCTGGATGGGTAAATTTGGTCAAATCGGCCAGGAACTGTTCAAGGTTTTGTCAAGAGAAGTAACCAGGGCAGACCGATGTTTTTGGCGGTAAATCGGGCGTTTGGGACAAAACCCTTGATAAAATCCACAAATGCCGAAGTTCGGGTATAAACACCATAATAGCCATTAAAAATATCGCACCGTGTGCCATAGGAGACCAGGCCGACATGCACCCATTCCCCGTCGATAGTGGTCACCACCGGTCCGCCGGAGTCACCGTTGCAGGCATCTTTTCCCTCGTAATATCCGGCACATATCTGTGAGGTTAGTAGAGGATATTGGTAAATATTGTCGCATGTGCTCTTGTCAACCACTGGCAGGTCGACCTGGCGCAGTTTTTCAGGATAATAAAATCCTGAAGGTCCGTTTGCCCAGCCCCATCCCAGGGCGGTGATGGTTACACCCATCAGGTCCGCGGGGATCTCTTCCCGGGAACTGCCGGAAAAGAGTGTTATCGTTGGCCCGCTGGAAGATTGTTGCAGCTCAATGAGGGCAATATCATTGGTCAGGTTGGTCGTGTTGTAGCCGGGATGCATATGAATACCCCGGACCTTGATCCTCGGGCCGGTGAAGGATTTCAGATCATAGATGCCGACCGCAGCCTCGATGTCGGCGGCGCTTTTGCCGTCGACACAGTGGGCCGCGGTCAGGACCCAGGAATCGTCGATGAGTACCCCGCTGCAGTACTGGGCCTGGTAGGTATCAGGCTGGCTCGAGAGAAGGAGGGCGACCATCCAGGGCCAATCTCCTGATTTTGACTCGCTGCCACCCAGTATCTTGGCGGTAATTGCCGGGGACTCCGTTGTTTGCCGGTTAAGGTCGTCGGCAAGAACTCCATGCGGGAGGAGGACAAGGAGAAGAATCAGCAGGAGTTTGTGATGTGAAAAGATAGTTGTCATTGATTATTAATGGGCAGGCCTGCGCCATCAGCTGTCCGGCAACTTTAAGTGGGCAGGGGTAATGGATACCTCATGGAATAGTAGAAATTTTTTCTCTTTTTCTGTAGTGATAGGCATTGGTGGGAATTGGTACCAGGAAGCAAATCAGGGACAGAAATGGTAAATAGAACAGCCATAAAGTATTGTACATCCTATTTCGGGAAATGGCAAATTCCTACACAGGTTTGTCCCGCCGACAACATCTTGTGTGGCCAACTTCCGAGGTGTGGCTGTTGCACCTGTTCTCTTGGTCGAATTGCTGTTCCATCACAACAATTTCCGTACATTACCCGTTGGACAGGATTGTTCCGGGTCACGCTTTACGTGATCCTCAAATTTTTCAGCCTTACATTTTTCAGTCTTACCAGGATGAAGACGGGTTCCGTTCGGGCAGGGCAGGGGGCTCGATGGGAGGTTTTGACCGGCGATGATGGTCCCCATCACCGGTCAGTAGACAGCAAGCATTACTGGATTAGACGATAGGGGTAAGCCCGTTTTGTCCAGGTGCTTTCCGGATATGCCTTGCTTAAATGCTCGTAGGCCTCTTTAAGAGGTCCTGGGTTACCACTGCTCTTGTAACGTGCGACCCCTGTTTGAAACAGGGCCTCGGGCGCGGCATCACTGTCCGCATGGTCAGCAATAATTTTGGCGTAATGATCAAGAGCCTTGGTGAAGTCATCCTGGTGAAAATACATATTGCCGATACCTAACAGCAGCCAGGGAATAAATTGATCTGGGGCAAAGAAACCAACGGTTGCCTGGTGCGTACGGCCTTCCCGGTCAAGAATAAAAAGGGCCGGTGTCCATGTTACACCGTATTTGCCGGCCAATGGTTGCTGATCTGAGGGAATCCGCAAGGGAACCAGGTTTTGGTTGATAAAGGTGGTGACTGCATCATCGGGATACGTAACTGCATCCATCTGTTGGCAGCCAATTCAATTTGGATTGAAAAAGTCGAGTAAAATTGCTTTGTTTTCTGTTTGCGCCCGATCAATGGCCTGTTCCAAATCCGTCAGCCATTCGATTGCTGTCATGGTTGAACCTCCTGTTGGTAAGGTTTGAAAGTCCTGTTTGTTAAACAACGATGGCCTCGCACCGTAAAAATCTCGATCTATGGCGTCCTGGCCTGTGGCGATTCGCAGGCATACGGCATTTATTGTATCTCTGTGTTTTTTTTCCAGCCATCTTCAAGCATTGTCTGGATTTTTACGAGTTCATAAAACAATGGCTTACATCCCTCTTTTCCATACAACAGGGATGCATGGACAATCTCCTGGGAACACGATTTTTTTGCAGGATATTTTTTACCACAAAATAGCATAAAAAAAGTTTTTTTATGCCGTTGTGGAAATTCCATATATGAGATATGTAATAAGGAATCTGGAAATGTCAATCAATAATTTATCGGATAAATGAATAGTTAAAGTAACTGGAAAGCGGAGGTTTGTTGGATTGGTGATTTCTGTTATACTCTTGACTGTGGAACATAGTGGTATTACTTTTTTTATGCAGAGGTTTGGTTTGTCTCCTGATTTCGATTGAGCAAAAAAAGGAGGATAATTATGCATGATAAACAGGAACTGTGTTCAAAGATTGTGGATATGTACCCGGAGATCGGGCAGTGCGGAATTGATGTCAGGGTCGATTGGAATGAGGGAAAAAATGCCTGGGTTGTCGATCTGGCAAAAGGCAATCATCAACTCAGGCATTACCTGGAGAACCCGGATGCCGAGAGCTGCATGGAAGGTAAACAGTGCGTTTCCTTGGGGCTCGAGATCGCCCAGCTTGTCAACAATGTCAAAGGTGAGCAATACTGAGTCATCCAATACTGATGGCGTCGTAAAAACTTCGATTTACTGCGTCGTGTGTCCCGGGGCGATTCGCAGGCATACTACCTGTATAGTTGAGACTCCCCACAGGACACAGCTCCTTGGAGTCTGCACTTACTTGTTCTGATCAGGCGGGACACGATGGCAGGTTCAAAAAATGTTGGCCAGTACCCCGGTCGGGAAATATTCAGGCCCGGATAGAGCGTATCCACTGTTCTATTTGCGCCCTGGTGGGAAGCAGACCACAGCTTTTGAGTTCATTGTTTATCATCAGGGCGGGAGTCTGGATAATACCTGCCCGGCCGATCTCGTCTGGGTCATGGATTTGCTCAATATCAGCTGCTATTCCCATAGCAGCCAACACCTCGATAACCAGCTTCTGCAGCCCATTGCAACTGACACAGCCGGGCCCGAAGATCCGGATAACCAACCCGTCTCCGTAGCTCTTTTTTCCCTGCAGGTGTTCTGTATATTCCCTGAAAAGCGCAATTTTATACTGCTCTTCCATGGCCACTGGAATATAATTCTGTTTTTTTACTTCCCGGTAGAGAAAATCCATGGCCTCGGCTTCCTTTAACCCTTTTGCCGCGGCCCTGTTGATGGCGATATCCAAGCCGATCAGGCCGATATTCATGTTTCCGATGCGAATGGTACGTGAGGTGGCGGCATCCATGGGGTTGTTCTTTGCAGGTATTTTGTGGGTCAGGTTAATCATGCCGGAAAATAAGGAAAAGCTGACTGAAAAATACCGTATCAACCATTAGGAGTAAACCGGAATCGGAAAAGGCGGCAAAAAAATATCTGTTCTGGTATCATGAACTCCATGAAGGAAGAGCAGAAAAAAGGACAAAAAAGGATATCCTGCGTCGAGGTGCGTAAACTTTTTTCCGAGGATATCCTGGCCTCTCTTGCTACCATTGCCAGCAGGTACCCAGCAGGTGTATATCTTGCCGGCGGTACGGTTCGGGACCTGATCCTTGGGCGAAAACCGGCGGATGTGGACTTGACTGTTGCCTGTCACGGCAGGGCCTGGGCCAGGGACCTTGCCCAATTGGCGGGAGGCACCTTTGTCGAGCTAGGAAGGGATGAAGATGCCGGCCGGGTGGTCCTGAACGGAGAAACCATTGATATTTCCACCTTTCGCGCCGGCGCCGTCACCATTGAGCAGGAACTGGGCAAACGCGATCTTACCATCAACTCTCTTGGGCTTTGTCTTGATTCCCTGGTCCATGAGGCCGGTTGTGATGATTTAGCGGAATTGGCGGTCATTGATCCCTTAAGTGGCGTCCGTGACCTTGATAACGGGATGATCCGCCTCTGTTCGACCCGGGCCGTTATCGACGATCCCCTGCGTCTGTTACGGGTATTTCGCTTTGCCGCCACCCTTGGTTTTACAGTTTCCGGGAAAACATTGACCGTTGTGGCGAAACATAAAAACCGTATCGAATCGGTTGCGCCGGAGCGTATTGCCCATGAACTGGACCTGATCATGGAGAGCGGGCAGGCCGGCGCCACCCTTGCCCTGATGGCGGACACAGGACTTCTCTTTGTCATTATGCCGGAGCTTCTCCCTGGCAGGGGTATGGAACAGCCGGCAAGCCATCACCTTGATGTCTTTGATCATCTGCTGGAAACCCTGAACCAAGCGGAGCGGATTCAGCAACACCCGGAACGATTTTTTCCCGATCACGCCCCTGTTATGATGTCCTGGCTTGACCGGGACCGGAACCGGCGTCTGCTCCTCTGGGCCGCTCTTCTCCATGATGTGGGAAAGCCCGCGACCTATGGAATAAATACCGATAAGGGCGGGCGTATTACCTTTTATAATCATGATCAGGAAGGTGTTTCCCTGTTTTCCGCCTTTGCCGGGCGGCTGCGCTGGGCAGGGGCGGATACCCGGGCCGTGTCCCTGTTGATCGGCGTCCATATGCGTCCTTTTTTTCTGGCCAATGATCAGCGCCGGGCCGGAGTGAGCCTGAAGGCCTGCCTTCGCTTGCTGCGCAAGGTGGGCGATGATCTGCCCGGTCTCTTCATGCTGGCCATGGCTGACGCCTTGGCGGGTAAGGGTGAAGGGAGCCCCGAGCAGATGGAGCAGGAGCTGGCCGCGCTTTTTGGACATTTGTACCGGATCTGGCAGGAGCATGTCGTGCCCGTGCAAAAGGCAAAACCGCTTCTCACCGGCCATGACCTGATCGATAAACTCGGTCTTACGCCAGGCCCCCGATTTAAAGACATTTTGGCCCGGGTGGAAGAGGCGCAGATGGAACAGCGGATATCGACCCATGACCAGGCCCTGGCCCTGGCCGCCGAGTACAGCGACGCGCATCGGCAATGACTCCTGTTATGTTTTACGGAAAAAGATAATCCCAGGCGGCTGCCAAGAGACCCGTTTTTCTTATAATCATGCGTAAAGAAAAGGATTATTACTTTGCCAAGGCAAAAAAGGACAAATACCCCGCCCGTTCTGTGTACAAGCTGGAGGAGGCGCAGGAGAAATACCGTTTTATCCGCAAGGGAAAACGGGTGCTGGATCTTGGCTGCCATCCAGGGAGCTGGAGTTTATATGCATCTTCGGTGCTTGGCCCAAAGGGTATTGTTGTTGGGGTTGACCTGCAGGAGACGGAACTTGCGGGTCAAAAAGGCGGTGCCGAAATTAACCTGCTCTGTTATGATGTCTATTCCGATGAACTGGTCCGGGCCATACAGCGGCGGTGGCCGGGATTTCATGTGGTACTTAGCGATATGGCGCCCCGGACAACAGGCAGCCGTTATGCCGATCACCAGCAATCCCTGCGCCTGGCCCGCCGGGTCCTGGAGCTGACCCGGACTCTCCTCCATCCCGGCGGCAGCCTCTATGTCAAGGTGTTCCAGGGGGAGGACTTTCCGGAGTTCACCTCTGAGTGTAAACCGCTGTTTGAGCATGTCAAGGTTGTCAAGCCGGCGAGCTCGCGCAGAGAGAGCAGAGAGGTCTTTGTCCTTGGCCGCGGGTATCGGCCTTCATCGAAAAAGAACAGAAAATAGGCAGCCGTTTTCCCGGTCTGCCGAATGACGAGTTATTCAAGCAAGGAGTTTTCCAGTGTCAGGACATTCAAAATGGAGCACCATTAAACGGAAAAAGGGTGCCAATGATGCCAAAAGGGGCAAGATATTTACCAAGCTGATCAAGGAGATCACCATTGCCGCCCGCATGGGCGGGGGCGATCCCGCCGGCAATCCCAGGCTTCGGAGCGCTATTATCGCCGCCAAATCGGAGAACATGCCCAAGGACAATATTGCCCGGGCCATTAAAAAGGGGACCGGCGACCTGGACGGCGCGGTCTACGAGGAGATCCTGTACGAGGGCTACGGTCCCGGCGGTGTGGCCGTGCTGGTGGAGACCATGACCGATAATAAAAACCGGACCGTTGCCGATATCCGCCATTTTTTTGCCAAGAGCGGCGGCAATCTTGGAGAGTCCGGCTGCGTGGCCTGGATGTTTGACAAGAAAGGCTCGGTCATGGTCGACCGGGAGGGCGTAGACGAGGACGAGTTGATGGAGGTGGCCCTTGAGGCCGGGGCCGAGGATATACTCGAGGAGGAGACCACCTTCCAGATCCTGACCGCGGTCGATGATTTTGCTGAGGTGGTCGAGGCCCTTGAGAAAAACGGCATCACCTGTGCCGAGGCCGGCATCTCCATGATTCCCAAGAATACCGTTGAGGTGACGGAAGAAAAAACCGCCCGTTCCCTGCTGAAACTGCTTGATAATCTTGAGGACAACGATGATGTCCAGAAGGTACACGCAAATTTTGATATTGCCGATGACCTGATGGAGAACCTGTCATAGGCGATGCGAATCATCGGTATTGATCCCGGATCCCGGGTCACCGGGTACGGCATCATAGACTGCCGGGGCAGGGACATAGGGTTTATTACCTGCGGCACAATTCGTCTGTCGGCGGAGACGGATTTTTCCCGAAGATTGCTGTTGATCTTTGCAGGACTGTCCGAGGTTATGGAGCGGCATCGTCCGGAGGTGGCGGCCGTGGAAGACCTGTTTGTGGCCCATAATGTCCGTTCGGCCCTGAAACTGGGGCAGGCAAGGGGCGCGGCCGTGGTTGCCGCCTGCCGGCAGGGTATGCCGGTTTTTGATTATACACCGAGAAAGATAAAGGAGAGTGTGGCCGGCTATGGCAATGCCGAGAAATCACAGGTCCAGGAGATGGTACGGGTTCTGCTTGAGCTCAGCGGTCTGCCCAGTTCCGATGCCGCTGATGCCCTTGCCGTTGCCCTTTGCCATGCCCATCATCTGACCTGTGCCGCCCTGACAACCCTGTAACTCTTTGGTCATTGGTTCCATGATTGCATCATTACGCGGAAAGGTTCAGTACAAACAACCGGGAACTGTTATCCTGGATGTTGGTGGTGTTGGTTATGAGGTGATAACCTCCAGCCGCACCTATGATACTCTGCCGCCGACCGGGGAGGAGATTTTTCTGCTTGTTCATACTCATGTCCGGGAAGATGCCATTACCCTGTTCGGATTCGGCAGCGGGGAAGAAAAAGAACTGTTTCTGCTCCTGAATGGAGTTTCCGGGGTCGGCCCCAAGCTGGCCATGGCCATTCTTTCCGGAATCAGCGCCGCTGACCTGTGCCAGGCCATTGCCCTCAAGGATATGGCCAGGCTGACCGGGTTGTCCGGGGTGGGAAAAAAGACAGCCCAGCGGTTGTGTATGGAGCTTGGCGACAAGGTAGGACAACTGTCCGTTCAGGGTGGCGAGCCGGGCATTTCCCCTGCCGCGCCTGCCGTTGCCGAGGGATTTGCCATGCAGGATGCGGTTTCGGCGTTGGTCAATCTTGGCTATCCGCGCAGCACGGCCTGGCAGGCCTTGCGGGCCATCCAGCAGCAGGATCCGGCAGCCACGGCCGCAATGAAGGTGGAAGAGCTGCTGCGCCTTGCCCTGCAGGCCATGGCCTGATGCCGTTATTTTACCTTGTGGAATTTGATGAGCTTTGACGAAGAGATAACCGGCCGCCGTCTGGTGGCCGGAGACGAACAGTCCGATGACAGGGCTGCCAGTGTGGACATTCGTCCGAAAAGCCTTGACGAGTACGTGGGCCAGGATCAGGTGAAAAAGAGTCTGCGTATTTTTATCCAGGCTGCCCTGCAGAGGGGCGAGACCCTGGATCATGTCCTCTTTCACGGCTTTCCCGGCTTGGGAAAAACCACCATGGCCTATATCATTGCCAGGGAAATGGGCGCCGGTATCAAGGTGACCTCCGGCCCTGTGATAGAGAAGCCGGGAGACCTGGCGGCAATCCTTACCAGTCTCCAGTCCGGGGATGTTCTTTTCATAGATGAAATTCATCGTCTCAATCATGTGGTCGAGGAGATTCTCTATCCGGCCATGGAAGATTTTCAGCTTGATCTGGTCATCGGCCAGGGGCCGGGCGCCCGTTCGGTGAAAATGGATCTTCCCAGGTTCACCCTGGTGGGTGCCACCACCCGTACCGGCCTGTTGACCCCGCCCCTGCGTGATCGTTTCGGAGTTGTCCTGCGGCTTGAATATTATAGCCCGGAAGAACTGGTCCGGATCGTCAAGCGCTCGGCCAGTCTGCTTGGCATTGCCATCGATGATGAAGGCGCTCTCGAGCTCGGCCGCCGTTCCCGGGGCACACCCCGTATCGCCAACCGGTTGTTGCGGCGGGTGCGTGATTATTCAGAGGTCGGGGGGCATGCCTGCATTACCGGCAAGGTGGCGGATGAGGCCCTAGAGATGCTGGCCGTGGACCGGTTTGGCCTGGACGAGATGGACAGGCGTATCCTGTTGACCCTGATCGACAAGTTCCAGGGCGGGCCCATCGGCCTTGACACCCTTGCCACTGCGGTCTGCGAGGAAAAGACCACCCTGGAAGACGTGTATGAGCCCTTTCTCATCCAGTCCGGTTTTCTTGTCCGCACGCCAAGGGGGAGAATGGCGACGGTGAACGCCTATGAACATTTTGGCCGGCCGGTCGCCTCCGGCCGTATGCAGCAGCCCGGACTTTTTGATCAGGAGTAAATCAGCGTGTCTAAGCCATATGTTATCATGCCGGCAATAACAGTTAGGCAGATATTTATCCAATAAGGAGATCAAAGATGAAAACATATGTAATATTGATAACTTTGGCGGCAACCTTATTAACACCTATTA
>WFZC01000158.1 GCA_015489765.1 Desulfobulbaceae bacterium
GCCCTGGGGGCAGTCATTGACGGCTGCCCGCCCGGTATTGAACTCTGTGAAGAGATGATCCAGGCCGATCTCGAGCGTCGGCGGCCGGGTCGGGGCGGCGCCACCTCACCGCGCAAGGAGCCCGACCGGGTCCGGATCATGTCGGGAACCTTCCGCCCGGAGGGCTGTGATTGTGAGCTGACAACCGGCACCCCCATATCACTTGTCATTATGAACAGGGATGCCCATTCCAAATCATACGGCCCCCTGCGGGATGTCTTTCGTCCCGGACACGGGGACATGAGTTATCAGGCAAAATATGGTATTCGGGACCATCGGGGCGGCGGCCGGGCCTCGGCCAGGGAAACGGCGGCCCGGGTGGCGGCAGGCGCGGTTGCCGCCCGGCTGCTGGCAATATTTTCCATGGATGTTCAGGCCTATACCGTTGCCCTTGGCGGCATCGGCACCAATCGGCGCAACCTGGAAATGATAGAGGAAAACCGGTTGTTCTGTCCGGACAACGAGGCGGCCGCGGCCATGGAGGAACGAATCGCCGAGGTACGGAAACAGGGAGACAGCCTGGGCGGCATTGTCGAAATCCGGGCCACCTGTCTGCCCGGACTGGGGGAGCCGGTTTTTGACAAACTCGACGGTGAACTCGCCCGGGCCCTGATGTCCATCGGCGCGGTCAAGGGAGTGGAGATCGGGGCCGGTTTTGCGGCCGCGGCCATGCGCGGGTCTGAAAATAACGATCCCATTTCCCCGCAGGGATTTGTCAGTAATAATGCCGGCGGTATCCTGGCCGGTATCAGTAATGGCGAGCCGCTTGTTCTCAGGGTGGCGGTCAAGCCCATTCCCTCGATCCACAAGGAACAACAGACCGTTGATATCCATAACAAGCCCCGGACCATCAAGGTCGGCGGCCGGCACGATATTTCCGCCATCCCGAGAATTGTGCCGGTCTGCGAGGCAATGGTCCGGTTGACCCTGGCCGATCACCTGTTGCGCCAGCTTCCCCTGAAGCAGGTGCGGGAAACTATTCGCCGTACACGGGAAAAATGAGCAAGGCAGGAGAAAGAGACACGGCCATTGGCAGCGTGTGGATGGTGAGCCGGGAGTATGACGGCCTTGCCGGGGCCGGCGGTGTCAAGGATGTATGCCGGCAGCTGGCCGAGGCCCTTGTGGCGGAAGCGGGCCTGCGGGTAACCGTTGTCCTGCCCCGTTACGGGTTTATGGATGCCGGGGAACTGGGCTTTACCCCCCTGGTGTTGACCAATGGCCGCCAGCCGGATATCTGCGCTGACCGTTTACAACAGGCCTGTGTGCTGGCAATGGATTATCCCGACCGGGAGCGGCGGGAAATAGTCTCTTTTCTGGAACAGAGGCGCAAGGGGGTACGGATAATTCTGGTCGAGACCGCCCGCTTTGCCGAGAAACTGGGGGTATATACCTACACGGCCAGGGAGGAGGCCCGGGAGAGCTGGAAGAAAAAAGGCAGCGGTCATTACGATTATTTTGCCATGAATATTCTCCTGCAAAAGGCGGCCCTGGCCCTCATGATCCATCTCGACAAACGTCCTGATGTGATCCACTGCCATGATGGTCATGCCGCCACCCTTGCCGCCCTGATGCGGGAGTTGCCGGGTCAGCGCCATTATTTTGCCCGCACCGGCGCCCTGGTGACCATTCACAATGCCGGCATCGGTTATCACCAGGAGATAGCGGATATTCCCTTTGCCCGCGCCGTGACCGGCCTGCCGGTCTCGGTGATTGAAGACGGCCTGCTGGGGCAGCGGTTTGATCCCTTTGTCGCTGCCTCCGGCTATGCGGTCATGAACACGGTCAGTGAAAATTATGCCCGTGAGCTGCAGGAAACAGATGAAGACGCCCGCACTGGCTGGCTGGGCCATCATTTGCTGAGCCGGGGTGTGCGGCTGGCCGGGGTGACAAATGGTATCAACCCCGATGATTTCAATCCTGAACAGGCATCTCGCCTCGGCCTTGCGGCCCCCTTTAATCCCGGAAAAGGCGACCTGGCCGGAAAACGTCTCTGCAAGGAGGATATGCTGGCCGCCTGCGGCGGCAAGACCAGGTGGCAGAATGTGGAACAGATCGGCAGCCTGCAGGAGGAAAGAGATCTGCCGCTGTTCACCTTTATCGGCCGGATGAGCGCCCAGAAAGGGGTGGATGTGCTGTTGGCCGGCCTGGATCTGCTTGCCGGCAAGGAGCGGTTGCAGCTTCTGATACTTGGCTCCGGCGACTCGCGGCTTGAGGCTGCGGTGGCAGGACTTGCCGCCGGCCGGGATGGCCGCTGCCGGGTCTGCTACCTGAAGGGGTATGATCCCCAACTGGCCAACAGGATTTATGCTGCCGGTGATTTTTTCCTCATTCCGTCCCTGTATGAACCCTGCGGCCTGACCGATTACATTGCCCAGCTCATGGGCAATCTGCCCATTGTTCATCTGGTTGGCGGCCTGGTCAAGGTAAAGGACGGCAAAACCGGCTTTGGCTATACCGAGCATTCCGCTGCGGCCCTGGCCGCGACCATGGAGCGGGCCATGGCTATTTATACTCACGACCGGAAGCGGATTCTCTCCATGCAGCGGGCAGCGGTGGAGAATATTTTTCAACACCACACCTGGAAACAGGCCATGGCCGGATATCTGGACCTGTATGAACAGGCCACCGCCATGACCTGCCGGAGCTGAGGAGGACGGGTCGGATATGTCATCATTTTTTGGCCGGGACAGGGTTCGTCAGAGCTGGTTTGAACAACGGCACGACCATTTTGTCCGCCGGACGGTTGCCGATTTTTTTTCTTTTGTCGATGCATTTCATAACCTTTACCGGGAGTATCTCCTCTGCCGCACCCCTGAAGGCGATATTGATCTGCTTGCCTCACAGGCCCGCAGCCACCGGCAACGGATGTGGGACCAGCTGCGGCTGTTGATCGGTTCGGAAACCGACAAGGGACCCCTCTGGGAGCTCAAGGATACCTGTCACATGATTTGGCCTGAGCATAATAGCAGCGATGATATTCACGGCGCCCTGGTCGACTGGCTTGTCGGCTCTGTTTTCCACGAGGCCATGAAGCTGAAAGAAAATATCTACCTGCTCAATGCCTATGGCCCGGCTGCCAGGCGTATCCGGGGGTTGTCACAGGGGCCGGGCTTCGACCCCGCCGCTGCCGGATCCGCCTTGCCCCGCCTGTCGACCATGGTTGATGTGGAGCTGTTAATCCGCAAGATTGGTATTGATGTCGGCCGCCAGATGGAACAGATCGCCATCCTCCTTGGTCAGGCGACCTGTATCCTGCGGCTGATGATGCCGGAATTATCGAGCAATCCGCTTGTCGTCCGTCTGCTGATCGAAGAGGAGGATACCATTTGCGCGCTTTGGGGTGAAGAGGTGGAATCGGTGCTGGCGGATATGTTTGCAGGCTCGGCCGCCCGGGGATTCTGTGTGGCCAGCCGCAGTTATCTTGCAGGCCAGTGGTATGGCGAGGCCCTGGCCATGTATGAACGGGCCCTTGCCTGTGATGATGGTTGTAATGAAGCGCGTGAAAAGATCGCCGAAATAGAGGCCATGCCGGAGGTGCATGCAGTGGAGGACAGCGGAGCAAAGCCCGCGCATCTGTGTTGCCGTCCCCTTCCTGACCGGTTGAACAGGGAGTCCGGATTCTGTCGGAACAGTGGTTCCTGACGTCAATTTTTTCTGGAGGATGATACGATGAGCATCAAGATAGGGATTAACGGGTTTGGTCGGATTGGACGAAATATTTTCAGGGCCCAGGCCAAGGATCCGGCCTTTGCCGATATAGAGATTGTCGGCATCAATGATCTCACCGATGTGGACACCATCGCCCATCTCCTGAAATACGACTCGGTGATGGGAACCTATGATGGTGATGTCCAGGCCGCGGACGATGGTGTTCTTGTGAATGGCCGCCTGATCCCGTTGACGCGTCACCGGCAGCCGGCGGACATCCCGTGGGCGGATTACGGTGCCGAGTATGTCCTTGAATGCACTGGATTGTTTCGGAACCTGGATGCCGCCAAATTTCACATCGACGCCGGCGCCGCCAAGGTCATTATTTCCGCCCCGGCAAAAGGGGATGTAAAGACTATTGTCATGGGCGTCAACGAGGATGAATATGATCCCACCGAGCACCATGTCCTTTCCAATGCCTCCTGTACAACCAACTGCCTGGCCCCCGTGGCCCAGGTCATTCTCGATAATTTCGGGATCAGGCGCGGTCTTATGACAACGGTACATGCCTATACCGGTGATCAGCGGCTGCTTGATTTTCCCCATACTGACCTTCGCCGGGCACGGGCGGCGGCCATGTCGATGATTCCGACCAAGACCGGTGCCGCGGCGGCCGTGGCCCTGGTCATTCCGGAACTGAAAAACAAGTTTGACGGCCTGTCGGTGCGGGTGCCCACGCCCGATGTTTCCCTGGTTGACGTGGTGATGGAGGTTGAGCGGGAAACCACGGTGCCCGAGGTCAACAGCGCGCTTCAGGAGGCATCGGGGCGATATCTGGGGTACACGGAGGAACCGCTGGTATCAATTGATTTTCAGGGCAATGCCCATTCTTCCATTGTTGACGGCCTCTGTACCCGGGTGCTTGGCACAACGGTCAAGATCATGAGCTGGTATGATAACGAATGGGGATATTCCAACAGAATGCTGGATCTTGTCCTGCATATGGAGGCGAATAAGCCGTTGTAAGGCATCTGTAAAGGTTGTACATTGCCATCGCGTGAATGCATTTTATGGCGGTGGCCGCTGATGTTGCCGCCGATTGTTCCTATAGATTTACCACAGGAGGTATGTATGAAAAAGGCATGTTGGTCCATGGCCGCCGCCATTGTTCTTGTTGCCGGAAGCGGCCTGGCTGCGGACGTGCATTGGAGTTACACAGGGGAATCCGCTCCTGCCCATTGGAGCGAGATTGATCCCGCCTATGAGATGTGCACCAAGGGTATGAATCAAAGTCCCATTGACCTGAAAGGGTTCATCGAGGCCGATCTTGCACCCATTACGTTCCATTACACCGGCCTTGCGACCGAGGTGGTCAACAACGGCCATACCATTCAGGCAAACTACACCGCCGGCTCCACCATAGAGGTGGCGGGCAAGATTTTTCAACTGAAACAGTTCCATTTTCATTCACCGAGTGAAAATACAATCAACGGCGAATCTTTTCCCCTGGAAGTCCATTTTGTGCATGCGGCCGAAGATGGTTCCCTGGCCGTTGTCAGCGTTTTGTTTCAGATCGGTGAAGAGAATAAAGCCCTGGCGAGACTGTGGAAGCAGATGCCGCACAAGGTCGGAGAAAAGGCGGCCATGGCCTCCCAGGTGCGGGCCCAGGACCTGATGCCCGATGACCGTGATTATTATCGGTATAACGGCTCCCTGACAACGCCGCCCTGCACCGAAGGTGTTCTCTGGCTGGTTATGAAACAGCCCCTGACTGTCTCCAAGGCGCAGGTGGAGGACTTTGTCCGTGTCATGCATCATTATAATAACCGGCCGGTGCAGCCGCTGCATGCCCGTGTTGTGCTGAAGTAATATCTGCTTTTTTCATAACCTTCACTGGCCGCAGTTGATTTAATAATTTCCATCCGGGGCATGGCCGTCCGTGCCGGAGTGGAACAGAATGGGTAATATGAGGGAAAAAAATCCCCTGACCGCATCAGCGCTCAGGGGATTTTTGTTGCCCGGATTCATAGTATATGTCAGATTTTCCCCGGAATGGTTATTTTGGGGCATATCCATCATATTTGTCCCAGTACTGACAGAAATAGGCATCAATTTCTTTGTCAAAGATGCATTCCTTACCCTTTATCTGTTTGTGTCCGTTGGGAAACATTTTTTCATGTTCCGCCCGGGGAATCTTTTTGTACAGATTACCCTGGTTGGTGGTCACTGCCGGCTGGCTGGCTGCCTGGGTGTAGCCGGTAATCATGGCCGTTGACAGAAAAAGAACCGCGCCTGCTGCAAGTAATAAATTCTTTCTCATAAGATCGACTCCTCTGTTGAATTATTAGTGAGACTTCTCCATCACATTCCAGATGAAAACCATTCTTTAATTTAAAGAATTATCATTAAATGGGAAAAATCAAGTAGCGAAGGAAAAAAAAGATAATTTCCTGAAAGGGATGTAAGGGGAACCTGCACCTTGGAGTAGATCGCTTGCAGGAAAATGGCCTACCGTTGCCGATATGTGAGGAACCAA
>WFZC01000159.1 GCA_015489765.1 Desulfobulbaceae bacterium
GAATAGGTCATTGTGGCCTCATTGTCAGAGGTAAAGGTTATCTGGAAAGTGCCTGCATCAGACGCAGAGGGCTCCAATAGGCCGTTATCCTGTATCGCATTGTTGGTCCAGTAGTTCAAGGTGCCTGAGGCGGTTTTCTGTGAAGCATTCCAGGCCGCGCCAGAGGAATACCAGACCGGAGAACCTTGATCATAGGAAAAGATGGCCGCAAACATGGTGTTTCCCTGTATCTCCAGGGAAAGACCCGTGCCCGGCTAATTGGCAATGAACCACCAGCCGTCGTAGGTGCTGTCGGCAATAGCGACAGACACTCCGAATAATGTCAAACTGAAAAATAGTAAATGCTGAACGATGACTCTATTATTTTTATACATATTCTGCTCCCTTTCCTGGCAAAGGAATTTATTTTCCGCTGCCATTAAAGCTTCACAAATCAGTTCTTGGCCTCTTCACTTGTTTGCAGGTATGGGGAAAAAGAACAATTTCCGTCTACCTGAAAGCTGATTCGTTGGTTCAAATTTTTTTTAGGCCCCTTCCAGGGGCCAGGCTCAATTAGGTCAGCACTTGTGCAGACGAGTACACCAGTAAAATCCGGGAGGACAGCAATGCTGGCCGTCAACACACAGGGTTCCACGTATACAGCAGCCTGTACCGCAACAAGGCGCACCACTAGGACAACAGTGATTTTCGCAACAGGTGTATCCGGCTTCGCACCAACCTATGCTGCCGCAACATGTCGCATCTTTAGGTATACACTCCCCGCCGCACATCTTCCCCTTGCAATCATTCCGGACTGTTACAACAGTTGAGGCAAAACAGGCTTTGGCCCCTCCCTGGGCAAGAAATGCCTTTAAATAAACTACTACCTTTCCTGATTTTGCACTGTTGGGTATCGAAAATCCAGAAGTACCACCGGTTTTACCTATTGCTGTTAAATATTCGTCAACGCCGCAGCCAACGGCCTGTACGTCAACTCTCCCAATGTCGCCTCGAAACGCTTTTGGAATAATTGCAGTAACAGAAATCCAGTCACCTGGATGTGCATTGAGACGATTTGTTGAGATACCGCAGGCTGCCGCCTGACCCGGTTCTCCTGCTGCTCCCGGTCCACGGCTGGGGGTGGGAGTATTTACGCCCTTTTCAACGCAATCAATCACATGACCATATAAAAGATATTCCACCCACGCCGAGGGATCCCAGACACTGTGATATGGCTTTGCAGGTTTGAGAGTGTCCCTCACACCTTCCAAAGCATGTTTTAATCCTTGCGGATCGGCATTTTCAGGGTGCTCGGAAGCCACATCATGGGCATACTGCCGGTACTGGTCCAGCTTACCTGGTAAGTCACTCTGGTATACAGCATAAGCAAGTGCCAGAACTGCCAAGGCAGCAGCTGCTAATAGTTGCAAAGCGCCTTTCTGATTGCACAAAATATGAAAAAACGGCGTATTATATTTTTTCATGTATTTATGATTTGACATAGGACCGTTTCCTTTATTTTCCTGCCGTAACCGAAACTATCTGACCATTCAGAAAACCGAATAGGATTCCGTCGTAAATGTATGTCTTGAACTCTTTGCTCCCTATCGTTTCTTTTTGAGTACGAATGGGTGAGCCGTGTCTGGAAATGATTTCGTTCAAGGTAGTGGTGAAATTATAGTTTTCAGGTCGAAAACGGCATTGAGGTGCGCCCTCAACCTTGTTCTCAAACTTTTCTTCGTTAATGAATATGCCGTTGACAAAAATTTCCGCTAAGCCATGGGCCAAATAAATCCAGGTTTCATCTATTCTGACATTATCATTTTTCGTGCTGAAAATTTTGATAAATTGTGTCGGATAGCCAAGCTTCTTAACAAAGGCCTCTTGAGATGGAGATAGGCCAGAGAGATACATGTGCGCCTCCAGATCCTTTACATTTGAAAAGAAGGCATTAGAAAGTTTCTGGCTATTGCTTGACGAGGCGGGCGGACTCGTTGGCATTTCCACCGTGGCAGTGACTGTGAAGTGGGTTGTGGATGAATTCAAGTTGAGGGTGCCTATGTACCAGCGGCCAGCCCTAAGGGGCGGGTTGGACGAGGGAGTTACAACAATTGATTCTGATGCTGTTGGACCATCCGAGATGAAGTCCGTGTCTGCATCC
>WFZC01000160.1 GCA_015489765.1 Desulfobulbaceae bacterium
CCGCTACGAGGTGCATGCCATGGACCTGGGAAAAAATTCCATCGACCGCCTGCTGGGACGTCCCGGATTTCATTTCTCCGAGGGTGATATTGCCATCCACCGGGAATGGATCGAATATCATGTCCGTAAATGCGACATTGTCCTGCCGCTGGTGGCCATTGCCACCCCGGCCGAATACGTGCGTAATCCCCTTCGGGTCTTTGAACTGGATTTCGAAGAAAACCTGCGTATTGTACGCTACTGCGCCAGGTACGGCAAACGGATTATCTTTCCCTCGACCTCGGAAGTATATGGAATGTGCGAGGAAGATGAATTTGACGAGGAGCAGTCGAGGCTGGTTCTGGGGCCGATCAATAGACAGCGCTGGATCTATTCCTGCAGCAAACAGTTGCTGGATCGGGTTATCTGGGCCTATGGTGCCACAAAGGGGCTGCGGTTCACCCTGATCCGTCCTTTTAACTGGATAGGGCCAAGGCTTGACAACCTGGAGTCTGCCCGGATCGGCAGTTCCAGGGTTATCACCAGGCTTATCCTCAACCTGGTGGAAGGAACACCTATTAACCTGGTGGACGGCGGCCACCAGAAACGGTGTTTCACCGATGTGAAGGACGGTATTGAATGTCTGTTTAGGATTATTGAAAACAGGGACAACTGTTGTGACAACAGGATATTCAATATCGGCAACCCGGACAACGAAGCGAGTATCAGGGAACTGGCCCTTCTTTTGACCGAAAAATTTGAGCAGCATCCCCTGCGGGACCACTTTCCTCCCTTGGCCGGTATCCGCTCCGTGGAGAGCAGAACATTTTACGGTCCAGGCTATGAAGATGTGCAGCACCGGCGTCCCTCTATCCGGCTGGCACAACGAGTATTAAACTGGCAGCCACAGGTTGCTCTTGAACAGTCCATCGAAGAAACGCTGGATTATTTTCTCCGCCAGGCACTGGCAACTGACACGATAGAATGTTCGGCGTAGAAGCAGGACTGCGTATCGATGTGGATACCCTGCGCGGAACCCGCCTGGGTGTGCCGGGGCTACTGCATGTCCTGAGAAGACACGGAATCACAGCGACCTTTTTCTTCTCCATAGGGCCGGATAACATGGGACGTCATCTCTGGCGTCTTATTCGGCCAGGTTTTTTTATCAAGATGATGCGCAGCAGGGCCGCCAGTCTGTATGGCTGGGACATTCTCCAGCGCGGCATCTTGTGGCCGGGGCCGAATATCGGCAGGTCGTGCGGCTCTGTTCTTCACATGGCAGCAGAGGCCGGCCATGAAATTGGTCTGCACGCCTGGGATCATCACCGGTGGCAGATGCGGGTCGCCACAATGAGCAGCGCCGCGATACGATCGGAACTCATCAAGGGCAAAGAGGCGCTTGAAGCCATCATCGACAGGCGGATCACCTGTTCCGCTGTACCCGGCTGGCGTTGTACGGACGCGGTGTTGATGGAAAAAGAACGGCTGGGTTTTTCGTATAATTCGGATTGCCGGGGTGCTTCCATATTTTATCCGATGGTCAACGGTACACGTTTGTCCCAACCCCAGGTTCCGGTCACCCTGCCCACTTACGACGAGCTGATCGGCAGAAACGGAATCAACAACAACACCTACAACGAACACCTGCTCTCGCTTTTTCGACCGAATCAGGCAAACATCCTGACCATCCATGCCGAGGTTGAAGGCATCGGCTGCCTGGCACTCTTTGATGATTTTCTCGGCAAAGCCAGGACCCACGGTATTCATTTCCTTCCGCTAAAAAATATCGTAAGCCATTTTCTCCCATTGGCACAAACTGCTCCAATAGTGCGGGGTCGGATACCTGGAAGAGAAGGATGGCTTTCCTGCCAGGGATATCGTCAGGAGGCAGGTCATGACGGGTAAATGGTGCTCTTTTTTTCTCCTGGGTCTTTTTCTCCTCCTGTACATAGTCCCGTTGCAGACCCGGCCACTTTTTATCCAGGATGAAACACGGTATGCCGAAGTGCCCCGTGAAATGGTGACCAGCGGTGACTGGGTGGTCCCCCGGATCAACGGCCTGCGCTATTTCGAAAAACCGGTCATGGGCTACTGGCTGACGGCAATATCCCTGACCATCTTTGGAGAGAATACTTTTGCAGTCCGTTTTCCCTCGGCCCTGGCAACCGGACTGACGGCACTGCTTCTTTTTCTTCTTTGCTGTCGCTTTGAAAGAGAAAATGGTTTTCTGTCCTTTTCAGCGCCCCTGGTCTATCTCACCTCCCTTGGGGTCGCAACCATTGGCACCTATGCCGTGCTTGACGCCCCGCTGACCCTGTTTCTTACAGGGACTCTGGGCGCCTTTTTTTTGGCCACGGAAGAGAAACCCGGCTCATCCAGGGAAAAAGGATTTTTACTGACCGCCGGTGTATGTGCGGGGTGCGCCTTTCTGAGCAAGGGTTTTCTCGCCTTCGCCGTTCCGGTCCTGGCTGTTGCTCCTTATCTTGTTCTCCGGAAACGTTGGCGTGATTTCCTGCGCATGCTCTGGCTACCCCTTGCTGGGGCGGTCCTGGTCAGCCTACCCTGGGCCGTTCTTATCCATCTGCGGGAACCGGACTTCTGGCGCTATTTTTTCTGGAACGAGCATGTCCGCCGTTTTCTCTCCGACTCGGCCCAGCACGTCCAGCCCTTCTGGTTTTTTACCGCCGTGCTGCCGGTCATGTTCATACCCTGGATCTTTTTCCTGCCCGCCTCAGTTTACGGGGCATACCGCCTCCACCTTCCTGATGGGCCCCACAAGCGATTGCTCATCTTCTGCCTGTGCTGGTTCCTGTTTCCGTTCCTCTTTTTCTCGGCCTCAAGCGGCAAGCTCATCACCTATATTCTGCCCTGTTTCCCTCCACTGTCTATCCTTTTTTCCCATGGGCTCACCTGGTGGCTGATTGAAGAAACAAAAGAAAAAAAATATCTGCAATGGGGGATCGGAGCACTTTTTTCCCTTGTAGCATTTTGTTTGCTCTCCCTTGCAGGGCTACAGCTGATCGGGCCAGACCGTCTGCAGTTCTTTCAGCGTTCCTGGAAATGGCTGCTGCTCTCAAGCGGCCTGGCAGCAATGCTGCTGGTGCTGCTGATAGCATATCGCAGTAAGGGGAGCCGGGAAAAGGTATGTTGCTTCGCGATTTCCTTTACCATTCTCCTCTTTACCGCCCATTTTACCATTCCGGCCTTGACGTTGCATATGAAAGCGCCAGGGCCGCTCATCAGGCACCACGTTGAAAACATCACTTCGGATACCGTTATTCTGTCCAGTGAAGAGGTTGCCCGGGCCGTCTGCTGGTATTTGAAACGTGATGACATTTACCTGGTTGAGCGGGCAGGAGAGTTGCAGTATGGGCTGGATTATCCGGATTCGAGCCAGAGAATACTCAATCCTGAGCAGGCCGGTGTGCTCATCCGAAAACATAAAAGAAAGGTTGTTCTCATTGCCGGACACGAGGAATACCGCCGCTGGCAGCCGTTTCTTCCATCCCCCACTGCAGTTTACGCCAGCGGCAGCAAGGGATATCTGCTGATTCGGTATTAGAAAAAAACGATATCGAGCGCTTAGTTGTACATCTGCGATGAAAGAACGTCTTAGCCATCTCTTGACCGTCATCATCCTGCTCATCGGCCTGAGTCTTCTCATTGTATTGAGTAATGGTGACCTACGTGTAGCCCGGCTGATTTTCAGCCATTATAGCCAATGGCCAGGCCTGTGCCATGAACCCTGGACTATTATATATACCATTACGCCGATTCCGGGCGTACTCCTGGCTATTGGGGCATTGGTTCTGCTCTGTGGCGGATTTATTTTTCCCTATTTTAAAAAATACCGCCGCCAGTCGTTGTTTGTCGTTTTGATGCTTTCCCTTGGGCCAGGATTGCTCGTCAATGTGATCCTCAAGGATCATCTTGGCCGCCCCAGGCCGCAGGAACTGACGGAATTTGGTGGTCACTATCAATTCGTTCAGCCCTGGCAACCGGGGCCTGCAGGAAAAAATAGCTCTTTTCCCTGCGGCCATTCCTCAATAGCCTTTTTCCTTATGGCGCCTTGGTTTATTTACCGCCGGAGCAACCACTCTCTTGCGCTTGGTTTTCTCTGGTTCGGGTTATCCTTCGGTCTGCTGGTCGGCATGACCAGGATTGTGCAAGGGGGACATTTTCTCAGTGATGTTCTCTGGTCCGGTGGACTGGTATATATCACCGGTGAAGTACTCTCTTGGCTTTTCCATTTTACAACACCCCAAGCATAATCAAGACTCAATACTAAAAAAGTAAAACATTTCGCCATATTCTATTAATTTTACAGACACTAACTGATTAGTACCCCCCCTGGTTTTATCACTGAACTCTTCGGCGGGTAACTCCTGGGTATTTTTTTCATCTTTTTCCCACATTTTTTCTTGGTCTTCATTCTGCCTTCATATCGATGGAGTATTTTGATTTGTAAATGGAATCCGGAAATCCTTTTCTCATTACAAGTAGTTCGCGAGCCAATTCATACGAATTCAGTAGGTTAACGGAGGTAAGAACTATGGAGGCGCAAGGAACAAGCAGTGATTTTAAACAAATGCTGAGCAGGGTTCCTGAAGTAACGTTTTATTTCTGGGTGATCAAGGTGCTTGCAACAACTGTTGGAGAAACTGCGGCAGACTTTCTCGCAGTGAATCTCAATTTTGGCCTTACGATCACCTCGTATCTTATGAGCACTCTCTTGATCGTTTCCCTTGTTATTCAGTTCATGGCAAAAAAATATGTGCCCTGGAAGTACTGGCTGGTTGTGGTGTTGATCAGTATTGTCGGCACGCTGATAACCGACAATCTGGTTGATAACATGGGCGTCAGTCTGGAATCGACGACAATTGTTTTCTCAATAGCTCTGAGCTTAACCTTCCTGGCCTGGTTTGTGAGTGAAAAAACCCTTTCCATTCACAGTATTTACACATTCAAACGGGAAGTTTTCTATTGGTCGGCCATTCTGTTAACTTTTGCTTTGGGAACTGCTGCAGGAGATCTTCTCTCCGAGGGAGGCGGTCTCGGATACGACACTGCAGGCATGATATTTGCCGCCGGAATCGTAGCTGTTACCATGGCCTACTACTTTTTAAAGATGAATGCTGTTTTGGCTTTCTGGATGGCATATATCCTTACTCGGCCCTTGGGGGCATCCATTGGAGATCTGTTATCCAAGCCTGTAGCGGAGAATGGAATTGGAATGGGTACAGTTGGAACCAGTGCGTTATTTGTGACTGTTATTTTCAGTTTGGTGCTGTTCTTGACCATAACTAAAAAAGACCAGATAACAATACAATCATCCAAAGATTGATACAATTTCCTTCTTTGAACAATTTCAATGTGATGTAATGATTGCGCGGAGATAATAATGTTATTTTTAAAATATGTTATCATTTTTTCCGATCTTCACTCTGCTTTCATGTGGGTTGATTATATTGATGAGCAAAGAGAACGGAAAGATATGATGTTTTCAGTTTTCAATCAGTTCTCTTGACTCTGTCATGAGAACTAATAAATCAACATACGGAGAAAACACCCATGAAGAAAAAAACTCTAACAATCTGCAAAATGGCAACAACGTTTATAACAGCTGTTGCTTTTTCATCTATTGTTCAGGCAGGGATGTCTTTTGCCGGTGACAACAGAAAGGAGGTAACCAGTGGCAGTATCAGGGTGCAGCAGAAAGAGTCCGCCTATCCCAGCCTGGCACAGATCACCGTGGAACAGGCAAAAGACATTGCATTATCGAATATCCCGGGAGAAGTGTTGAAAATCGAACTTGAAGAAGAGAAAGGTTTTCTGGTCTACGGCGTTGAAA
>WFZC01000161.1 GCA_015489765.1 Desulfobulbaceae bacterium
CGGCCAGGTACTGTTGGCCAGGATGCCCCCCACCCGGGCCGCGGCGAGAATGACGCAGTCGATCTTCTCCTGTTGGAAAAAATCATGCACGGCCCGCTGGTCGAGGAGATCGAGTTCGGCGTGACGCCGAAAAACCAAATTCCAAAGACCTTTTGCTCGCAAAGAGCGCACAATGGCCGACCCAACCATGCCACTGTGGCCGGCCTCGTATATTCTTGCTTCAAGCGGCAGGAAGGACATACCCGTATTTTCGCTACAATCCATTACCCCTCCCTTGCCATCTCCATGGATGAATGAACAACAATTACACTGCCGACAGGCAGCCATTTTCCATACCACAGAGAGTCATGGCTGGCCAGTGAATAAAGCGATGTTCATCTCAGCATTGGATACCAAGCAGCATAGTCCATGGCAGAGCCCATCTCTTATCTCTTCACCGCATAAGCGGCAACGGTGCCACAGCCACACCCAAATCACGCCCATCATCACCGTACCCCGCTTTCCTGGAATTCCAGGTCCGGCTGACCAGTATCATAAGCAGTCGATTCCGCTGTAGATTCCCAGGCAATACCACATCGTTCCAGTCCGGACCGGCAAGCCGCACGATTCCCAACTCGTTCCCGTTCTGGATCAAACGAACACTGAGCGGCTCCTTATCTAGATATGGTTGCTCTCCCATCAAAAACAGGTGCAATGCTCCCGGGCCGTATTCCCCCGGATCAAGCCAGGCGCATTGCCCTGTCCAACGGTAGAACTGTACTCGTCCCTCATCGTCATCAAATTCCACTCTCGAAAAACCGGCCTCCCGGACGGACGAAGGATCGAGCAGACGTGGTTCGCTGACAGCGATGCCGAGATTTCTGGTATCAGCTCCCACACCAGCAAGTCGTGGCGACCAGGTTCTGGAAATAGAAAAGACAATCGTATTGACAGCATGGCCCTCCACGCTCGGGAAGAAATAAGTCCGATTCACCTTGCCGGCGTCCCAGAACGTATAGCGATCCAGAGGGTGGTTATTGACTGTTACGTCGAGAACAACAGGATCATCACCCAGGTTAGGTGTATTGCAGACCAGGGTAAAGCCGACCATGCCCCCACGAGGCAATCGGATCTCGGCCCGTGGTCCGCTCCACCGGAATACACCATCATCTCCCCAGTCTTCCCTGGGATAGAACCCGGCATACTGCACTGCCTCCCGATCATCAGAATAGACGGTCATGCCATATTTCCGGGCAAGATTTTGAGACTGGGCATTTACGAAATAATAGCCGGACCCGGAAAGGACGATGAGAAAAACCACGGCCAGGAACGGGGCACGAAGATACCGTAGGCGATGGGGCAGAATGCTGTGTGGTACTGTCAGGCCATACCCGATGGTGAGCAAAAAAAGAAACCAGATCATGGGGATATACAAAAGAGACTGGGTCAGGCCATAGAGAAGCAGAGAAACCATGGAGATGAGTACAGCAGCGGCAAACCGACTGTTGGAGTGCCGGAGTTCATGCCACAGCACCATGAGAACACTAGCAAAAAGAAGTGCCCAAAGGATCAGGCCGGCCACGCCGTTACTGATAAAGAGCTGCAACGGCAGGTTGTGTGGAGTATCCCACATATTAGCGGTCTGCCTGTGCCGGGCAAAATTGCTTTCAGGAACCGAGGCCATTATCTTCTGATGCCACTTGAACCCTTCATAACCAAGGCCGAAGACCGGACTTTCCCATCCCAGAACCAAGCTCTGCCGCCACAGCCTGGACCTCTCCCCAGGGTTGAAGACATGCCGCATCCGCTGAACGAGGTACTCTATCCTGGGATTTCCGACGACGGTCTTTTTCGATGCCTCTTTCTGCGTCGTCGTGAAGAGAAGGCCAGTTGAGACGAGAACGACAAGGAACAGCAGGAGAAGAGATCGTACCACAACCCTGGCAATAACGCCTGTCGACCGGCCAAAGGAATAATCAGCCTGCAAAATGCTGGCAATGGCGCAGAGACTGCCAACCACGGGAAAGATGAGCCAACTGGTCCGGGACCCTGTGAGCAACAATGCGGCGCCGCAGAGAAGAAAAAAGAACACCCTGCCAAAACGGCGGATCATCATCGGCAAGCGGGCCCATGGCTGAAGAATGATGAAGGGGAACGACCCAATGAGATACTGGGCAAACCATCCGGGATTGCCGGTAATGGAATGAAGACGCGGGACACCGGAAGGATCAAGAAACTGAGGACGATACCAACTCAAGTCAACCAGGCCGAACTGATTGAGAACGCCAAGGCAGGCGGCAAGCACTCCCCCTACCGCAGCACCCTGAAAGAGCCGTCGGTAACAACTCCGGCCATCACCCTGGCTTGAGAGAAGCAGGATAACAGAAGCAAACAGTAACAGCCTGTCTCCCGCGGCAAGAGCATAGAGGGGATTCTCGGGGGGGGCGGTAAACACGGCGCTGCTGAAATCAACAAAGCCCCAGAGCGTGAAAAGCCTTGTCATGGCGCCAACAGGAAACAGGGCCAAGGAAGTCAGCGCCAAAAGGACACATGCAAAAAGCAGGGCAGCAATGTCGCGGTTCAGGAAGCGTGCGCTCCCGCCTGTACGTAGGCGTAACCAAAGCAGAAGACCCAAAACAACGATCAAAAATTCAAAAACCTGGCTATGAACCGTATAGGCCTGAAAGCAGTAGAGGGGAAAGGAGATCCCCAGGAAGAGGCAAAAACAACCGACCAGGTCCGGCCAGCGGAAGAGAAAAAGCACAGAACAGGCAACAGCAAGCACCAGCGCGCAGATATCCAGGCCAAAACTGTGCAACACAGCCAGATGGGCAATAAAATTACCCAGGAGAAAGAGTGCGACCACGTCATATAAGGGTCTCCTGGAAATGAAGCGATGATATGCCATGTCAACCCTGAACAAACTTATCCAGCACCCCGATGATTGTCCGCCGCAGGTGCTCCACCCTGCGCAGGGTGTAGTGACTGATATTGCTGCACTGCAGGTCCTTGACCAACCAGAGGATACCGTAGGAGATGTCAGACTGTGCCATAAGGGGCATCTCGATCTTGAACTGACACCGCCCACTGAAAATCAGCGTTTCTTCTCTTCCCGGCCGGACCCACTGCAATCTCCGGCAGGTATCGTGGTCGGGAACCTCTTTCTCCAGATGCAGCTCGGCAAGGTCAAAATCCAGTTTTTCCAATGCAATGCAAATGTTTTCCCAGAGTTCATCCAAGTTCCCGGAACCCATAATCTGCATCTGGATGTTGAGAAAACTCCGCCGTTCATTACTCAAACCGGCTTCATCAGTCAGGTCGCGCAGCCAACCCAAGAACTTGTCTGCAGCAAGATACTCCAGGTATCCAAGCTTCTTGACGGCGAGAAAAACCAAGATTCCCGGAAGGACGAGTATGAAGGCGGCACGTTGATCCTTAACAAACACAAAGGCCAGCGCGACCAGGCCGAGAAAAACGGTTACGCCGTAGATTATAAGCACCACACGGCGCTGGGAGTAACCGAGTTTCAAGAGAATATGGTGAACATGACTCTGATCGGGCCGAAAAAGTTTTTTACCGAGAACGAACCTGCGGATGGGAGCCAGCAACGTATCTAACAGGGGAACGCCCAAGGCGATTATCGGAATGAGCAGGGCCACGGTGGCATGACTTTTCATGGCCCCAAGAATGGTAAGCGATGCCAAGACATAGCCAAGGAAATAGCTGCCGCAGTCTCCCATGAAGATCGAGGCAGGATTAAAATTGTAGCGAAGAAAGCCGAGACAGGAGCCGGCCAATGCACTAAGCCCGATGATAAACGTAGGCTTACCGCTGGGGAGTGAGAGCACAAGCAGGGTTATGGCGACAAAAAGGCAGATGCCGGCGGCGAGTCCATCCAGACCGTCGATAAGATTGATGGCATTGATAAGGAGCACGACCCAGAACACAGTGACACAGAGTGACGACCAGCCGGGCAGAACGACCCCGCGGTGCAGGGTCACTGATAACTGTTCGACATCAAGGCCTCCGAACCAGACCAGCAGGCCGACGCCCACCTGTCCAACGAATTTAACCCACGGAGGGAGCGAGCGGATGTCGTCGAGAAGGCCAAGGAAAAAGATGAAACAGCCGCCGGCAAGAAAAAAAAACTGTTCGCGAAATCGAGGGACGACATCAGTCTCCCGAACCGTGAACAGAAGAACTGCCAGGTAGGCCAGATAAAAGGAGATAAAGAGAGCAATGCCTCCGGCACGGGGGATACACTTCTGGTTTACGCGCCGGGAAGAGGGATGGTCACAGATTCCCTTCCTGGATGCCCAGCTGATCACACGGGGAGTCACCACGAGGGCAACTACCATAGCCCCTGAAAAAGACACTACTGCTGAAATAATATCATGCATAAATGATAAATGGAACCTGTCGCCCTGTTAGTGCTCCGAAATTCTGGAAAAACCGAAAAACGCGTGCTGACTGGCCGCACCTGCTCCCCCTGGCCAGAAACTGAAGGCTTCTCCAAGGCTGCGGATCACAACCGACAAGCTGGGTACCGAAAAAAGAAACGCATCAGACTTCGCATGTGCCAGGACAGATGCCTGAAGGACCGATGACTGGCCCGGCGGGCGTCATGAACAACACGAACATTCGGTAACAGTATTGTGCAATAGCCAGCCCGGTGCAATCGCATGCAGAGGTCTGCATCCTCGCAATACATAAAAAATTCCTCGTCAAACCCGCCGACCTCCCGGAAAACCACGGAGTTAAGGAGCATAAACATTCCTGCAACCCAGTCCGGATGCGACAGGGCAACCTCATCTCGCATGCCAAGCTCCAGTCCAGCGAGTCGGCGAAGAGAACGTCGCAAAATTCGGCCAGGAGTGGGGAATCTTCTCGCACTGTCCTGGACCCTGCCAGATGGGTCGACGATCAGCGGCGCCACGGCCCCGACTTTCTGGTCACAAAAGGCTGACAGCAGGGAAGGAAATGGATCCGATGTCAGGATGATATCAGGGTTCAGGACACAAAAAAACTCCGCCTGGCAGGAGGCAAAGACCTGGTTGTGGTTGGCGCCGAACCCCATGGCCCTGCTGTTCTCAAGAACGGCGACCGGGAAGGGGAAACCGTCGAAACATTGCCGCCCGTTTCCGGGAATATTTCGGACCACGGTGCCCTTGATCCTACGGCAGTCACAATGCCGGGCCACGGAGGCTAGCAGCTGGGCAACGAGGTCGTCCTGACCGTGGCTCACCACCGAGAGATGCAGAGCGGCCTCGCTAAGGTTTTCTGTCACCCGTCTTCCGCTCGACGAGCAGTAAATCTTCGATATCATTGCTCAAGTCAAGAAAGAACATCGGACTACACCCGAATCTTCCTCCGCTTGCGCCACATTCAAGGCCATTCTTTCAGCGCAGCGATCTTGTGGCACGGACAATCACTGCTCTCCGGCCGCGCCTACAATGGAGAGACCGACAGGAGATAAAACTGCTGGCATATCACACGCCGGAGGGTCTTCAATCTGATGTCCGAAATGATGGTCTGGAAAAATTGAGAGCAATGTCATTGTTTCTTATCTCGAGATTCCTGCTGAAATAAGGATCGCCTTGTTTGAGCGTCTCTTTCCATTCGGCGAAGAACCGTTCATGGTATTCTGGATTCTCCAGGGGCTGCATAATTTCTGATGGTTTGCAGGAAAAGCGGGCAAAGGGGGTATAGACGATTCGTTTTTGACTTGCCTGCACCTGGAGTGATAGGGAAAAGGGATCCAGGGACCTGTCGGACTGCCTGAATGTTTCCAGTGCCTCGTGCAGCGTCTTTTTACGAATAGCAAAGCAGCCTGGATGCACCAGGCTGACATTGTGTATGGAAGCAGCCCAAGCCATGTAGCCAGGTGCTGCTTTCTCTGTCGCCCCCTGATATATGCTGATGATCTTTCCTTCAGGATTATAAAGCAGGCCCGCATGGATGATTTCTTTACGGTCGTTGAGTATTTTTCCGGTGGTCATGCAAACCGCGGCAATCTGAAACCAGGAGACCAGTTCTTCCAGGGCATCGCTACTTTTCGGGTGCAAGCGGAAATCCAGGAAAATAAGGTAAGGTTGGCTATCACTTTCGCTCAGCGCCTGGGCAAAGATCTCCTGCCAGCGGACCTGCCGGAAATCAGCTACTTTGTGCACATGAAAATCCGCTTTAGGTGGACGTGCCAGCATGACCCGATAGTTACCGCGCCAGAGGTGACTGATTTCTTCCACGGTGCCGGCAAGGTTACGTCGCATCAGCGCCTTTCTGACCGACAGGCTGGCCGCCTTGTAGGCGTATTCCTTTGATTGAGGATTGTAGGCCACTGACTCAGGGTGCTGCCGCCAGTGATAGAGAACCTTGGGGATGTGATACACATGTGGTTGCTTTTCCTCGGCGCGGAGAATAAGGTCATGATCCTGGGATCCTTCGGTCTCCTTGTCCAGGCCGTTGAGTTCTCTCAGAAGTGTTGTCCGATACGATGTCAGGTGACACAGATAGTTACTGGAGAGAATGGTCTCCGGGGCCCATTTCGGTTTAAACAGGTGCATGAACCGACTTCCCCGGATTGAAATCAGGTCACGGTCGGAATAAATGATGTCGGCTTCAGGATGGGTGTTCATGACTTTTGCCACCTCGTAAAGGGCATTGGGTGCGAGCTTGTCGTCATGATCCAGAAAAACTGAAAATTCTCCCCGGGCCCTGTCGAGAGCCGCATTAGTTGCCTTACAGATGCCCAGGTTCTTCGGATTGTGGTGGACACTGATGCGGTCATCCAGCGTGCTGAGTTGCTGCAGGAAGGAGCGGGTCTCGGCTCTGGTGGAAGCATCATCAACCAGTAGCAGTTCCCAGTAGGGATAGGATTGAAAGAGGACCGATTCAACGCATTCCTCGAGAAATTCCCGGGCAACGTTGAATACAGGGGTGAGCATGCTGAAGAGTGGTCGTTTCGGGAGTTTCCTGCTGATTTTCCGCTGGTGCAGCCAGTCTTCCCGACTCAGAAAGGCATAGCGAAACAGCCAGGATTCGTAGTCCGGCCACTCACTGATCACCATGGTTTTTAACCAGATTTCCGGTGGCGGTGCATTACGCCATTTGCGAATTCTGGCCTTGATTGTGTCCATTGAAGACTTTTTTCCCCTGAGCACACTCATTGGCTGTCCGGTACTGTCGGTTGTAGAGGATTTTTCATGCCTATATGAATTATTTTCCTATGATGTGACGGCAGCGCCAGGCCCCTCGCCTCAGAAAAGCAGGTATTTTTTTTAAACCCCTTTTACTGCCTGTGCAGGCAGGATTGCGGCTGATGGTGTTTCCCTGGACAGTATTCTTCTGGCTTCTTTTGTCAAGAAATAAGGCAAGGCCATCCTCCTGGAGGATATTATCTGTAATCAAGTTGGCTACAGATGGCAAAAAATCCAGCAGGCTCTTTTTTCCATCTGTAAATTCTTTGCTGCCTGCTCCGACGCTCAGGACGGAAATACCGTGAAAGGGAGGAAGAAACCGGTTGTTGCCGATAGTGTTGGCAACAAGAGTATTCGTACGGATGGCATTGAGCATGGCAGATCGGATCATCTTGATACCACCGCCATAATTACTGGAAATCTTGTTGGAAGCAACGAGATTCATGCAGCCATTGTCAAGGGATATCCCGGGAAGTTTCATACTTGATGAGCCATCTTCCAACAGGGGATACTGGCTGATGAAATCCACCATGATTTCTTCCTTGGAGAGCGTACGTCTTTCGCCATTTAAAGTAACCGTGTTTTCTATGAACAGGTTGTAGCAACTGCCCCAGTCAAAACAGATACCTTCCTTGTTATTATTGAGAAGTATGTTGTTCTGCATGAGACAGTTGACAGCGCCTTCCAGATAAATACCCTGGGCGCGGCAATCTGAGCAGGTGGTATTGCGGATCACAATTGTCCGGGGACGCCATGTTTTCTGTTCAATAGAGAGCGGCTCATGACAGTTTTCCGGGAGGTCTTCAGGGGTGATGGCCCTGGAAGTAGCACAGAGGTGCACTCCGGCATCACAGTTGCAAAAGCCTCGAAGGTTTCCAATGTTACAATTGCTGATGTTCCCGTTTTGGGATCGCCCGACGACCATGATGCCGGCCAGGTTGCCTTCGATTCGGCAGTGTTCCAAGGAAAAATTGCTGCTGTTAAAGATGATTATTCCATAACCGTTTCCCTTTTCCACCTGAAGTTGGCTAACCCGAAACAGTTGTGAATCGGTGACCAATAATGTATGTCGGCCGCCGGTTGTTTGCAGGCCCCGAATAATGAAATTATGGCAATTGTGTATTTTGAGGAAAAATTTGTCCCCATGGGCCAAGGCACTGGTTCCAGAGGCAGTGAGAATAAAATCTTTGCAGTGAGCAATGGTTATGGAGCCACCACCTTGCAGCTGATTACTGTTGAGCGTGAGGGAGATGCCTTTCTGGTTATGGAGCGAGAATGGAAGGGAGTCGATTTCAAATCGATGAGTAAAGGGCCCGGTAACGTCAGCTTCCACCTCCGCTATTTTGGTAAAAATCTGTTTACTGCTCAGGTTTGCATACCCCTGGGCGGCACGCAGAGACATGGGTAACTGCTCCTGAAATTCCGGAAAAGTTTCGCAGAGCCCCAAGTCAAGCCCCGGCGCTCGATGGGCTTCTGTAGTGGCACTGTCCATTGTGATTGGTTTGGAAGTAAGTATATATTGAGAAGGTTGTTCGTCTATTGTATCCATAATTTGAAACTTTCCCAGTATTTTCCCAGTTGACATGCACGAAAGAGTGGCTTTATGCCTGCCGATTCCTGGGACAAGGTGCATACCGATCCAGCATAAATCCCATGAAAGCATATGCATGAGATATACTGTCCACGGAATTCGATTCGGAAATTCGTCCATTTCTCGACAACCACCAGCATAAAGTTTCATTAAACTATTTACATTCAGTGCGATTTCGGCTACCATTCTAAAAAACTATGGAGGTAGCTATGGCACGAAAAACCAAACGAGCAAAATTGTTGTTGACAGAAGAGGAACGGATCCGCCTGGAACAGTTAAGCAAATCGCGAAAAGCTCCGCTCCGAGAATTACAGCGAGCCAAGATACTTTTGCATTATTCGGATCAGGTTCCTATCTCCCGAATACAGCAACTGGTTAATGTGAGCAGGCCTACCATTTATAAATGTATCGACAAAGCCCTGGCCGCCGGTGTGGATGCGGGG
>WFZC01000162.1 GCA_015489765.1 Desulfobulbaceae bacterium
ATCGCAGAAGAGAACCGTGATCTGAACCAATAAAAACCTGACTGCTCTTTCGCCGGCATGCGCCCTACGCAACAGCCCAATGGGGTGACTACGTCCTGCCCGCACTGCCGCAACGCAGCAGTACGTCCAGACCAACGGCCGGCTGGATTCTCAATCGTTGTTTTTGGCTGGATTCCTGGTCGGTGGCAATAGTTGAGACGTCCCTGGTGAGCTGCGACACCTCATAGGGCCATTTCTCGGCATACCGGTTGTACCGCTGGCTGAAGTAGCGAAAGATCATCCAGCAGGCGGCATGGGCGCAAACGGTCACGTCGCTGTCCTGGCTC
The DNA here is from genome assembly GCA_015489765.1 of Desulfobulbaceae bacterium. Taxonomy (GTDB): domain Bacteria; phylum Desulfobacterota; class Desulfobulbia; order Desulfobulbales; family Desulfobulbaceae; genus DRLX01. The sequence goes on from WFZC01000162.1 coordinate 327, forward strand.
ATGTAGGGGAACCCCCTGGCCGCAAGTTCCGCGCCAAGGATATGGACCGGATAGACGGCCGTGCAGATATGCCCGCGAACGAACGGCAGCTTGGCGGGATCGAGAATGGTACGGCCAATGGTCAGGACGCGGTTCGGCTTGAGGACGATAAAACCGATGTACTCCTCCTGGTACCTGTCGAGTTTGAACAGCATCCTGGGAGAGATCTTTTCATCGAAGAAATTCACCCTGATGGTCTTGCTCGGATACTGGGCGAACTTGCGCGAGAAGAAGTTGAAGTAGGTGTCCCGGTAGTCGGCGTCCACATACCCCTTTTCGATAACAGCGGTTTTCGCAACCCCGTCCAGGTATGAACGGATCAGGTTGAAATCCCGCTCCGTTATGTAGCCCTCACAGAGATCGAAAAAGGCCCGCCAGTCGTCATTACCCTCGAGCTGGATCAGAACATGCTTTTCTTTTGCAAAATAGACGGCCATATCAGCAGTTCCCTATTTTTTCACCAGGGGTGAAGGGATCAAGTCTTGAAATATCATATTTTTCAAGTTGTTATCCCTTATTGCATTATTCTGCAAAGTGACATCTCAAGACCTGCCCCCGAGACGAGACCGCGGCTTAAACAGCGCCTGCCTCGATTAATGCCTGGTTATTTGTATCCCTGATGGTAACAATCTTCTTACCCGTCTTCACGGCGTTGGCCGCAATATTAAAAGTCCCTGTGCCGCTTCGGGCATGAGCGACAAAAAGTTCATCCGCCAGGGCGGCAACAAACCTGTTTCTCTGTTCCGCCAGTTTGGCAGTCACCCTTTTATGATGCTTGCCGAATGGGGACAGGATGAGCAGTCTCTTTTCCGCAAAAGGAATTTTCCAGTCGGCCGAGAGCCGCATATTGTGGATTGCCCTGGCCGGGCAGATGATGACCGGCTGCGTTCCGCGCAACAGAATCTTCAGGCATTCCTGCTCCATTTCTGAATGGAATCCGCTTATCACCGTTTTGCCCGCGTCACGCAGGGCGGTCACATGATCAAAGGCCGGCAGGATGAGATTGCCGGGACAGTTCCGAGAGCAGAAGAGTCCGGTTATTATTTGCTTGTTGTCAGCGAGGATATCAAGATTGCCAGCGGCCGTGATCTCGGGGAAGTCCTTTGTCAAGAGCTGTTCCAGTCGGGCGGGAATCTGCTTGTCTTTCTTTGTGATGGTGCGGCATTGCATGATTGAATTAAGGGCAAGTCAGGCGGCTTGGGGATTTTGGTGCAACCAACCTTTTTGCGTAAGGATGTCCCAGGCGAGACGAATGTGCTTTTCCTGAAACATGCCTTTACGATTGTTCCAGGAATATGTTTGCCTTACTGCCTGATCCGCGGTCGCGGTCCCTTCCCGGTTCGCGACCCAGTGGACGTTTGCAAGCAGCTCCATCCCGAACGGGGTTTCAAAACCCGAGATGAGATCAACAACCTTCTGAAAATGATCGCGGGTAACGGGGTGATTCTCAAGAAATTTCTCTATCCTGGGAAGAACGTCAGGCACCAGATTGATCTGCCGGTCACGAATTTTCCGCACCAGGGCCTCGGCATTCGCTTTCAGTATGTCGCCTTGTTGCAGTTGTATCATATTAATTTCCGATCATGGCTTGATTGGCTCGTGTTTGGCTCATCACGCAAATAACAGCCAATGAAAAAATGAGCAAAATTAATGGGTTGTTTTTGATTGGGCCAGACCGAGCCAACCTCAACACCTCCATAAGAGGGTAATTGCCCCAAAGCGGCAGGGATTACTCCCTGTCCGAAAGTCTGTAACTGGCGCCGCCCCGCACCCCATCCATTGTCAGTTTCCCTTCCCCGACCAGGGCCGCCAGCATTCTTTTCAGCCTGGCGCGATTGATTTCCTTACCTATGCGTTGATGAATCTCTCCTATTTTTGATCCTGGATAGCGGCAGAGATCCTCAATGACAAGCGCCTCTAACCGGTGTGGTTCAATGC
>WFZC01000163.1 GCA_015489765.1 Desulfobulbaceae bacterium
CACATAACCGCCTTTTTCCCGTGATTTGAGGACAAGGGAGCGGGCAAGCCGGTAGCCGTGGCGCAGGGTGCAGTCGCGGGTGGTGATGGTCCGGGCGGGCTGTCCGGTGGCGGTCCAGCTGGTAATCTGGTGGCAGCCATCGTCCCTGAGTACCACGTCGGTGATCCTGTCCCCGTCCCTGAAACGGCAGCCCGGCTCGCTGCCGAACATTCCACAGGCAGGAGATCCAGGCGGCCGCAGAAAAAGCGCCCGCACATCGGCCATCAGCCCTTGGGCAAAACCCGGTTGATTAAAAGGGGGCAGGGCGTGGATGATTGTGAGTCCGCCGTTGTCCGTTGCCTCAAACAGGGTCATTCCCTCGGTGGTCGTGAGCGCACATTTGAGGGACGTACCGTCAAGGGCGGTGATGCCGATGACCGTACCGCCGCCCCCGCCCGGCAGCCTGAATTCAATCAGATGGACAAACTGCCATCTTCCCCGGGGAAAGGCGGAACCACAGGTCGGCCCGTCGCCGCAACCATGGAGATGTTCCAGCGGTTGAGGGCCGACGGGCGCGCAGCCAAAGAGAAGGAGCAGCAGAACAATGGGACGGACACAAGCTGTCATGGCTGGCTGAAGAGGTGTTCGTCGATGGGTTGGTTGAGGAGGGCATGGCTGAACACCATGCGGGTAAATGATTTTTTTTCCGGGTCCTCGACAATGGTGACCGATTGTAGCAGTCCGGCCCGGTCACCAAGGCGCAGCTCAATGGTGCTGATAATGGCGCCCATGCCCTTGTTTTTCGGGGTCAGGATGAGGGTTTTTCCCCGGCGGGTGACACTGAAGGTCGCGTTGTCGGTAATATGACCGTTCAGCCAGCCGCTGATTTCGGTCATCACCACCTGCATACCATTCATGGCCATACCGGTGTCTTCGACCATCCGCCCGTTTTTTTCCATGAACTTTTTGACCCGTCCCCTGTCCATGAGAAGGATCGAGTGAAAGGGGCTGGTGTATTCCCAGCGCAGGGAGTTCGGCGCCTTGAACAGAAAACGGCCCCGGGAGAGCAGGGGCCTGGCCAGGATCTGCAGATGCTTTTCCTGGATGAAATCCGCCTGCACCGAACGAACGGCGACGTGCGTGTTACTGTTTTCTGCGGCCATGACCGGGCGGCCCGGTATCGCTATGGAGAAAGCTGCAAACAGGCAGAGGAGAGGGAAAAGGAAAAATCGCATCAGACCATGCCTCCGTTCACCGAGATGACCTGGCCGGTGACATAGGAGGCCGCCTCGGAGCAGAGAAAGGCAACCACCCTGGCAACCTCCTCCGGTCTGCCGATACGGGCCATGGGGATCATGGTTTTGATCTGGTCTTTGGGCGCGTCCTGGATCATGTCGGTTTCGATGAGTCCGGGCGCCACCACGTTCACCCGGATGCCCAGCCTGGCCACTTCAGCGGCCACCACCCGGGAGGCGGCATTGAGCCCGGCCTTGGCGGCGGCATAGTTGGCCTGGCCCCGGTTGGGCATGAGCGAGGATGCCGAGGAAATGGAGACAACAGCGCCTTGCCGCCTGCGCACCATATGTTCCACAACCGGCCGGGTCATGTTATAAAATCCGTGCAGCCCCGTATCGATGACCGTGCGCCAGTTTTCCGGCGCCATCATCATAAAAAGTCCGTCCCGGATGACACCGGCATTGTTGACCAGTACATCTATCTGGCTGTGGCGTTGTATGATTTCTTCGATAACGTCCGCGCATTGGTGGGTGTCCCGGACATCGAAGCCAAGGACTTCGCCGTCCCCGCCCGCCGCCCGTACCCGGGCCAGGGTGGTCTGTGCTCCCGGTTCATCCGTCATATAGTTGATAATCACAAAATACCCGGCCCCGGCCAGTTCCTGACAGATGGCCCGGCCGATTCCCCGGCTGCCGCCGGTGACGATGGCGATTTGTTTTTCTTCTTCTTGTCCGCTCATGATGAATTTGTAAAAAGTCCAATCCTCTTCAATGATGGCTAAGTAAAAACACAGATATACAGGTAAGCGGAGCGAAGCGTAGACTCCGAGGAGTGGTGTTCCGGGGCGGGTCTCAACTATACAGGTAGTATGTTGTGAATCGCCCCGGGACACACGACGCAGTAGATCGAAGTTTTTACTTAGCCATCACTCATTGTTTTCGTGCCTGGAAGAGTTGCAGCGTTGCCCGGCCGATGACGGCATCGTTCAGGCGTAATTCACAGGCAATTTCCCGTAAATTTTCAAAGTTATAGGTATTTTCTGCCTCGGCAATGATCTCGCCGCCAAAGGGCAAAAGATCGATCAGAAACTCCGCTTTTTTAATCGCCACCAACCAGCCCATCTGGTCGGAATCCAGTCCCTGGGTATGGATCCGGTCCCAGCCATTGCAGACACCGGCGGTCTGGGCGGCCAGTTCTACCAGGACCAGCGGCTGCACGCCCTGATCAACCGCGAGGGGCCAGGACTTCTTGACCCGGGAGCTGGTGACGGCATGGGCGCTGTCCACGGCCAGGACTGTATCGACCAGCAGCATGGGGCCTCGGTGCGGCAGCAGGTCTTCCAGGGTGAGCCCGGCCAGAATATCGGTTGACGATTGATCAGGTTTTGACACTGGCATAAAATACTGTATTTGTCGATGGCCGGACAAAGATTATTTTTGCGGCGGCGGCCTCTTTTCCGTGGAAAACCAAAGACCAGCAGTACACGTATATATTGCCGGACATCAGTTCCTGTTTATCGGGAAACCAGGGAAATTGTCCGGTGAACAGGGTGACAAAGGCCACACCTTTTCTCTCGGTTTCCGAAAGATTGTCACCCCTGGTCCATAGCCGGGTGTCATAAAGAACACCGGCCGGGATCGACTTTGCCTGGATCGCATAGGCATCGGTGTGGTCACCGGTCATGGAGCGGGCGGATTCATAACTGTGCATCACGTTTTTGATGTTTTCTTCACCCAATTGCGCCCAGTTAAAGACGAAACGGACATCATCGGCGGTTGCGGTATCATGATGTGTCCCGGTCCGGAAAAAATGGGCATAGAGAAAAAAGACCAGCAGCACACATACCAGTCCGGCCGAGATAACGCCCAGGACGGCAAAGAACGTTTTTAGATATTTCATTGAAAATATACACCTATTGTCATGTTTTGTGTAAAACAAAAAAGAGTCCGGCGCCGATAAAAAAAGCTATGTAGCCGAGAAACAGGAACTTTATGGTAAACAGGCCCGGCTTTGCCGAGGTCTCATGGTTGAGGTAGAGTTTATAGGCGATCAGGTTGGCTAATGAACCGAACAGACTGCCGAAGCCACCGACGCTTGTCCCCCAGAGCAGCGCTTGCCAGTTGCTGGTAAATTTGGCAAACAACAGGGCAGTCGGCACATTGCTTATCACCTGGCTGGCAAGAGCGGAGAGGATAAATATGTGGCTTGAATGTTGTATTTCAGCCGTCAGCATGGTCTTCATGTTGTCGGCAAGTCCGAAAAAAAAGAAAAAAGAGGCCAACAGGGCATAATCAACCCGCAGGGCATGACGATCAAAAAGCAATCCATAGCCGATAATGATCAGGACCATAAATGTAGAGAGGACGTGAAGAACGATAAGCAGGGTCAGGACAAGCAGTAACGAGTGGATGACGGCGCCCTTTTTGTCTATTGCCTGCCCGGATATCGGGCCTGGAGATTTCTTGATGTGGATGGTCAAGGACAGGGCCGCCATAATGATCAAAAAAATGCCGGTAAATGGCCAGATGGAGGTGGTAAAGCTTATGAAATCGAGATGATAGAACCAGTAGATAAACAGGTTCTGGGGGTTCCCGAACGGCGTCAGAGCCGAGCCGCCATTAACGGCCAGGGCCTCACCGATAACCAGCAAGTCCTTGCGATCGACGGAAAGTTCCAGGGTTAAGGGAACAAGAATAATCAGGGCGACATCATTGGTGACCAGCATGGAAAGGAAAAAGGCCGCCAGTATCAGTTTCAGAGGGATGAACCGGCCCTTTTCGAGATTTCGGGATAGTGCGTTGATAATGCCGCTTTGTTGCAATCCCCTTACCGAGATAAAGAGCGCATACAGGAGAAACAGCACCTCGATTTCCGGGATCGAATATCCGGGAAAATGTCGGTTATACAAAGAGGTGAAGAGAAAGCCGACAGCGGAAAAAACAAGCAGCCATTCTTTCAGCAAAAAAGAAATCAAAAGGGGCTCTTTTCAAGGTGGAGGATTTGGATCAACATCCATGCCCGGAGCGCCGGACGTTAACCCGCATATTTCACAAAGGTCGTCGCGAAAGGTCTGAAAATGCCGTGAATGCAAGGAACAGCGTAAAAAGGTCCGCAGACATATTGAAATATTTCGAGGAATCCTTTTTACGCTGTAACGCAGCAGGCATGGTGTTTTCAGACCTTGCAGCAGATCGCTTGTGAAACATGCGGGTTAAATCAGATGACAAGGTTTCTAAGTCATAATATATACCATGAACGCATACGGCTTCATAGAGCATAAACGTTTCGACGGATGGAGAAAAGAGATACAATATGGATAACCTGATAGAAGAGCTGAAGGACAAGCTCATTGATATTTTGAACCTGACCGATGTCAATCCCGCGGACATGGATGCGGATGCAAGGCTGGTGGGCGGCGAACTGGGTATTGATTCCATTGACGTACTGGAGATGGTGGTCATGGTGGAAAAGGATTACGGGGTGGTGATCAACTCGCAGGAGGTGGGGGAAAAGGTGTTCAGCTCTCTTCGCTCCCTGGCCGCATATATTCAGGAAAACAGGCCGCGGGACACTTGAGCATTGCACCTGTTTACATAGCCGCGGCAGGCATCATCAGTCCACTCGGCAATGGCCTGGAGGCGACGGAGAGGAGTCTTGCCACAGGAAGCTGTGGTATTGCGCCGCTCTCCCTGTTTGCCCTGGCGCAGAATGATCCCCTGCCGGTGGGCCAGGTGGATGGGCCAGGCGATGGTCCGGACCTGCCCCGGACCCATCGGCTGGCCCTGGCTGCCGCGGGGCAGGCCATGCAGGGACGGGAGAGTCCGCCGGATGCGGTTATTGTCGGCACCACCACCGGCGGCATGCTGGAGAGCGAAGAGCTGTTGCGGGCCGGGGTTTTGGATGGGGCCAGGTATCGCTATCACGGTCTGGGCACGGTGGCGGCAACCATCGGCAGGAAGTATCACTGCACCGGTCCCATGCTGACCGTGTCCACGGCCTGTTCATCCGGGGCCGTTGCCCTGGCCCTGGCCCTGAGCATGTTGAGGACGGGCAAGGCCGAACGCGTGCTGGTCGGCGGAGTGGATTCCCTGTGCCGCCTGACCTATTTCGGCTTCCACTCTCTGCAGCTCGTTGATCGTAACGGCTGTCATCCCCTGGATAAAAACCGGCAGGGCATGGCCGTTGCCGAGGGCGCCGCCATGGTGCTGTTGACGAACAGGCCTTCCGAAGATCCCCTGGCCGAGCTTGTGGGAGCAGGCCTTACCTGTGACGCCCATCATTCGGCCGCGCCCCATCCCCGGGGAGCGGGCGCCCTGGCCGCCATGGAGTTGGCCCTGGCCGATGCCGGCATCAGTCCTGAAGATATCGACTATGTCAATCTGCACGGCACCGGCACCAGGGAAAACGATCTGGCCGAGGCCCGGGCCGTGGGCGCGCTTTTTCGCGATCCGCCGCCACTTTCTTCCATCAAGGGCGCCACCGGCCACAGCCTGGCCGCCGCCGGTGCTATCGAGGCAGTGGTCGCAAGCCTTGTTGTTCGCAATGGGTTGCTGCCGCCAAATATCGGCCTGGAGCGGGTGGATCCGGACCTGCATCTTAGGCCATTGCGAAAGCCGGAGCAAAAAGACGCCCGCCTGGTACTGTCCAATTCCTTTGGTTTCGGCGGTAATAACGGCTCCCTGGTGATCGGCGGGCCTGGTTCGACCCCGGTTGATCCGGCCGCGCCCCATCGCCCGGGCAAGGACCTGTATATCCACGGCCTTGCCGCAGCAAGCGGCGCCGGCATGATCACGGCCACCATGGAGGGGTTACTTGCAGGCCGCCAGGTGGCCGGTTGTGTCGATGTCGACCTGGCGGCGGCAGCTCTAGGGGCAAAAACCATTCGCCGCCTGAAGCGTCTGCCGCGCATGGCCCTGGGGTTGGCCCGGAGCGCCTGCGACGATGCCGACCCGGCCGTTGCTCCGGCCTCGGTGTTCATGGGCACGGGCTGGGGTGCGCTTTCCGAGACCAATGATTTCCTGGAGCGGTTGTTTGCCACCGATGAACGGTTCCCCAGCCCCACCGATTTTGTCGGCTCGGTCCATAACAGCCCGGCCGGGCAGATTGCCATCATGCTTGGCGCCACCGGCGCCAATATTACCACCAGCGGCGGTGATTACTCCTTTGAGCAGGCCCTTTTTGCCGCTGATCTGATGATCGGGGAGGACGAAACAACTCTTGTCCTGGGCGTGGATGAGTATCACCACCACCTTTCCCCCCTGTTTGATCCGTCCGTGGGCGGGGATGCGGCCCCGGCCGACGGCGGCGGCGGCTTTGTGGTCAGTCGGACCAGGGCCAGTAGTCGTTGCCGGGTGCGGCTTTTGTATTATGGCGCCGGCAGCGCGGGAACGGAGCCCCTGGTTGGTGGTTGCGGCGGACCGGCGGGTCTGCAAAACCGAATTGGCCTGGTCCTGGCCGGGATACCGGCGGCCGACCAAAGGCAGGGAGAGGAGCAGCTGCGGCAATTTCTTGCCCAGGCGGAAATCGGGGCACCGGTTATCCGCTATCGGCAATTGATTGGCGAATTCGCCTCGGCCTCGGCCGTTGCCGCCGTGCTGGCGGCGACCCTTGTCGACAGGGGAGACGCGGGCGATCCGGTCACCATGGGCCAACCGGTTGATCCGCATGCCGGTATCCTTGTCCTTGGACTTGGCGCCACCATCACGGCCATGGAGTTTGACCGTCCGTGAATATCCTGCTCATCTCGCCCAACACCCTGACGGCGCCCTATCCAGTCTATCCCATCGGCCTTGACTATGTGGCCGGTTCCGTTGATAAGCGGCACCGGGTGCGGATAGCGGACCTGAACTGCATGGGCCTGGATGAACTGGCCCGGCTCATTGCTGATTTCCAGCCGCGGATTATCGGTATAAGCTGCCGCAATATCGATAATACCGATGCGGGCGACCCGCAGTTTTTTATTCGTGGCTATCGGCAACTGGTGAGCTGGCTCAGAAAACAGAGCCGGGCCATACTGGTCTGCGGCGGCGCCGGCTTCACCATTATGCCGGAGAGGATACTTGCGGCCCTGGAAGTTGATTACGGCATTATCGGGGAAGGCGAGCGGTTCGGCCTGCTGGTCGAGGCCGTTGCCGACGGACAGCGGCCGACGGAAATTCCGGGTGTCATCGGCGCAGGCGCAGACAGCGATCCCCCCGCTCCCTGGCCGGGAGAGCAGGTGCGGGCCTTTGGCGGCCAGTTTCCGCATCACCGCTTTTACACGGACCGGGGCGGCATGCTCAATCTGCAGACCAAGCGGGGCTGCTCATTTTCCTGCATCTACTGTCCCTACCCCCATATCGAGGGGAAAACACACCGGTTGCAACCACCGGATGAGGTGGCGGCAACAGCGCTGCGGTTGCAGGAGGCCGGGGCGCGCTATATCTTTATCACCGATTCCGCCTTTAATTCCGATGTACGCCATTCGCTGGCCGTGGCCCGGGCCCTGAAAACGGCCGGTCTGCGTATTCCCTGGGGCGGCTTTTTCGCGCCGGTAAAACTGCCTGATGATTATTTCTCCATCATGGCGGACTGC
>WFZC01000164.1 GCA_015489765.1 Desulfobulbaceae bacterium
CTGGCGCATGTAGAGCGGGTGTATGGCTCGGACCACAATGATGCCATGTTGGGCAGTGATAATGGTGATCGGCTCTCCGGCTACGGTGGCGATGATGAAATATCAGGCGGAGCTGGTAATGATTCGATCAGCGGTGGAGAAGGCAACGACACCCTTGACGGGGGGTCGGGCAATGACACCATCTACGGTGGCGCCGGAGAGGACAGGATCAGCGGCGGAGCCGGCAACGACTATATCTATGCCGATGGTTCCGACCATATTGATGGCGGAGAAGGGATAGATTCGGTCAACTTCAGATCTTCTGAGACCGGTATCAAGGCTGACCTGAGTGATTCTGGCAATCTGGCGCATGTAGAGAGGGTGTATGGCTCGGACCACAATGATGCCATGTTGGGCAGTGATAATGGTGATCGGCTCTCCGGCTACGGTGGCGATGATGAAATATCAGGCGGAGCTGGTAACGATTCGATCAGCGGTGGAGAAGGCAACGACACCCTTGACGGGGGCAGCGGCAACGATACCTTGTCCGGAAACGAAGGCAGTGACGTCATCGACGGGGGCAGCGGCAATGACACCATCACCGGCGGAGCCGGTAATGACACCATTGACGGCGGTGACGGCAAGGATACCGCTCTTTTCTCCGGCGCCCAGGATGAATACAATATTATAAAAAATGATAATGGGTCCTTTACGGTCCAGGATACCATTGAAAACCGTGACGGAGATGATGTCGTTGCCAATGTGGAACGGTTTCATTTTGCCGATGGGACCGTTGCTGCGGATGACCTCACGCTCTCTTCCAAGCTGATTGATGGAGTGGTTGAAGGTGTTGAGTATACCACCAGTTCCGGGTTGCATGGTTTTACCGATGAAAATGGTGGATTTTCTTTTAAAGCCGGTGACGACGTTACCTTTACCATCGGTGGGGTCACCCTGGGTGGCGCTACGGCGGAAGACGTTGCCGGCGGTCAGACATTTCTCCAGGATATTGCCGATGTTGACCGCACCAATCTCAATGATGAGTATACGGAAAACATGGCCACTTTTCTCCAGTCTCTGGATGAAAACTCCAATGCCTATGACGGCATTGTTATCACCGATGAGATCAGGGATGCCCTGGCTGATGCGCATATTGACCTGCGAACGGCTTCGGAGGAAGATGTAAAGGACCTGGTCGCCCGGGTCGGCAAAGGATATGTCAATGAGAATGCGGCCATGCACCATGTTGAGGACATGCTGGTTGCCCATACCGACCTTGAGCACAATGATTTCCAGGAGCACATTGATGACGGCAATATATCAGGCGCCGGCGCGGATGATCAACAGCACGCGGTGATTTCCTCCCTGCCGGATGAAGGCTCAGCAACATCGGCGGGAGGCCATCATCAGGATTTCCAGGCCATGGATCTCAAGGTTCCCTCCGTTGATCTTGCCCGGCCGTCCGACATGGAAATGGCGGGAGGGGAGACTGATCACCACTCAGCCGTTCTTTCGGACCCGGCCGTGGCCGACGGAGGAGAGGCCGTGGCCCGGGTACACGCGGACACGGATACGGTGATGACCCATCCGCATGATCAGGTTGGTGTTGATGATCACAGTATGTTTTTCGTCGGCGATCTCCCTGCGGACCAGTTGCCATCATCGGTCGATGGCGACCACGAAAGCGGCCGGTCGCCGGACAGCGGGTCGGATCAATTTGCCGACCAGGCAACCGGGATCAATGACGACAATACCAGTGGTCATAATGACCATGATACCGATGTCTTCCAGTTGGGACATACCGATCATAACGCGACCCTTGATTCAGTGACTGTTCAGGATACAGATGTCCATGAACAGCATGGATCGTTGCAGGTTGCAGCAGGCAATGCCGATACCCATATCGATAATGCCTCCGGCCATGACAATCCCGGCTCGTATGATCATGACGCATCCGGCTCCGAAACTGCAGCCGTTGCCGACGATGGCAGCCTCCATGCCGGCCAGGACCATGATCCTGACTCGGTAACGGTTGGCCAGGTGCCGGAGGTTGTTCTTCCCGATGAGGCCCATGATAGTTTATCCTCGGTAGAGAACGATGAACCCGCATCATTGCACGATGTGGCAGCAGTAACGGAAGGGGGCCATGGGAGTGGTCACCTGGAGCATTTTGATGTGAGCAATGGGTCCGATCCCGGATCGGACGGTTCTCTTGATCATTTTTCCGTGAGCGCAGGCCATGAGGATGCGGCTGCAAATGATGACCTGCATCACTTTGCCGTCAGCGATGCCGGACCTGCCATGGATGAGGTCCCGCCAATGGATGGCATTGATGCCACGCCGGACCAGCAGTCTCTTCCCGAGCCCGAACCCGCCGATGCCGGAATCGGGGACCATGATGCCGTCATTCCGGAAGAAATCCAGCATGACCAGGACCACCTGCATCATGAGGTTATCCCCGCCTGAACCAAACCCGGGTAGTGCCTGGCAGGCAGGACATAAAAGAAAGTCAACAGTGTCCGGAGAACAGGGTTGATTGGCCCGTTCATTGTCCCCGGGTGTGCGAATTCTTTCGCCTTCGGACGGATTTGTCCGTGACAAGCGGGGGAAAATATCATAACATAATGTATTAAGGAGAAAAAATTAAGTTTGCCTCGTAAGGGAACATCATCTTCTCGACGCAGACGTAACAGGACACAAAAGAATTTCACAGACAATATCCATGCAGGATACAAGGCACATCCCTCCCGGCAAACTGTTTCTGATTCCTCTTTTTTGTCTGTTCTTTTATGGTGTTGTTCCGCCAACCTTTGTCCATGGTCAACAGGACGGTCAACCCCTGTCCGGCAATGAAACGAAAACAATCGTTAAAAAATTCGTTACCGCCGACACAACCCTGACCGAACCCGCAATCCTCGACATTTTCCATGTGCTGTTCCGGCAATCCTATGACGCAGCCCCGGATATCCGGATCGCCCGGGCCCGTAAGGAACAGAAGAGCGCGCAGCGCTATACCGCCTGGGCCAGACGGATGGCGCCCGCCGTTGATGCCCGCCTGTCACAGGTGCATGAATTCAACCAGGATGACCTGGCCGATACTGCAACCACCACGGAAACGGACCCGCCCCATCATTTTACCGATGGTGATGATTACCACGACTGGCAGTTCACCCTTGATCTGCCGCTTTACCGGCGACCGGTGTCGGTGAAGGTGGACATTGCCGAGGCGGATGAACGGCTGGCCGAAACTGACCTGCTGATCAAAACAGAGGAGCTTGATCTTCAGCTTCGGGAGCTTTTGGGCAAATACCTGCTTGCCACCTATCGCCTCCTTAACCTGCGCAACTCTATCCTGTTGTCCCGCAAACATGTCGAAAAAATCCATAGAGGGTATGAACTGCGGGACCAGACAAAACTGCAGCTTCTCCGGGCCCAGGCAAACCTTAAGGAGCTGGAGGCCCGGCGCGACCTTGATGAACAGCGCCGGGAGGCGGCCTTGCGTGAGCTGTTGGATTTTACCGGCCTGCGACAAAACGCGGCGATTATCCGTCGTTTGAACAAGATGCTCGCCAATGAGATCGCGACCGCCGGGGCAATCAATTCACTTGCCGGGCTTGAGCAATCGTATGACAGGATCAAGGAATTCGTGCAGGCCGCCGATAACACCGTCCTGCGGCGCCAGTTTCTCAAGCACAGCGTTCTCTGTAAAAAAATCAAGCTTGAACAAGAGCTTGCAAAAAAAAAGGCTTTGCTGCATACGGCAAATGAATGGCCGGGATTGTCGGTGCGGGGGCTTTACGAGCGCAAACCAGATACTGAGTTTGACCAGTTTGAAGGAGAAGGTTCGCTGGCGGTTGTCTTGTCTGTGCCGCTTTTCTCGGGCGGGACAATGTTCAGCGCCGGCAAGACCCAGACCATGGCCGAGCATATCGCCGATGTCAGTCAATACGCCGACCTGCAGAAAACCATACATGCCATGGAAAATAATAAACGGTTGATCGACAGCCTGCACAGCGTGCTTAAACGGCAGCAGATTCTCCTGCGGCAACAGGAGGAAATCGTGATTCTCTCCCTGAAGTCCTATGCCATCAAACAGACGTCCATGCAAGACCTTCTTACCTCAAAGAACAGGCTGATCGATGCCAAAAACAGTCTCATGGAGACCATCACCACCCTGGGGACCCTGTATCACCAATTTGCCTGGCAATTGGGCATTCCCTATCCCCTGCCACCGCCCGCGGGGACAAAAAATAGGTAATCCGGGTAGCGGTGCGACCAGCATCACTGCCGGGAGTCTTAGAAATTAAATTTGAGGCCGATATTGGCGGTAAACCCACTGACATCGACATCATCACGCAGGGCGGTGTCTATATCGCTGAAACGGTAAACGGCCTCCCCGAAAAGTTTGAAAAACGGTATGCCGAGTTTGACATCAAGTCCTGCGCCGATATAGGCGCCAAAGGTTGAGTCCACATCAATCTTGTCGGCGTCGGCATAGAGAAAGGACACCCCGGCAAGCGCATAGGGGTCAAGATCGGCATCCGGAAACAGATGCGCCTGCAGACCGAGATCAACGGGAACAAGCGTCAGGCTGTCATCCGTATCCATGTCACTGTTTTCAAAAAAATAAATCCGGCCATCTATGCGTAGAAAGTCAATAAAAAGGGGCAGGCTCACGCCAAGACCTGCGCCCCATGAACCCTCCACATCATTTTTGTCCCAGTAACTGCCGAATCCGTACAGATCAAGCGCTGCCGCCGGAGTGGCGCAACCAAGGGATATCAATACAATCAGTACGCAGACATTGTGTGCCCATTGGTTCTTCATCTCTCTCCTCTGTTTCCGTTTGAAATCTTTGGGTTGTCGACTGTCCCGTTGTTGTCGCGTCCCGGCTTGCAAAGCCGGTCTGCATGTGTAAAATAAAAAATCCGACCGCGCTATCTGGTTGGAAAAGCACCTGAAGTGGTGGCTGTCCTTTCCGACAAGGGCAAGGTAATGCATCAAGGGAGGCAACGCAACGGATATCCTCTTTTGTTCTCCATGCAGTGATGGCGTCGTAAAAACTTCGATCTACTGCGTCATGTGTCCTATGGCGATTTGCGGGCATATTCATATGTATAGTCAAGACCCGCCACAGAACAACACTCCTCGGAGCCTGCGCTTACCTGTATATCTTTGTTTTTACTTAGCCATCTTTAAGTGATGTTTGGACTTTTGACGAGTCTATCAATGATTATCGACAAGCAATTCCTGGTGATTCACTCCACATAGGCATATTTTCAGGGCATACAAGGAGGTGACAACGGCAGGCATCAATTGCCGTATCCTACTTGACTTTGCACTGTTGTTCGGGCTATAATCCTGTATCATCGATGAAAAAATATACTAATTATTTTTTGTTAAATTCGTGTAACCTGATCCGAATAGCCCCAAGGACAATATCTTTCCGGAATCTGCCCGACTATTCCATACAAATAGCATCAAGGCCCAGCCATGAGAAAACAACAGGTGCGTACCCCACAACATGACCGCGCACGGATACTGGTCGTCGATGACAAGGCGGAAAATATCCACACAATCATTAATATTTTGCAGGACAGATACGCAATTACTGCTGCGACATCCGGTGAACAGGCCATACAGATGGCCAGCCGCTCTCCCAGGCCTGATCTCATCCTTCTCGACATCAGGATGCCGGACATGGACGGGTATGAGGTCTTGCAAACCCTGAAGAGCGATCCCCTGACCAGAGATATTCCCGTGATCCTGGTCACCGCTTTGACCGATGCAGTTGATGAGGCCCATGGACTAAGTCTCGGGGCGGCGGATTACATTACCAAGCCCGTCAATCCGGACCTGCTCCGGGTCCGGGTTATGGCCCAGCTTGAACTGCAGCGTCATCGCAGGGTCTCGGAGGTATTGATAGGGGAACAGGAGCAGAAGGACTCCACAATCCTGATTGTGGACGATGTCAGTGATAATATCCATGAGCTGGTCAATGCCCTGGGCGGTGAGTTTCGGATCAAGGCCGCAACCAGTGGTAAAGATGCCCTTGCTATTGTTGAAGGGGGCAACCCGCCGGACCTGATCCTACTTGACCTTCTCATGCCGGAGATGGATGGTCACGAAACCCTGCGTCGTATCAAGATGACCAAGGCAGGCGAGCGGATCCCTGTGATCTTTGTCACGGTTGTTGACAAGACGGTTGATAAGATTCGTGGTTTTTCCCTTGGAGCGGCCGATTATGTCACCAAACCCTATGATATAGACGAGATCCGGGCCAGGATCAGGACCCATCTTAGGATCAGTCATCTCCAGTGCGCCTACGAGAAGGCCTATAACAGCCTGCGGGAATTGGAAGAGATGCGGGACAACCTGGTGCACATGATTGTTCACGATATGCGCTCCCTGCTCATGGCGATCTGTGCCTCCCTGGAAATGGTACTGTTGGAACAAGAACCATCTCTTTCAACGAATCAGGAGCAGATGTTGAAAACGGCATTTTCCGCCAGCCAGGAATTGAAGACCATGATCACATCCCTGCTCGATGTCAGCCGGCTCGAGGCAGGAAACATGCCGCTTGCCTGTCAATCCTGCAAGCTGGAGGAAATAATCCGGGAAGTGGTGACCAAGATCGCTCCTCTGGCCCGGAAACGTACGATTGATATTGTTCCGACCAGTGAGAAAATTGAGGCCCGTTGCGATCCTGATGTCACCGGCCGCATCATTACCAACCTGCTGATCAATGCCATTAAATTTTCACCCAATCCGAGCACCATTACCATTACCCTTTCCAGGGAAAGGGAATGGGCGCGAATAGATGTCGCTGACCAGGGCCCCGGCATTCCGTTGGATTTCCAGAAAAAAATATTCGATAAATTCGCCCGTATCGAGTGGCAGGCACAGGAAAAAAAATTTTCCACCGGCCTGGGGCTTACCTTCTGCAAGATGGCCGCCGAAGCCCAGAAGGGATACATACGGCTCAAGAGCCGGGAAGGGGAGGGTGCCACCTTTTCTCTCTATCTCCCGCTTGTCGAGGCAGAATGACCAGGGACGTCCCTGCCAACATTTGCCGGGAAAGGGCCGCATGACCGCAGGTCGTGTAATACCTGGGGCGGGTTTTGCCTACAACCCGATTCCACTGGCCCGAGCACCTGTTTTTTTATGGCGGCAATTCAGAAATAAGGTTTTATAGATCAGGAGTTTGCGATGAAAAGGATTGGCATGGTCATGCTTGTTCTCCTGCTGGCCGGCAGCTGTTTTGCCGGTACCGGTCAGGCCACCGGGCAAAAAAAACTGGACGGCCAGACCTTCAGATGGGCTGATGATGAAGATTACCGGCCCTTTATCTACCGCGATGATGACGGCGAGATCCGTGGAATTTTCAAGGAGTTGATGGTTGAGATATTTGCCAGGATGAAGGTGCCGCTGACCTGTAATGTCTATGCCTGGAAAAGGACCCAGAAGTATGCGGAAAACGGTCTTGCTGACGGCATGGTCACCGTGCTGACCAGGGAGCGGGCCAGGATATTTACGGCAACCGATCCACTGCTTACGGCCAGGGAGGTCATTTTTACCAGCAGGGACAATCCCAGGTTTGCCGAGATACAGGCCATTACAACTCTTCAGCAGTTCAAGGGGTTCAAGGTGGTTGACTATGTCGGTGCCGGCTGGGCCAAGGAGCATTTCAAGGGGCTTGATGTGGTCTGGGCGCCCAAGTACAAAAACGTCCTCCTGATGCTGGCGGCAAACCGGGCCGATATCTTTCTGGCCAACGAGTTTTCCGGTTACCAGAGTATTCGTTCCCTGATCCGGCAGGAGCCCGTCTTTGCCGACAAACTGAAAAAAC
Organism: Desulfobulbaceae bacterium; assembly: GCA_015489765.1. GTDB lineage: Bacteria > Desulfobacterota > Desulfobulbia > Desulfobulbales > Desulfobulbaceae > DRLX01. Next base: position 7,829 of record WFZC01000164.1, read on the forward strand.
TGGTTGCCTGTTCCCACCCGATCGGCACCATGTCGTTTTGTCTCCTTGTCCGGAAAGATTCCAGGTGGGTGAGCATCATTCCCAGGGTCAACAGGACGCTGAAGGAGATGAAGGCGGACGGGACCTATGACAGGATCGTGAAGAAATATCAATCCGCGGTGCCCGAAGAGAACCAGGCGCCGGCGGCCGCGCACCCGTGATCGTCATGGCCATGCTGCAACCTACGGAAATGGGTCCGTTGATGTCCAGGATTTCGGAGTCCGCGCTTATCTGATCTCAACTGAAAGTCCCGCTTGATCAACAGACCCGGAAATGGCATGCGACCTTGTTGACACGTTTACAAACTAATCAGCCCCCTGCCGGAAAAAGAAGCGGTGTCCTTCTTTTTCTCCTTCTGTTCCTTGTCCTTGGCGTCTGCTCCGTGCCGATGGCGGCAACCCGTCTGGACATGGAGCGGATGGCTGCCGACCTGGCAAAGCTCTACAGTGGTCCTCTCTATACCTTTGATATAGAGACCATGCGCAATATCGCCCGGGACGCCATCAAGGACAATGAGCTGATCCAGGCGATCAGAGTCCGGGACCGGCACCTTGACCGGGAACTGGTCAATATTAAGCGTGAAGACGGCGATCTGTCGCACTTTCAATCCATCAGCAAGCCGATTGTCTACAAGGGTGATCTTCTTGGCCGGGTCACCGTTTATTACAGCAATCCCTATGATTTTTTCCTGACCGACCGGGAACATCAGTATCTTGCCGCCCATCCGGTCATCACCTATGTCACCGATCCATCCTGCCCGCCGGTCGAATTCATCGGTAAAGACGGCAAACCCCGGGGAATGAGCAATGATATTCTTCAGCTTATCAGCAAAAAGACCGGCATCCGGTTCAAGTGGGTACGGACCGACTCCTGGTCTGTGTCGCTCTCCCTTGTCAGGGAAAAAAAAGTCGAGCTGTTTACCGCGATAGCAAAAACCGAGCAGCGGTCAGGGCAATTCAGATTTACCAGGCCCTTCTTCACCTTTCCCATTGTCATGGTTACCACCGAGGACAAACCGTTTATCAACAGCCTCGATGATCTTGCCGGCCAGGATGTGGTGGCCGTCAAGGGATACGCGGATACCAGGCTGCTTGCCAGCCGCTATCCGTCCCTGCGGCTTCACCGGGTGGACAATATTCACCAGGCCCTGCAAGCCGTGGCCAGGAAAAAGGCCTATGCCTACGTGGGCATCCTGCCCGTTGCCAGCTACAATATCGGGAAAAACTCGGAGCTGAACCTGAAGATAGCGGGAAAATCCAGGCATTCCCTGGCCATTTCCCTGGCCACCTACCGGGAAAACTCGCCCGAGTTGATCAGCATCCTCGACAAGGCCATCCGTTCCCTCTCCGAGGAAGAAAAACAGCAGGTTTACAACAAATGGGTCCAGGTGCGGTTTGAACAGAAACCGGACTACTCCCTGGCCTGGAAGATCCTGTCCCTGGCCCTTTTTATCCTCACCGTCTTTTTTTACTGGAACAGGAAAATTTCGGCTGTCAACCGGAAACTGGATGAACAGCGCCACATCTTCAGGACCATTTATGAAAAATCCGCCGATGCGATCCTGCTTCTGCGGGACGGGGTCTTTATCGACTGCAACGAGGCGGCCCTGATGATGCTTGGCTACGGGGCCAGGGAACAGGTCGTCGGCCGGCGTCCCACCGACCTGAGCCCGCCGGTGCAGCCCAATGCCGGGGATTCCGGCAACAGGGCGGAGGAGATGATACGCCGCGCCATGGACGAGGGCTGCCATCATTTTCAATGGGTGCATCTGAAGGCGGACGGAACGGA
>WFZC01000165.1 GCA_015489765.1 Desulfobulbaceae bacterium
CCATCGTTTATGACCTGGGCCGCTTCGGTATCGGTTTTGTGGCCTCGCCACGCCATGCCGACGGTATTCTGGTTACCGGACCGGTGAGTATCAATATGAAAGAGGCGCTTTTAGCAACCTACAAAGCCGTTCCCGAACCAAAGGTGGTGATCGCTACCGGCGCCTGCGCCATCAGCGGCGGTTTGTTTCGTGGACATCCCGAGACCTCGGCCGGTGTCGATGAAATTTTACCGGTGGATCTCTATGTCCCCGGCTGCCCGCCCCATCCCATGACCATCCTTGAAGGGTTGCTGCAACTGGTGGGTGTCGCCCCACGCGACGCTTTTCAGAAGTAGCATTTGTTTTCACGCCCTGTCGTTATTATTTTTTTGTTTTTTGCCTGTCGATAAGTATACTGTAAAGAGGCACATGCATTGCTTGCCACTTCAGGGCAGAAGAGATGGGCCGTGCGTTATTTTTTCTTTACTCGGGCGAAAGCAACACATGAGCATGACACGGTATTCACTGTTCAAATCAAACAGGAGAGGATTCTTTCTTCTTGTGATTCTGATGGGTATCGGGATCAGTGTTTCCCTGGTCGCTTACAACAATTTTCGCCGGTATGAAAGATCCCAGATAGAACAAAAGGTTGAAGCGGACAGCCGTGTTCTCCGGCGGGAAATAGAGATACTTCGGTATGTTGCCGAGCTGCTGGCCAAGAATCCCCTGTTCATCGGCCTGGATGACAAGGCCATGTTTCGGCAAAAAATGGCTGCCCTTATTTACCTCAGGCAAATTCAGCAGGCCGAGTCCATCCTTGATGCCTTTGTCCTTGATGCAAGCGGAACCTGTATCCTGTCAAGTAATCGCAGTTTTGAAGGGCATAATTACGGCTTCAGACCCTATTTCACCGAGGCCGTTGCCACCGGCGAGGGGAGTTATCTCGCCTATGGAGTAACGTCAAAACGTCTTGGCCTTTATCTCTCCCGACGTATGGATACGGGAGCGGGCAAGGGCGGAGTGGTCGTCATCAAGGTCGATCCACTGGAACTTCTGGTCAAGACCGGGCTGATCGGGAGAGAACGAAATCGACAACGTCAGAATCTGCTTCCGGACCACGGTATCGTGTCGCAATCCGGAGTTATTGCCTCCCACGATGGACCAGGATTGCTGGTGCTTGATAATTCGGTTCTTGAGCAGAGATCACTGAAAAACAGCCGTCAGTTTGATCTTTCCCTCCTTCAGGATATTGGTTTTCCGCCCGGAACCTGGGACAGACTGTACAGGAAGGGGTTCCTTCCGTCCTCTGTGCATGGCGTTTCCTACGATTTGTACCTGCAGCCGATTATTCCGGGACGGGTGTATTATTTCCGCGCATTTCGCGCGGATCTTGTGGCATCGGGCCTGCCACTGTTGACCCGCACCATGGTTTTACTCGTCATTTCTTTTTTCCTTGCCCTGATTCCGTTGGCGATTTTGTCGCTTTCTGTTTCCAGGCAGCGGATACGGCTGTTGGAAATGGAGCAGGAACTTGTACTGGAAAAACGTCTGAAAAATGAAAATCTGGAGCGATTTAAAGCTGTTATTGAACAGAACCAAAATGGTTTCTGGATTTTGCAACCCGACAGTTGTGTCCTGGAAACCGTTAATCAGACCTTATGTACCATGCTGGGCTATTCTGCAGACCAACTTGTCGGGAAATCAGCCACAGAACTGTTTGCGGACGAGGATGCAGCCCGAATTTATGCCGATAAAGGGTTTTGTCATGCAGACAGAGAAAAGATGCGAGTTAATCTGCGTGGAGCGGCAGGTAACCATGTGCCCGTACATATTGATGCAAATATGATGCGGGACAGTGAGGGCAAACCCCTTTTCCGATACGCATTTATTACAGATTTACGCCAACGCATAAAGGACCTTGAAAAAATTCGCCTTCTGGAAGCGGCAGTTGAACAGAGCGCCAGTTCTATCGTCATTACCAACGTAGAGGGACAAATCAGATATGTGAATCCGGCTTTTACAAAAACCACGGGATACAGCAGGCAAGAAGCGCTGGGACAAAATCCCAAGATATTAAAGAGCAATTTACAGGATCAAGATTTTTACCGGCGGATGTGGCGGGACATCAGCAGCGGCAAGGTGTGGCACGGCAGGTTTTGTAACAAGAAAAAGGATGGAACTCTCTATTGGGAAGATGCGGTTATCGCTCCGGTCCGTGATGAAGAGTACAAAATCACTCATTTTGTGGCCATTAAAAATGATGTCACGGAAAAGGTCCGAATCGAGGGACAACTGCAGGACAAGCTTGCCGAGCTTGAACTTATCGTCAAACATGCAGGCGCCGGGATCGTCTATGTCAAGGGACGGAAAATACTTGGGATCAACGAAGCGGCGGCAAATATTATCGGTTTTTCCATAGAGGAGCTTCTGCTTAAGGATACCCGTATACTTTTTCCCGGTGATGATGAGTATGAACGATTTGGTCTTGTGTATTATCCGGAGTTACGCCGGGGAAATATTGTTGATATTGAATTTCAAACCAAAAACGGCAAAGGTGAGGAGATCTGGGTACGTCTGACCGGACAGGCGGTTGATCGTGCCGCTCTTGATGAAAAGGGCGCGGTCTGGATTATTCAGGACATGACCGCGGTCCATGAATACCAGACCCAACTGGAAGAGGCAAGGAAGCAGGCCGAAGAGGCGAGCCGCTCCAAGTCGAATTTTCTGGCCAATATGAGCCATGAGATCCGCACACCCATGAATGCCATTATCGGCATGACCAGGTTGATTAAAGAGACCGAACTGGATTCTTTGCAGAAAAAATATATCAGCAGGATAGAGACCTCGTCCACCATGCTGCTGGGGCTGTTAAACGATATCCTGGATTTTTCCAAGATCGAGGCCGGACAGTTGCTGCTCGATGAACAGCCCTTTTCCCTGGAGACCCTGCTTGATAATGTCCACTCAACCATGATCGGCCTGGCCAGGGACAAACAACTGGCCCTGCTCATTGACCGGGACGAGAACGTGCCGGCGGCCTTTATCGGTGATGCCGTGAGATTGGGACAGATCCTGATTAACCTGGTGGGCAACGGCATCAAATTCACCGATCAGGGAGAGATCGGTATCCATGTGTCCATGGACGAGGACGCGTCAACAGAGGATAAAGTTGTCCTCCATTTCGCTGTCAGCGATACCGGCATCGGCATCCCCAAGGACAAACAGCGTTATCTCTTCCAGAGCTTTCAGCAGGCAGACAGTTCCATCTCAAGACGCTAC
>WFZC01000166.1 GCA_015489765.1 Desulfobulbaceae bacterium
CACCCGCCAAGCCCGCCGCACACCCAGCACATCCGCGCCTTCCGCACATTGACCCCGGGCACCAGCCCGGCGTCGATGCAGTACCGGCAATACCAGGCCAGGCCGACGCGGCGCGTCTCGTTGCGGTAATACTGCCCGCCGCAACATTGGCACGTCCTGAAATATTCCAGCCGCATCAGCCGTTGTCCCAGGCCCTGGCCACCACCAGCACCGCCCGCAGCTCATTGATGTCCTCGGCCGGCACCGCGTATTCCACCGGCTCGTCTTCATGCTGCCCGGCAATCGGCTCGGCCGCGTCAAGTACCTGCCCGATGGCGTTCTCCGCCCGGCGCAGCATCAACCGCAGGTCGTTCGCCGCCCGCACCAGCCTGCCATTATGGCAGACCAGCTCATCCATCTGTTCCTGGCTGATCATTGCTTTTCCTCCACAAATGATCACTGGCCCCCACTGTCGTTTGCGAACATCCTACCGCTGAAAACTGCCGGCGCCACGACCACTTTTTCCGCGTCCTCCATGGACAGCTTCCCAGCAAGCATATCCGTGATGGCTTTGACCCTCCTCCTGTTCGCAGCTATCTCCTCAGGCGTGAGATCGTGCCTGAGCGTTTTGTCTGCGATCATGGCCTTGCACCTGGTTGGCTCATGGCGTTGCCGGCGCTCATTAACGGCCTCGAGGATATCGACCATCTTCGGGAACCACCTCGCCCGCTTGCGGACATCCATAACCGCTGCTGAGAACTCGCCGGTAGTGACATGCTCGTCAATGAGGTCTTCGTGGTACTCCTTGGCAATGAGCTTCAGTTGCTGTGGCGAGTACTTCGTCTCCGGGAACCGGATGCCCCAAGAGGCAACGGCTTTCATCACCTGCTGAATGGTCACTTTGTCCGCCATTTTCTCGCTCCTTTTCTCGTTCCTCGAGGAGGTATGTCGCCATCGCATCCAGCTGCAATGTGCGGATGTCGTTCATGGTCCTTGGCTGCGGCATCCCGCCTGTGCTGGGCGCTATGTCCTGCCTGTAAGCCCCTTCCAGGACCTTGGCCATGTTTCCGGGCTTGACCAGCCATCCGAGATCTGCCCTCCACCCGCGGTTGTTCTGGCCGGTGAGGAACGGTGATCCACGGACCGTTTCGAAGTAGCTCCTCCACCAAGCGATGTTCTGCCGTTCATTGTCCTCGCGCCATCGTGCCGCCAGGTGCTGCCGCCTGGTCCCTTTCCAGAGCTTCGGCTTGACCATGGGCATGCCTGTGCCGCCGAGGATCTCGTTGTAGGCTGCGACGATCTCCAGGTGGGGGCATGGTTGTGCCCTTCCCCGACCCTGAGCTTGATCTGACCGTGTTGATTGGGGGGGAGGGCCGGGCGGCTCTGCCGCCGGCAAGTCGGCCTTAGCCGACTCTTTCCCGTTAGGGAAAGATGTAGTTAAATCTGTTTCTGTTTCTGTATCTGTTTCTTGCTCAGGAGTTTGTCCGGAGTTTGTCCGGACATTGTCCGGACATTGTCCGGATTTTCCTGACTTCTTCCTTGTGTACTCATCCCGGAACTTCAATAACTTGCGACATTCAATAGAAAGAAAAGCCCCGTCTTTTTTTGCGGAAAAAACAGGATTTTTTGACGGAAAATTTTCAGGATTTGACAGAAATTCGACGATATTTTGAAACTTTTTTGGCGAAATTTGGGCAAAACTCGACCATTTTTTGATCGAATATCTCGCTTTACACCGGTCGGCTTCATCCATCTGGAGGGCTATTTTCTCCAGGATGATCCAGAAGACGCCGTACCCGGCAGGGCCAAATTCATCGATCAGGGCGGCCATTGCCTCGTCGTCAGATGCCGTTGTGAGATGCTTCATCCAGCGCATTGTCACCATTCCTCTTTCGCATTTACCAGGCGGCCATCTATTGACTTGATAACGCCAAATTCATCGACCAGGGCGGCCCTGATCTTCTTCCATTTTGCAGGGCGGCAACGAAGGATATTGCAAATCCGTTTCTGGCTGTCAGCAATCGACCCTCCCAGTTTCCACATGGCTGCGAGGAGCCTGATGTATGCCCCTTCCTCCTCAAGTGTCATTTCGAATATGCTATCAGAATCAAGCCAGTCGTCCGGGTAGAACTTGAAATATGATGTTGCCATGCCTTCCAATCTCTCGATATTGAACGATTATTTGGCCGCCTGAGCGGCCAAGTGTCAATCAGCAAACCCTAGATATACAGGACACCCCCATCTCTCAGCTTGAGAACGAATAGTATCTGACATCGCGTCCATCGCTGCTTCCTCGATAACCTCTGGATTGATGATCTGGAAGAAGATGCGCAACTTCCTATCCGAGTGGATCGAAAAGCGGAGCCTACATGGCACAGCGTACTTCTCTCCACCACGGAATGGAGCAATTCCAAGGGTAAACCGGCCCTTGAAATCAAGATTACCTTTCACTGACTCTCCCCTGGTTTCCTCAGAATATTGGATCGATTTCTCACCGGTAGCCGTGTCAATGACAGAATGAAACTCTGCCTTCTGGCGAACCCTGAGCGCGGAAACCATATCCATGATGTCTGCTCCTGCCGGATCTGAAATATCCTCGATATTGGCCTCAATGAAATCGGCGAAATCAAGTTGATTCATCGGAGTATCATTCTTTGCGGTCCACCGCCTCCATGCAGGGGTAGTGGTAAAGCTGTAAATCGCCCTGTGGTCTCCCCACCCGGGCCCAGCATCATCATGGTGATTAATGATGGTGATGATTTTTTTGTTGGAGATGTCGAAAAATATCGCCGTGCCTTTTTCCTTATGCAGGCTCGTATAGCTGATCAGGCTGTTGATATCATCGAATGATACGATCCCACGTTTGCGCATCGGAGTAGAGGAAAACGTTTCCAGATCTTCAATTATATAGCCATCAGGTATGATGGCATAAGCAGCCCCATTGTTGAGTACCACCGGCTTTCCGATGGCGGCGCCTGCATCAATGATATTTTTCACTTCGGTCGTTGTGTCATGCCCACTCATTTTTTGTTTACCTCCTTCAATTCACCGGTGTTAACATCAATAACCCTGAGATCATCAAGCCGTGTCTGCCTCGGATCAGTGCGCACAAGATTGCTGTTGTGATCAACGAAGCAAAATGTTGCCGGCTTTGCCGGCTCAGGGATGGTCTTCTTGATGGCATCAATAACTTCCGCCTGGCCCTCTCCCTGCGGTTTGACCTTGATGGTGATCTGTAGCGATCCTACCTTGCCAGTCTTCATGGCCGCTTCGGTGATTTCGATCATGGCGCTGGAGAGCTCCTGGTGGAACATCCCGCCGCGAAGATCAGTGATTAATTCTGCGAAGTCCCTAGCTTTCTTCATGGTGATACCTCCGATTTTTTACAGTTGGCCATCAATCCTCATGTACAGGGCATCCATCGAGCGCCTTGCATTCGATTTTGCAGTACTCCACCGGCACGCGTCCGTTGCCGTTCGGGCAGGTGACAACTTCTGCTTCCTCCGGTTTCGGTCTATTCTCTCCAGCCAGCAGGGCCTCATACCGCTCCTGGGCATAGGCGAATACAGCGTCCTGGTCGCTTTCCTTCGGGAGTTCCCTGGCGATGCGGTTGCGATGCTTCAGGCGCCATGTATCGAGCCTGTGCGCTGTATCAATGGCGTCTATCTCTGCCTTGAATTTCTCCACTACTTTCGGTCTGGTCCGAACACGGGCAGGTTTTCTCTCGTCCTTTTCCCCTTGCCATGGTGGGCCAGGCTCTGGTGTCATGTGGCCACTTCCATCGTCATCGCCAAACAGCTCGTTGTTCAGGTCTGTTGCCGTCGCGGTAGCTGTCTCGCCAACGACATCTGCCTCAATAACATCGCCGCCGGAGTCAACAACTTCCTCGACGGTGCCCATGCCCATGAGGATGTCCGGAGCGTACAGCCGTCCGAACAGGGTTGCCGCCCGATAGCGGAGCATCAGTTCCGGCATGGTTTTCCACTTGCTCCCATTCTTCGACCACCACCCCTCGGCCTTTGCCATGGCTATCGAGACAGGAGGCCCGGAAACCTTCTCCCGGTCATTTGCCAGATCATACGCCCAGGCAAAGCACGATGTATCGTCACCGTCACCGACGATCTCGAACCTCAGCGGGGAAAATCTGCCGGACGCATTGATACATGCGATGATAAATGACGCCGACCATGATGGCTTGCCGTGCACAATGTAGCAGCTCTGCATCACGGCCAATGGACTTGCACCGAGCCGTTGAGCGAGCTCCAGAGCGATAACGGCATTTGGCAGGTTTCCTCTGTACTGGATGGGGACCATATCGCTTGCGGACAGCATCTTTGCCATCCTCTGTGCCCCCTCAAATGTCGCCAGGTCCGAGAACACAGTTGTTGCCGGCACCTGCATGTTCTGTCCTTGTTCCATTTTTTGTCTCCTCATTTTACCGCCCACCGCGGCAGGCTGATCTCTTTCACCTGGCTGTCATACCCTGGCCAGGTATTGTTTCTCAGGCACTCGGCATACCTGGCAATCGCTTCCCGGTACTCCATGCGCCCATAGTCCACAGACTCCCTATCGAGCGTGTAAACAGCGACAGCGTAAGGCGGTTTCTTTTCCACAGCGATAAACACGAACGCCTTGCATTGCCTTTCAAAAATTGATGAAATTCCGTCCATATAAAAAGCGGCCTGAATGTGATACCCGAAGTTCGCACAAGCCTTCGAAAACCCATCATACGACGCATCGACACATGTCTTCAGGTCAACAGCAATCATGCTGTCTGCCAGAAGATAGTCAGGGCGGCATTTGCACAGGACGTTGTACACTCTTTCGTTCCAGTATACTGACAGCTCTGGAGATCCACCTGTCAGCAGGCGTGATGCGGCTGGGTGGGAGAGAACAGCTTCGCGCATGTTCTCTATGGTGGTCATATCATCATGTTTCAGCAGGTGTTTCCCCTCATTCTCAGAGAGGAATTTTTCAAATTTCTCTTTCCCTGCCTTTGTCCTGCGGTTGATATCAGGCTGGACAGCCCAGTCGCTGGCAAACAAGTGCGGCTCCAGCACTGCCGCATGGAAAGCAGTGCCAAACTCCATGGCCGGTGTTGGATCCTCTGGCTCACCATGAATATACCTGGCCGCGAAATGTGCCGGAGATTTGAGGATCAGTGATAATCCTGATTTGCTGATTCCATCGCTGGCGTGATAGTCATCGTTGGAAATATTGCTGTATACTCCAGGTTTCATTGCTGCTCATGTATAGTAGCCAGGGCCGCGCTCCAGGATTGTGCCTGCGGTCCGGCATTCTTTGATTGAAGGAGGTTTGGGGACCCAGCCGGCCGCATCCTGGTGAGGCGACGACTCGCCGGCATTGCATCCATGATGAGATACGCGATCAGAAGTTCACAGCCGCGCCTGTGATACGGCGACTGTCTCCCCTGGAGCTGGCGGCAACGAAGAGCCAGCCTGCCACATGAACAGCCAGATGCAGATCCACATCAATGCGATTACGAAAAAAGCCCGTATCATTTCCATCACCTCACTTGGAGAGTACAAGAGGTTGTTAAAACGTATGCAAAGAAAATAGCGAAAGTTCTTTTTCTGGTGTGTTAGGTGAAATCCAAAGCACCTCTGTTACTCGTTTTGCCTTGTCGGCGACAGTCTTACGTTCCTGGCGCCTCCATCCATAGTACAATTCTTTATACAAATCAGAGTCATAACCGCTCAGTACCACATGACCCTGCACCTGATTCAATATCGCGGCCAATTCGCGATGCTGAACGTCGCACATTTCATTAGTGTATCCTCGCAATCCACTAGCTCGTGTTTCTGCAATGTATGGCGGGTCAACATAAAAAACCGTTTCTGGCCCATCCCATCGCTGTATTATGGTGGAATAGTCTGTGTTCTCGATATACACACCACGTAGCATAACTGGACGGGTCTGAGTAATGGTCGCCGTCATGCCGCGGCCCTCGATGTTGCCAGCTGGACATTGGCCTTCACCAGGGCCTTTGCCGGATACGGGCTGACCGAATTGCCGCACATCCTTACCTGGGCAGCCTTGCTGAGCGACCTGCCGTTGACCACGGGATCAATGACATAGTTGTCGTGGAATCCCTGGGCGCGAAACAACTCCCTCGGCTGCAGCATGCGCATGCCGATGTCTGCAATCTGGTATTCCTGGCCGGCAATATGCACCAGCCCAAGCCGGTGCTTGGTCGTTATCGTGTGCATTGGCTCCGCCACGGATTGACCGACCGCTGAACCATAGTATTTGACCAGGAATGACCGGACCTCCCCGATATGCAGCCCTCCCGCCGTGACCGTCGGCATTGGGACTGTTATCGGCTGGCCATGACGGCATGTACCCCGCAACTTGACCAGGTGTGAACTGACCAGGGCATGGTGATCCCTGGTGGTGACGGTGCCCATGGGCGTGGATGGTGACAACCCGGCTCCCTGGTAGTTGCCGCCGAAATGCTTGGCCAGAAAGGCCGACACGAGGGCAGACTTGCCTCCACCGCCCGACATGACCGTCCCCATCGGCTTGCTGATGTCATGCCCGGTCGATCTGCCGAACATACGCTG
>WFZC01000167.1 GCA_015489765.1 Desulfobulbaceae bacterium
GGAGGCCATCCTCCACAGCATAATCAACGGACTCCATAAGAAAAAGCTGGAGTTTCAATGGGAATGAGTCTCAAGCAAATTGTCAAGGATCAGCCCTTCCGGACAAATCGCCCTGGAAGGATGAAGGGTGACGTGCGCCGAAAATTCGGCTTCACCTCTCAAAAATTATATGATATCACCTGATTACGCAGTAACTTTTTGTCAAACTGGTCAAAATCGCTGGCTGTCACCGTATACCGGCTGCTATCGTCAGATTTTCAACCTAAACCGGGAATTGCTGGTTTTTTTTGACAGAAGTTCAGGAGTAAGGCACTAATCCAAGTGCCACGCTATATTCCGCTATAAGGATCACAACGCCATGTTTTTGAAGGAATTTGACAATGGGGATGAGCCCAGCCAGGTGGTAAGGCCTTTTGTCCCCTTGCTGATTTTGATTTTCCTTGGGGCTACCTGGGCTAATCGTTTATTCTGTTTTCTGTTTATGGAGATGATGAGTCGTTGCAGTTGAATGTTTGTTGGTTAATGCTGTGGTAACACGCCAATGTCCATGAACTTTTTTAGCTAATTGCAGGAATTAGGTACCAAATAACTTTTCGTATAGGAATAGAATTCGAAATCTTTTGATCAAAATTTTTAATTGCATCAATTTTTTATTAGGCCCAAATAATTTCTAGGAAACGTCAGTTACAGAAAAAACTTGCAGATTATCAACCTGTCTTGTGTTATATTATCTCGTTTGTTCCCGGCGACTTCGTCAAGCGGCTTGCCCCGTCGCTTCGTGCCGGAATAAGCCGCTTGACCCGATTGCGCGCCGGGATGTCCGCGAGCAAGCTCGCTCCCATCCGTCGTGCTCGCGGGTCAGCGCCGCGATTAGCGAGCTGTTGTGATTGTCATCTGGATGGCAGGCATTTGTGCCGGGAATTTTTTGAAAAAAGAGCAGCCAAAGACCGTACCATGAGTATCTGTTTGTCGCTGAATTCTAAGGGGCACACCTGGTTTTTCCCGAATTTCCTGCCACGGCCTCTCAGGCCGGAAAGCGATTTCTTAACAATTTTCTTATCACCAAGAGGAGGGAACCATGTCTTGTTTTATTGACAAGTGGAAAAACATAATGTTGTTGCTACTGACCTGCCTCTGCGCAGATGCGACCATGGCCGCCGCATCGACCATAAGCGGGAAGGTGACTGACACGAACGGCAACCCTATTGAAGGTGTCTGTGTAAATGTGAATTCCGGGCCATGTTGGGAGGGATGGATTGATGGCGCTACCACCAGTGCGGACGGCACCTATTCCATCAATGTTGCCGACGGCAATACATACTACGTCAGCACCGATGTGAATTGCGGAGGCAATAACACATCGTGGTATGCAGATAAAGCATACGACAATATCTCTGCCGGAGATGACTGCAACCAGATGACTCCCGTGGACGCAGGAAGCACCGGTATCGACTTTGTCCTGGAAGAAGGAGGCGCTGTCTCCGGAACTCTGTTTGAGAGTGACGGCACAACCCGCATTGACGGCAGTACCAACCAGATCGAAATCTTTCTCGAGAAGGGCACAGATCCATGTGACACCGTGTGGGCAGGCTCAGGTTTCCTCAACCCCGACGGCACATATACTATTTCGGGCGTGGAGGCAGGGACCTATTACGTTCAGACATCACCCTTTAACACGAACTACCTATCGGAATACTGGGCAGATCCGGCAAGTGTTCGAGGCTGTGCCGATGCTCAGACCGTTACCGTTACTACCGGACAGACGACAGCGAACATCAACTTCCAGCTTGAGCAGGGAATCACGGTGGAAGGAACCCTCTATGGTTCTGACGGACAACCGCTGAGCGGCAGCCTGATGGTGGCCGTGTTCAGCGGAGACTGCTCCAACCTGCAGTACGTCACAAGCCACGGTATCAATCAGGACGGCACCTACAGTGTCGTTATCACACAACCCGGCGACTACTATCTGAAGGCCGCCGTCTTCGATAGCAGCAACACAGCCGATTATATCCCGGAATACTGGGCCGATCCAGCCAGCGTCCAGGACTGTTCTGCGGCCCAGAAGATCAGCATGACCGCGGGCAACACGTATTCCGGCAAGGATTTTCAGCTCGATATCGGGGGCTCGATATCGGGAACGGTCTTCCAGGACGACGGCACCACGCCGCTGACAGGAGAAAATATCTGCGTGGACGTGTATCGTAACGATCCGTGTGACGACGAGAGCTGGGATCGCGTGGGAGGAGGTTGTCTTGATACCGCAGATGGGACCTACAGCATAACCGGCCTGCCTGCGGGGAGCTATTATCTTTATACCAACACTCCATCCGGCAGTGAATACGTCGAGGAGTGGTGGGCCGATCCGAGCAGTACCAGTGACTGTGCCGGTGCGGAGCAGGTGAGCGTAACCGCCGGGAACACCACCAGCGGCGTTAATTTTCAACTTAATGTTGGCGGCACAATATCCGGCACCCTGTATGACGAGAGTACGGGCCAGCCGATCACCAGCCTGGCAGGGATGAAAGTCTATGCCTACACCGGGGATCCGTGCTACGCAAACTACGAAGGCGACATCGAGGTAGAGACCGACGGGACATTCCAGGCCCGGGGCATCGAGGACGGCACGTTTTACCTCCGCACCAGGACAGGGAACAGCTATGTCGACGAATGGTGGAACGGCAGTGGCAGTGATTTTTTCTGCTCCGCCGCGCAGGCTGTTGTCATCCAGAACGGGGACGACCACAAAAATATAAACTTCTACCTGGATCAGGGCTCCACCATTTCCGGGCACGTTTACGAGCGTGACGGCAAGACCCCCATTGATGCCCAAGGTCGGCAACTCCGGGTCCAGGTCTTCCAGGGGGATCCATGTTCCAGTCCGATCTGGGTCATGAGCGCGGCAACATTCGATGCCGACGGCGGGTACCAGACTGCGGCACTGCCCGATGGAACCTACTATCTCCGCTTCAAGGAATCAGGTTCAGATACAAGCGATGATATCCACCAGCGGGAATGGTGGGCAGACCCGGCGAGCTCGCCGAGATGTGGCCAAGCGCAGCAGGTCGTGATTTCCGGAGCAGATATCACGGGAAAAGACTTTCAGATCAACCTGCGAAACAGTTTTTCCTGGAACCTTATCTTACCAGCAATCATAACCAGTGGCAGGTAGACATCATCCCTAAGGCGAGCTAAAGCCCCCAACCCAATAAATTGTAGGAGCCCCCCCCTGCGGGCGATCATAACCATCCATATGTAAAGAACGACTATCGCCCGCAGGGGGGCTCCTACACTGTGCCTGAAGATTTTCTTGTTTTTTATGACAGGAATTCAGGAGTAAGGCACTGGAATATGGTGAGGAAAAATACGTGATACAGGTGAATAGATAATGCTTGGCTGGTTTAAAAAGAAATTTTCCAAAAAGAAAAAACAGGAAACACCCCTGGAACAGGAATCTGTTCCCGATCAGGAAGCGGTTGTGGCCGCTGAGGATGGGGAATCCGTCCACGGCGACACGATTGATGACCGGCAACAGGATGTACCGCAGGAACAGGTGCTTCAGGAACCGGTTGCCGAGGATGCAGGCGAAGAACCCGAAGAAAATATTGAAAAAGACACAGGGGAAGATA
>WFZC01000168.1 GCA_015489765.1 Desulfobulbaceae bacterium
ACCCGTTCCCATTCCGAACACGGAAGTTAAGCTCCTCAGCGCCGATGGTACTGCATGGGAAACCGTGTGGGAGAGTAGGTCGCCGCCGATCCTTTCTATAATCCTCTCAAAAAGCTTTGCTTTTTGAGAGGATTTTTTTTTGGTGGCTTCCTGGAAAAAGAGAGAGCAAGAAAGAGAGGGTATCTCTTCCCGAATCAGTTATCAACCGAAACCGGTTCTTTGCTTTCAATGAGAATTCTATACACCTCGCTCAACAACTGCTCGGCTGTGAACGGTTTGGCAAGGTAGCCATTAAGGCCAAGCTTGGCGGCAGATTCTTTAGAGACATGTTCCGAATATCCTGAGCAGAGCAACACCGGAGTATCTTTACATATTTTTCGGACCTGCTCAAAAAGTTGTAACCCGGTCAACTCTGGCATTGCCATATCTGTAATGATGAGATCAATTTTCTCCTTTTGCCGCTGAAACATTTCAACCGCCACCTGACTCGAGGTGGTGCCAAAGGTTACATATCCAGCTTTTTCCAGGGCCTGGACCTCATAATCAATAATCTGCTGTTCATCATCAACAACCAGTATTCTGCCCTCTCCTTTTTTCAGACTCATTTCCGTATCGGACATTTCATGGTCTCTGTCATCAGAAAAAGGTAGATACACATAGAAACAACTTCCCTGACCGGGCGTTGACTCCACTCGCAACGCCCCTCTATGGTCCTGGACAATGCCATGCACAACAGAGAGGCCAAGCCCGGTACCCTCGTTTTTGTCCCGTGTGGTAAAATAGGGCTCGAAAATACGATCAAGATGTTCCGGAGCAATTCCGTGACCATTATCCTCTACCTGTAAAACCACATACTGGCCGGCAGGCAGATTACCCAATTCAACTCCTTCCCGTGGCCCGACCTTCTCCTCTGTCAATACCACTCTGATTTTCCCGGTATTGTTCTCCTTTTCAATGGATTGAAAGGCATTCATACACAAATTCATAACCACCTGATGAATCTGTGTCGGATCGGCACGCACCATCTCTTTTGTTCTGATGTCTATTTCCAGTTCAAGATTCGCAGGCAAACTTGCCCGAAGTAGACGTAAGGCCTCTTTGACGATGAGGTCAATTCGCAGGGATGAAATATTTTTTTCTGTCTGACGACTGAAGGTTAAAATCTGTTTAATCAACTGACCGGCACGCTCTGATGCTGTTATGATTTCCGTCAGATTGCTCTTTAACACCTTGTTGTCTTCACACAGCAGGGCCGACAATTCGGCAAAACCGAGAATTGCTGTCAAAATATTATTAAAATCATGGGCTATCCCTCCTGCCAGGGTCCCTATTGCCTGCATTTTCTGCGTTTGACGAACTATATTTTTCAGTTGATTCTGGCGGGTAATATCTCTTTTGACAGCCACATAATGGGAGATTTTTCCTTTGTTATCATGGACCGGTGCAATGGTCTGCTCTTCGGTAATCAAGGAACCATCCTTTCTCCTGTTAATTATTTCTCCGCTCCAGACCTTGCCCGATGATATTGTATCCCAGAGAAGTTTGTAGTGATACTGCTCCATCTTGCCACTTTTCACCACCCCGGCTTTTTTCCCGATGACTTCATCTCTCAAATAACCGGTAACCTTTTCATAGGCGGGATTGACATATTCTATGATTCCTTGCGGATCAGTTATCACTACGCTTTCCGCCGCCTGTTCAACAGCGGTTGCCAACAGTCGGCGCTGTTCCTCGTCCTTTACCCTTTTGCGCATATCATGGTAAATTCTCTGCAAAATTGTACGGCCCTTGATAGTCGTTCGACCGGCGCTGATCTGGACAGGAATTCTGGCCCCACTTTGATGAAGCAGGGTAACATCGGTTGCCGAAGTATCACCCTTGCCGGTAGCATGCGCCTGAAACAATTTTTTATGAAAACCATAGTCCTCCGGCGGATGCAATTCATGCTGCTTCAATCCTATCAAGGTATCAACGGATCGTCCCGTTAGTTCCGCCGCCTTTGGATTGGCTTTGATGACCTCCATGGTTTCCGCATCATAAAGCACAATGGCATCACTGGCGTTTTCCATAAGAAGACGATATTGTTCCCTGGAATCAAAGAGTTCCTCCTCAATTTTTTTCCGTGCCGTAATATCGGCCACAGAAATTAAGACCATGTGAGAGTCCGGACTGGGCATAACATCAACATTTAAAATTACGGCCAGTGTTTTTCCGGAAAGCGTTACAAATTCTGTTTCTTCCGAAAAATGTTTCCTGCCGGAAAACAATGCATGAAGTGCATGCTGGAGGGTAAGTAATGATTTTTTGTTTAATATGGACCGAAAGGAAGAAAGAAGGTAGGCCCGGTCATCCGCTTCAAACAATTCCAAAGTAGCTGCGTTTATATCAACAATCCGAACCAGGCCTGCGGCTTGCCAGAGATCAACGGCATCGATCGGGGTATCGGAGTCAAGAGATAATCCACTTAATGCTGAATTGGTGGGTCCAAGGCCTTCTTTTTTCCGTCGCAACCCCGGAATATCCAACAGCCACTGAGAAATACTTGTATTTTGAAACAAGGACCGAAATCGCTGTTCACTTCGGACTATTTCCGTTTCAATTTTTTGTCGTTTTGCAATATCTCGCTGTACGGTCTCTTCTAAACGAATGGTATCATAACTGTGCTGAACACGTTCGCCGACCAGTTGAAAAAAATCAATTTGGTCCTGCGACCAGTGACGGGTGGTACGGTCACAGATACCAAAAAGCCATGGCCGGTCGTTCCTCATCCGTAAAACCATGACCAGTTGAGAACATGCGCAGGGCCTGCTCAACGAGCGACGGGAAAAGATCAGACACTGTTTACTCTGAAAAATGTTTGCTTTTTGGGCCTGATCCAACCGGCGCAGAAAACGCTGAAAGGCATCGTCAATTACGAATGTCTTGTCAATACGCCTAAAACAGGGCATATTCTTACGACAGGCATAATAATGAAGACGACAGCTGGGGGTTGAGGAAACACAGGGATACAAAAGCCAGCAGTTATCGGCTGAAAAAATCTTACGCACCGCCCGAACAGCTGTTTTCATGATCGCATCAGTATCATTTTTCTGAGCGATAGCGCTGCTAATCAGTTTTAACTGCTGGATGTTCAGGTTGCTCATATCAAGAATCGTGTAAGCAATAACCGGGACAGCTCCATGCCATTTCCCCCGGCAGCTTTTTCAGTTGCTTTGCACAGAAACACGTCAAAGAAGATGAATAACAAAAATATAGCAGATATTTCAGAACGAGTCCTCTACTCAATCAACATTTTATATTTTTTCATTGCCCACATTGTTGTGTAAGAAAAATCCGGACAATAGAGGAGAAATGACAAAATGATGGTTCAGATAATGAGTCGACCTGTTACCTTATGACTGAAAAAACAAGGAACAACGGCACCCTTTATGTCGTGGCAACACCCATTGGCAATCTTGAAGAGATAAGCCCCAGGGCTGTCAAGGTACTGCAAAGCGTTGATCTTATCGCCTGTGAAGATACCCGGCACACAAAAAAATTGCTAAATTATCTTGGCATATCACAGCCATTGACCAGTTATTATCGGGAAAAAGAGCAGCAAAAGGCAAAAAATCTCCTGCAGAAACTACAGGACGGAAAAAAAATCGCCATGGTTTCCGATGCCGGCACCCCAGGCATTTCAGATCCAGGGGCAATACTGGTCAACATGGCAAGACATGCCGGGATTCCCATTGTTCCCATTTCCGGTCCATCTGCCTTGACAACAGCGCTCTCCATAGCGGGACTTGAAGATTCCCAATTCTTTTTTGCCGGTTTCCCTCCTGCCAAAAAAAAAGCGCGCAAAACCTTTTTCAAGCAGTTGGCCCATCTGCCCTGGCCGATTATTTTTTATGAATCCCCCCATCGTATTGAACAAAGCCTGCAGGATTGCCTACACTGTCTGGGTGATCGCCAGGGAATGCTGTTTCGCGAACTAACTAAAATCCATGAGGAATATAGGCAGGGATCACTGTCTGAACTCGCTACTGGTTGTACAGGCAAAAACAGGGGCGAATTTGTTGTCCTGGTCAAACCGGCCCCTGACAACACCACAGATAAGCCCGAAGACCTTGATGAGCTCATTCTCTGGTACCAAAGCCGGCCCGATATGACCTTGAAAGATGCTGTCCAGCGAATAGCTGCGGACCTGGATCTCCCCAGGACCAGAATTTATAAAAAAGCACTGACCCTGTGGAAGAAGTGAGACAGGGCTCGCATCTGTCCGCTTGCCAAACACACCATTTCTCTGTACACTCCCTCCATAACATTTTTCGGGGCAGCAGATAGCAGGTGATTCTCACCTGGCAAAGCAGCGGGCCGTATGGCAATCAACGTAACTTCTCAATAAGTGGTGATATAAGTCTGGATCCCCGCCCAACAGACTGCGGGGATGACGCTCTGAATTGCCTGCAACTGGGTCATTCCGGCAGGTTGTTGGCCGGAATCCATATATATTAGCAGCAACTTCCCATCAGTTATTGAGAAGTTACCAATCAACAGGATAACATAATGAACAGACTTGATTTTCTCAAAGAACAATGTACGGATAAAAAACACTATCCCCTTCTGCTGGCAGCCTGTCGGGCGGCCTTGACGGGTGGTTTTATTCTCAGAGACCTTTATGGCAAGCCTCATACCATTACCATGAAAGGTGAGATCAATCTGGTCACGGAAGCGGACGTCGCCTCTGAGACCGCCATTGTTGCCTCCCTGCAGGAAGACGCGCCTGAAATTGATGTCATGGCCGAAGAATCGGCCGGAGAAGACCTCAAGGCGCCGGAGGGAAAACTGTGGGTGATTGATCCCTTGGACGGGACCACGAACTTTGCGCATGGTTTCCCCATCTTTGCCGTTTCCATCGCCCTGATGGAAAACGGACAAACCACCATTGGCGTTATTTATTGTCCCCTGCAGGACGAACTGTTCTGCTGCTGGCAGGGCGGCGGATCATGGCTCAACGAGGAAAAAATACAGGTGACGAAAACGGATTTTCTTGTTCAGGCCCTGGTTGCCACCGGCTTTCCCTATGACATCCATGCAAAACTTGATGCCGTGATGAACCAGATGCGGGCCATTCTCCCCAAGGTGCGGGATATCCGCCGGGCGGGAGCTGCGGCCGTTGACCTGGCCTATGTTGCCTGCGGCCGGCTGGACGGCTTCTATGAGATGGACCTCAAGCCCTGGGACACGGCAGCCGGCTGGCTGCTGGTCGAGGAGGCGGGCGGCCGGGTAACAGATTTTGCCGGCAAAGAGTATTCACCCTTTCATCCGGAAATACTGGCCGCCAATTCTGTTCTGCACCCTCTGCTCTCCAGGCAACTTGCCTGAGCGGGTACCCCGACAGCAGTACCGGCTCGCGCTTGTGCTCATGTTCCTGGCCGCCGGGCTGGGATCAACATCGTTTACCGTTGGCAAGGCCATTGCCGACACCATTGATCCGGTCATCCTTACCCTGGTCCGTTTCTGCCTGGCCACCCTGTTCTTCTATCCCTATGTCCGGAAAAAATATGGCCTGACCAGACCCTCGCTGTCCTCTCTTGGCCGCTACAGCCTGGTCAGTTTCGCCCTCACCGCTTTTTTCGTGCTGATGTTTGCTTCCCTGCGCTATACCTCGGCCATAAATACCGGCGTTATCTTTACCCTGGTGCCCGGTATTTCCGGGATTTACAGCATAATTCTCCTGCGCGAACGGCTGGGCCGCAACCGGCTCATTGCCCTGTTTCTGGCCATGCTGGGCGCCATATGGGTCATATTCCGGGGCGATCCATCACAAATGCTGGCCCTTCATTTCAACCGGGGCGATCTTATCTTTTTTGGCGCCTGCCTGTTGATGGGGTTCTACACTCCCCTGGTGAAACTCCTCTACCGGGGCGAGCCCATGCCGGTGATGACCTTCTGGATCCTGGCCTCCGGCTGTGGCTGGCTGGCCCTGGCGGCCGCGTCCAGGATACCGGCAATCAACTGGAGTGATATTGCCTGGTCAACCTGGGCCGGTATCCTTTACCTGGCAATATTCTGTACCCTGATTACCTTTTTTCTCTCCCAATGGTCCACCATCCGGCTCGGTCCGACCAGGGTCATGGCCTATTCCTATCTCTACCCTCCCCTTATCCTGCTTGTGGACTGGGCACTGGGCCACCCACTTCCGCCTATCCGGACCCTGCCCGGCATTGTGCTCATCGGCCTGACCATGGTTATCGTGCAATGGGGTACGGCCGACAACAGGCTCGCCGGCAAGCGATTCAAACAGGGCTAATCCGCCTCCACATCATCAAGCATCCGCTCAATAATGTCCAGACCGCCGTGCCAGAACAAGGGATCGTCCAAGGTAATATCAAAGGGCGCCAGCAGTTGGGCCGGGCTTTTGCTGCCGCCTGCGGCCAACAGCGACAAATAGTTGTCGACAAAGCCATCCTTCTCCTGCTGATAACGGCTGTACAGGGCCAGCACCAGCAGTTCGCCAAAGGCATAGGAATAGACATAGCCGGGCGTCCCCAGGAAATGTGGAATATAGGACCACCAGATGCCATAATCGGGCCGCAGGGTCACCGAATCGCCAAACATCGGCCGCTGGCAGTCAAGCCAGAAGGCGGAGAGTTGCTCACTGGAAAGCTCGCCTTTGCTGCGGCGGGCAGTGTGCATGGCGTCTTCAAACCTGTTCATGGCCACCTGCCGAAAGACGGTCGCAAAGATGGATTCCAGTTTACCACAGATAAAGGAGCGCCTGGCCGCCGGATCATCGAGCAGGCGGGCCTGGGCCTTGAAGACAAGCAGCTCGGCAAAAACAGAGGCGGTTTCGGCCAGGACCAGGGGGGTATCCGCATTATAAAACCCCTGTTCAGCGGCAAGATACTGATGCACCCCATGCCCGAGTTCATGGGCCACGGTGGAAACATCGCGCAGGGAGCCGGTATAGTTGACCATCACATAGGGATGGACCTCGGGCACGCAGGGATGGGCAAAGGCGCCGCCCCGCTTGTTCTTCACAACAGGCGCATGTATCCAGTTTTTTGCAAAAAAAAGCTCGGCAATTTCCGCCATTTTAGGGGAAAATGCGGCAAAAGAGTCAAGCACGATGCGCCTGCACTGCGACCAGGAAATCCTGTTCTCATCCCGGCCGGGTATGGGAGCATAACGATCATAGTCAAAGAGTTCATCAACCCCTAACAGCTTCTTTTTCAGCAGATAATACCTGTGGACAATGGAATACCGTTCAGTGACGGCGGAAATCAGGGTGGCAACCGTTGTGTCAGCAAGCTCGTTTTCAAGATTCATCGAGGCAATCCAGGATTCATAGCCCCGCAGCCGGTCAATGATCATCTTTTCCGCAGCCAGGGTATTAAACACATGGGCCAGGACATGCAACTGGCGGCGCAAACCGTCAGTCATCTCGGATGCCGCCCGCCGCCGGACATCGCGATCAGCGGCGTACAGATCGGTCAACACCTCTTCTTCGGTGCGCCCTTTATCGCCAAAACGCATCTGCCCCATAACCTTTTCAAACAGCAGGTTCCAGGCGGAACGTCCAACCGGGCCGAGCTCCTGCAGGAGCTGTTCTTCCGGCCGGGAAAGCTGATATGGTGCAAACCTGCGCATGGCGGCCAGGTAGTGACGATAGCGGGCCAGGGCGGGATCGGCCAGCAGCCTCTGGGCCTGCTTATCAGGCAGCTCGTTCCATTCCAGGCGGAAAAAAATCGTTTTGCTGCCCAGGGCCGCGGCCAGCTCTTCTGTTTTCTGCAAAAAGGCCGAGGCCTCGACATCAGCGGTATTGGTGGTAAAACAGAGAAAGGCAAAGGTGGCAAGTTTTGTCAGCAGGATATCAAGTTGTTCAAGCTGCTCAACCAGGAACAGACATTCTTTTGGAGACAGGGCGTGTACCCTGCCCTGGAACGCCGAGATCTGCTCGGCCAGTTGCCGACAGCGGTCCATGTCCTGCTCCAGAGCCGGATCATTCCAGCCGCCATACAGATCATCCAGGTTCCAAAGTACCTTATCCGTACCAAGCTGTGTATTGGTCGTCTCGCTCATGGATTAACCTTCCCGCAGCAACCCTGCGATAAAACCACCCACGGCTTCGGCGCCTTTTTCATCGACAAGCCGGATGGTTGCCGTGCCGATAACCGCCATATCGGCCCTGCCAGTCAGCATGGCCACATCCGCCCGGCCCGCTATGCCGAATCCCACTGCCAGGGGCAGATCCGTTGCCGCCCGACAGCGTTCAAGATACCTTGTCAGGCCGGCATCCATTTCCGTATGGGTGCCGGTCACGCCGCGCCGGGCAACCACATAGACAAATCCTGCCCCGCGTCCCGCCACCTCCCGCATCCGCGCGTCGGTGGAGGTGGGCGTAAAAAAGGTTATCGGGGCAAGGCCAAGGCGTGTACTGGTGGCAAAATAACTTTCCCCCTCTTCGGGCGGCAGGTCGGGAAGGATGGTGCCCTGCAGACCAATTTCAGCCGCACGCTCAAGAAACCCGGTCTCGGCGTATCGAAAGACGATATTATAATAGGTCATGAAGAGAAAATTCACC
>WFZC01000169.1 GCA_015489765.1 Desulfobulbaceae bacterium
AAAACATAGGTCTGCACCTGGGTCACATCGAGATGGAGCCAGTCAATGGCGATCAGCAGCATACCAAAGCTGCCCAGGACGCCGACAATACCCATGGCGGTGGCCACGGAAATGACCTGGTGCATGTCCCAGCGCACCGGCTTCTGTTCCAGGCCGGTATGATCATAGGCGATGGTCATGATCGGAATATCATTAAAAAAGGCCAGCAGGATGATCATGATGGCGGTGATCGGATAAAAGTTGAAAAAGATCATGGCCAGGACCACGAAAAACATGATGCGAATGGTTTCGCTGATCCGGTAGATGGCGTAGGCGTTCATGCGTTCAAATATCCGCCGGGCCTCTTCGATGGCCGTAATAATAACCGACAGGCCGGGTGAAGTGAGCACCAGGTCGGCGGCCGCTCTGGCCGCATCGGTGGCGCCGCTGACGGCGATACCCACATCAGCCTGTTTCAGGGCCGGGGCATCGTTGACGCCGTCTCCGGTCATGCCGGTGATATGTCCTTGTGCCTGCAGTATCTTGACAATGGAGAATTTATGTTCCGGAAAGACCTCGGCAAATCCCTCGGCCTGTTCAACCGCTTCCCCGATATCACCGCTGATATTTTTTTGCTGACCGGACACCGGTAGGATGTCTGATTTGAGGATATTTGTGCCCAGGTTCAGTTTTCCGGCAATCTGCCGGGCAATGGACAGGTTATCGCCGGTGACCATTTTAATGTTCACGCCATATTTTTTTGCCCGGGAGATTGTCTCGGCGGAATCTTCCCGAGGCGGATCAAACAGGGAAAGAATACCGAGAAAGGTCCAGTGCTGTTCGGCTTCTTTCTTCATGCCGACACCAAGGGCGCGGTAGCCTTGGGCGGCAAAATCATCAACCACCTTGGCTGCCCGTTTTTGGTCGGTTTCATTCAGGTTTGCCATTTCCATGATGACCTGGGGCGCGCCTTTGGTTACCACAAAAATTGTGCCGTCCTTGTCCTGTACGGTTGCCTCGGTCCGCTTGTGGACGGGATCAAAGGGGACAAATTTTGTCTGCGTAAAGGCCTGGAGGAGATTTTTGTCCTGCAGGCCAAGGAAGACGGCCTCGTCAATGGCGTCTCGGTTTTCTTCCCTGGATGCCAGGGCTGCCATCAGCAGGACCTCCTGTTCATCTTTTGCGGCAAATACTGCAATATCACCAAGGGTGAGTTTGTTCTGGGTCAGAGTGCCGGTCTTGTCCGAGCAGAGAATGTCCATGGAGGCCATCTCTTCAATGGATTCCAGTCGGGTGACAATGGCCTTCTTTTTTGACAACAGCATGGCGCCCACGGCCATGGTCATGGACAGGACCGCCGGCATGGCCACCGGAATGGAGGCCACGGTCAGAATAAGGGCAAACTGGATCAGGTCGATCCAGGGCTGGTGGCGATGGAGCTGGACCAGGACAAGAATGGTCACCAGAAACAGACTGACATAGATGAGGTAGTCACCGATGGTGAGCACCGCCTTCTGGAAATGGGAAACGGTTTTTGCCTGCTCGACAAGCCCGGCGGTCTTGCCGAATTTTGTATTTTTTCCGGTGGCCGTCACCTCGGCCACCACCTCGCCCTGCTTGACAATGGTACCGGAAAAGATTTCTTCGTTTTGTTTTTTAGTCACGGGCAAGGACTCGCCGGTCAGGGCCGACTGGTCCACACTGAGATAGTCTCCCTCCACAATTACGGCGTCGGCCGGGACTACATCACCCAGGCGGATCCGTATGATGTCGCCGGGCACAAGTCCTGCCGCATCAATGATCTTCCAGGCACCGTCCCGCAGGACCCTGGCCTTCTGGGCAAGTTCTTTTTTCAAGGCCTCGACTGCGTTGCCGGCGGTATACTCCTGCCAGAAGCCCACCCCGGCGTTGAAGATCAGCAGGGCGACAATGATGAAAAAGTCGGGCCAGTGACGGACAGCCGCCGAAAGAACGGCGGCCACCTCGATCATCCAGGGGATGGGCCCCCAGAAATATCCCAGCAGTTTTTTGATGGGAGAGACCTTTTTCTCCTCAAGGGCATTGGGGCCGTACTGCTGGAGCAGGCGGGCCGCCTCATCTGTGCTGAGTCCTTTGTCCTTAGGTGTTTTTGGTGTTCTGCTGGTTGTTGGATTCGTCATGATGGAATTCCTCCCGCTATACATAAGTTGTGAATCAACGTATTGTAGCTACCGGTTAATGTTCCCACAGAATTTGGTTGGCCTCAAGCGGTATCAATGCCTCGGGATGAAAGGGAACGATCCGGGCCGTATAGTCGGTGGCCGGCCTTTCGTTTGCCACCTCGCATGTATACAGATAGCCGTGTATGGCTCCGACAAGGGGTTCGCTGCGAGTCATGGAATGCAGTTCCGGCGGCTTGTCACCGTTTCCGTCGGCATAAAGCTCCACCCGGACAAAATCGGGATCAAGGTCATCCAGATACACCTGGACCTCAAACATGATACTTTTGTCCTTTTTTTCTGTCTCGAGGCGGCCGAAACGAATGGAAGGCCAATGGCGCTCAATGGTCTGCCGCCAGAGAACGATATTTTTCGTGCATGCCTCATCCCTTGTTCTTTTTGTTACGTTTTCAAGCATTGTTAGATAATAGCTTTCCAGGTATTCCCGCACCATCCGGTTGGCGGAAAAGCGCGGGGTCAGGGTCGCCATGCTGTTGCGCAGAAGCTCTACCCACTGCCGGGGTATTCCGTTGACATTTCGCTGATAAAAGGCAGGGATAATGTCCTGTTCAAGAAGGGTATAGAGCTCGTCCGCTTCCTGCCTGTCCCATGCGGGAATATCATCGTGGAGTCCGCCGTCGCCAAGGGGCCAGCCGACCTCCGGGTTCCATGCCTCGGCCCACCAGCCATCCAGTTCCGAAACATTGAGGCCGCCGTTGACCAGGACCTTCATGCCGCTGGTGCCGCAGGCCTCCCAGGGGCGGCGCGGGGTGTTGATCCAGAGGTCAACGCCCTGGACCAGGTGCTGGGCAACAAGCAGGTCATAGTCAATGAGGAAAATGACCTTGTGCTCGAGGTGCCAGCTATGGATAAAGTTGATCCAGGTCTGGATCATGGCCTGGCCCCGTGCATCTTTTGGATGTGCCTTGCCGGCCAGGATAAGCTGTATCGGCTGTTCGGTATTGCTGAGCAGCCGGGCAAGACGCTCAGGATCATAGAGGAGCAGATCGGTTCGTTTATAGGAGGTGAACCGACGGGCAAAACCAAGGGTCAGCACATTGGGGTCAAAGATGGATTCTGCGTCAACAGGGTGATTGAGCGTTGGTCCCTGCAGGGCCTGTTGCTGGAGCAATCGTTTGCGCAGCCAGGTGATCAGCCGTTGCCGGTTGCGGCTGCGCATGGCCCACAACTCTTCATCGCTGATCTTCATGATGGCCGCTTCCATATCCTGCAGTTCCTCGCGCCAGCGCTCCTTGCCGCAGGCCTCGGTCCACAACCGGTCGGATTCCGGTGAGTCCCAGCTCGGCACATGCACGCCGTTGGTGACATGGCCTACCGGCACTTCATGGCTCGGCCAACGGGGGAAAAGCGGTTGAAAGATACGGCGGCTGACCTCGCCGTGCAGGCGGCTGACCGCGTTGACGGCGCCACAGCCGTGCATGGCCAGCCAGGCCATGTGAAAGGGCTCGGTACCGTCGGTGGCCCGAAGGTCGGTCCGTCCCAGGGCCAGTAGTTCCTGACAGGAAATACCAAGCCCGGCCACATAGTCCTGCATGTATTGCTCAAGAAGCCGGGGGGTGAAGCGGTCAAACCCAGCCTCCACCGGTGTATGGGTGGTAAAGAGATTGCCGGCCCGGGTGGCGGTGAGCGCCTCCTGGAAGTCGACGTTATGTTCCTGCATGAAAAAACGGGCCCGCTCAAGAACGACAAAGGCGGCATGGCCTTCGTTGAGATGGCAGATCTGGGGGGTGATCTCCAGATCACGGAGGAGACGGTAACCGCCTATCCCCAGTACGATTTCCTGTTGCAGTCGCATCTCTGAACCGCCACCGTACAGCTCGCTGGTGATGCCCCGGTCGGCCGGACTGTTGAGTGGATCATTGGAATCCAGCAGGTACAGGGGGACACGACCGACAATGGCCTGCCAGGTACGCAACCGCAGGGTGCGGCCGGGCAGTTCCACTTCGACAATCAGCCATTCACCCTCGTTGTCACGGACCGGCAGAACAGGCAGCTGGGTGGGATCGTTGTAGGGAAAAAAAGCAAGCTGTTTCCCCTCACCATCCAGCCCTTGGCGAAAATAGCCTTGCTGATACAGCAGGCCGATACCGACCACCGGCAGGCCGAGTTCACTGCCGGCCTTGAGATAGTCGGCGGCCAGGACACCGAGCCCGCCGGAATAGATGGGGAGCGATTCATCCAGCCCGAATTCCATACTGAAATAGGCGATACCGGTAAGGTCGGCTTGGGGCCAGGCCCGCTGAAACCATGCCTGTCGTTTTCGGGCTGTTTGCTGTGCCCGGCGCAGTTCGGTCAGCAGGGCGACAAATTCCGCATTCCCGGCCAGCTCGGCCAGGTGTTTTCTGCTGACCATCTGCAGGATAAGCCACGGGTTATGGGTGCGCTGCCAGAGTTCGGCGTCGATTCGCTGCCAGAGGTGATCAGCGGTATGGCACCATGACCAGTGCAGGTCAAGGGCCAGTTCCCGGAGATCGGCAAGTTCTTCCGGAAGATCAGACAAGGGTACGTCGTAGGATGCAATCATGATAATATTCCTGTTCAGATGCCTGTTGCCAATATGCTGTTGGCGGCGGCATACCGGTTTTGTGCCCTGATTTCGTCAGCCGAGCATGGCAGCCACATCCAGCAATCGCCTGGAATAGCCGAATTCGTTGTCGTACCAGACCTGGACCTTGGCCATTTTCCCCTGGACGATCCGGGTGGAGAGACCATGGACGATACCGGAACGCGGGTCATCGATAATATCAGCGGACACCAGCTCCTCGTCGCTGTAGCCGAGAATGCCCTGCAGCGGACCTTCTTCAGCGGCCCGTTTGAAGGCGTTGTTTACCTCCTCGGCAGTTGCCTCTTTTTTCAGGACCGCGTTGATATCGGTCAGGGCTCCGTCGGGGACCGGAGCGCGGACGGCAATGGCCCGCAGGCGTCCCTCAAGCTCGGGCAATACCCTGGTTGTGGCAATATCGGAACCGGTGGAAGTGGGGATAAGACTGACGGCGGCGGCCCTGCCCCGGATCGGTTTCTTTGCCGGTCGGTCGACCAGCCCCTGGGTCGCGGTATAGGCATGGATAGTGGTCACCAGGGCCATTTCGATGCCAAAGTTGTCAAGCAGGACCTTCATGGCAGGGACAAGTGAATTGGTAGTGCAGGAGGCATTGGAGATAATCTGATGGTTGTCGGCATCATAACCGCCCTCGTTGACGCCCAGGACCATGGTAAAGTCGGCATCCGGCGATGGAGCGCTGATCAGTACCCATTTCGCTCCGGCGGTCAGGTGCCGGGCCGCGTCCTGCCGATGGGTGAAACGGCCCGTGCATTCCAGGACCACATCTATGCCCATATCTTTCCAGGGCAATTTTTCCGGCTCGGTCATGGCCGTAATGTGGATTGTCCGGTCACCAAGCTGCAGGCTGTCCGGCGAGGCTGTGACCGGAAAGGCGGCCCGGCCGTGAACGGAATCATATTTGAGCAGATAGGCCAGGTCATCGGTGGGGACAAGATCATTGGCGGCAATGATTTCAACTCCCGCCGGTGCTGCCTCCATAAAATGACGCAGGACCAGACGCCCGATGCGGCCAAGTCCATTGATTGCTATTCGTGTCATGGGATGTTCCTCCGAAAGGGTGCGGGTTAATGAAAGGTTGCCCGGGTGTGCAGGTGCTGCTGCAACGCATTGCCGGTTGCCTCGGTAATGGGATGGGCCGAAGCGGTCAGGCGTGGATGCATACAGGTCTGAAAACCGGCGACTTCCGCTGCTGTGACCCGGTTCTGGATCAGAAAACCAATTTCGTTGGCCAGCTCACCGGTGGTTGCCCCGCCAAGGACCTGACCGCCAATGAGTTGCAGGGATTCCCGGGTAAAGACAAGCCGGCAATACACTTCATGACTGCCCGGCATGGCAGGCGGATAATGGTCAAGGCCGTGGGCCTCACCGACAAGGATGGAAAAACCGCTCTGTCGTGCCCTGGTCGCCGTCATGCCTGCGGCGCCGAAGGCCAGGTCCCCGACCATGCCCGCATACACGGCGACGGAACCACCGTTTTGGCGTAACAACTGCAGGGCATACATATTCATGCCCGCGATTCTCCCTTCGGCCGCGGCCTGGGAGGCAAGCAGGGCCCCGCCTGGGCGTCGGGTAAAGAAGTCCTGTTTCTGGGCGCAATCACCGACGGCAAAAATATCCGGATAATCCAGGGTCCGTTGAAATCCGTCCACCAGAACGGAGCCATGTCGGCCAAGTCGCAGACCGGCCTCCTGCGCCAGTTCATTGCGCGGTCGTACGCCTATGGCGATGAGGATTGCATCGGCGTCTATTATTTCGCCGCCTGCAAGCTGAACGCCGCCGACCTTTGCGGGATCATCGGCGGGGAGAATGGTTTCCACACTGCTCCGGCAGTGTATATGAATGTTCCTGCCGGCCAGATACTCTTCTACCGGCAGATAGATTTCCCTGTCAAAAACGGTTGCCAGCAGGTGATCCATTTTTTCGACAATGTGGACTTTGACACCACGTTTTTCTATCTCTTCGCCAAATTCAACCCCTATGAAGCCGCCGCCGATGATAACCAGTTTTTTCATTCCCGGTATAATCTCCCGGAATAATTTGTTCTGGTAACTGTAGTTTTTGTGGATTGTGAAAACGCCTTCAAGGTTTCTGCCGGGTATCGGCGGGACAAATGGCTCCGAACCGGTACTCAGCACCAACCGTTCATAGGAAATATGATCACCATTGTCCATAATGGCAACCCGGTCCTGCGGTTTTATTGCCGTGACCCGACCGATTATCAGTTCGATGCCCATGGCGTGTAACTGTTCGGTTCCGGGAAGCATGTCTTTTTCAAGGCCACCCAGCGTACCGAAAATATAAGGAATGCCACAGGGAATAAGGGCATTCTTCTCCATGCGGACCATGGTGATTTTCTTACCCGGCCAATACCGGGCAGTGGTTATACCGGCAAGCAGACCACCGGGACCGCCGCCGATAATCAGGACGTCCGTTGATTTATTTTTCATTGTTTGCATGCCTCCTCTTTAGAGTTGAAGCCCGAAATTCAGATACCCAGTTTCCGTATTTCTATTGTGGGCGCAAGGGTTGCCACCATATCGGCCATGAACAGCTCTGTCCCCGGCTGCTGCACCGTGCCGGCGCCGCAGGCAACCGCCAGCCGCAGGATATCCGGCAATGGTAATTTACGGACAAAACCGGCAATAAGACCCGCCACCATGGAATCACCGGCGCCGACGGTGGAAAGCACCTTGACTTTGGGCGCTGTCGCATACAGGGTGTCTTCGGGTCCGGTAAGAAGAGCGCCCTCGCCGCCGAGTGAAACACAGACATGACGTACACACTGGCGGGCGATAAGACGGGCCTGCTCGGCAACCAGCTCAATGGTCGGCAGCTCGTGGCCGACCAGGGTTTCCAGTTCGTGCCGGTTGGGTTTGATCAGAAAGGGTCCGGTCAGGATGGCGCGGCGAAGTGACTCGTGGTGGCTGTCCACCACGGCCAGTCCTCCCGCGTCCTGTATGCGCTGGACCAGTTCGGCATAGAGTTCGGTGGAAATATCGGCGGGCATGGACCCGGTCAACACGCCGATCCCCTTGCCCGCCTGGATGACGAAGGAGTTGACCAGGGTCGACAATTGCGAGGACGGAATGGATGGTCCGATGCCGCTTACCTCGTATTGACTGCCTGATTCCCGCTCCATGATGGTACCGTTGATCCTGGTCTCTCCGGCAACACGTTCATAGTGGGTTGCGTCAAGATGATGGACAAGAAGCCGCTCCAGCATGTGGCCGGTTTCACCGGCGGTGACGATATAACTGTCCGCCGGCACCTCCAGCCGTTGCAGGGCCCTGCCCACGTTAATACCGTTACCGCCCGGATCAAAACGGGTGGCAACGGCATGGGCCTTCTGGTCGGCAATCAGGCGGGGAACGGTATAGGTGACATCCACCGCCGGATTGAGGGTGAGCAGGGCCACCGGTGAAAGATCGGTATCTTTGGCATGGTGAACAACAGCATCTTGCCGCCGCGTTATCTGTTCTTTGTCATTCATGGGCATGCTCCTTCATAGACGGCCACCTCGATTTCTGTGCCCGTTGCCAGAAGTTCGGCGGCCCTTTCCACCTCCGCGGCTGAACCGCGGACAATAACAAGCAGTTGGCCATGATTCAGCGCCGAGACGTAGTCATGTTGATTTGAGGAAAGTATTGCTGTTCCGGATAGCGCCAATGAGAGAATGTATGTTGTGTTCAGGGTGTTACCCTCTCGCAGCGCCCTGGAAACGGAAGAGATCGGAGAACCGACGACAATCATTGATACATTGCCTTGAAGTTTTACAACCATTGATTGGGGGAAGTCAGGTGATGGGTCCAGTTGGGACAGATAGGTCCCGAGCCATGGTGAAACCGTGCCGATGCATGCAAGCACGTCCCTGGAAAATCCGGCCCCGGTGAGTTTTCTCAATGCCCTGAGGGCCTGCGAACAAAGGCTGAAAAGGGCAACACAGCAATTCAAATCACGGGTGACCACCAATTCCCCTGCTGCCGAACATGACATTTCTTCTCTCCCGCAGATCTCTTCGCTTCCGGATCACTGAAAATTTGGTGCAAGGATACCCCGTTTTTGTAGCGGTTTCTGTTACCTAAGTCACAGAAAGGCGTATTTTATTCTTTTTTGTGGGGGAGTGAAAAAGGGGAAAGTTGGGGGGCGGGAAGAGAGTGGCCATAATGCCCCCCTTGCAGGCCGTGTAATTGAAGGATGGGCCGGAGCAGGGTGAGAATAGCCGGTTTCGGCAGGGAGTGGAAAATTGTTACCGAAACCAGTTCGTATGCCGGTACTACGCTGTCATCTTCTTTTTGTATAATCTATGCCAAGACCAGCGCTCGCGGCCTGTAACCTCTTATCTCCTGTCCATAAAGAGAGTTGACCCAGTTTTGCTGAAGCCAACAGGTGAATATCAACAAAGCCGATCCCCCTGCCATGGAGTTTATTTTGGTCGACAAAAAACAAAAATTCGTCAAATGCAACGAGTGGCGCCCGGGGGAGTTCCTGCAGCAGGGTCAGAATTTCCTGTCGGTTTTTCATGTTTCCACAGGCAAGTTCCCCGATAATATGGAGATGGCAGAACACCTCGCCATTGAACAGCAGTTTTTCTAAATGACGGTCCCCGCTCCGAAGGTGGTTTATCCATATTGAGGTGTCAACCAGAACCATGATCGCTCAGGATTGGGCCGGTCTTCGCCTCGGGATCTTCCGCAGCTCTTTTTCGGTGCCGCCGAGCATTGCAAGACGTTTGCTGCTTTCACGGGCGATCAATGCCTGAAGACCGAGTTTTACCAACGATGTTTTTTCCTTGATGCCGGTGAGAAGAGCGGCCTTCTCCAAAAGCTGGTCATCTATGTTGAGTGTTGTTCTCATATGTATATTGATGGCTCGATTATGTATATCTGTCAATGTGTTTTTCGCAGGATAACCTTCCTGGCCATTCGAGCCGGACGCCTGTTGACCAGAGAAAGTAACGCGTAACTTCTCAATAAGTGGTGATATGAGTCTGGATCCCCGCCCAACAGACTGCGGGGATGACGCTCTGAATTGCCTGCAACTGGATCATTCCAGCAGGTTGTTGGCCGGAATCCATATAATTAGCAGCAACTTACCATCAGTTATTGAGAAGTTACAGTAACGCCATATAAAATCTTGTGCCAACGTGTTATTGCTCAACCGGGGTTGAACCGAAATCAGGAAAGAGCAGTCACGGCATCTGGTCCGGCTTTGATGGGTCAAGTCGGTGGGAATATTGCCCTCAATTCTCGCCGTTGGGCCGTTTCCGGTGCAGAAACTGTCCGGCCTGCGTTGCGAGCCGTTCAAGGTCCCGTACAGTGAGATGACCACGATGAAAGTCGACGATTCCGTCTTTTTTCAAATGGTGCAGGTGGCGGTTGATGACGGTACGGACGCTCCCGACCATGCCAGCAAGGGTTTCGTGGGAGAAGTCATTGATCAGTTGGACCGGATAGTTGTTTTTGGCAGGTGAATCGTTTTTCAGGTCCACATAATGGAGGATCAGGCGGGCCAGCCGGGTGATGGTATCATGGAGGGCCAGGTTGGTGGACAGGTCTTCCAGCCGTCGCATCTGCTCACCGATATAGGGAAGGAAACAACGATTAAATTCAGGATGTTCGGCAATCCATTTTCTGGCAGTATCGGTGCGGGTGGTCAGGGTTTCGACGTCATCAAGGACCACCGGCATGATATCATGCTCCCGGCCGTCGAGCAGACTGATGATATCGTAGCCGTCACCCGGGCCAAGCAGCCAGAGAGTGATGGCGCGCCCGGTTTCCGGATGCGTCCGTGTCAACTTGAGGCGGCCGTGGAGAAGGATATGAAAGTAGTTTTTGCGCTGCTGTTCGGAAAGCCGGGTCCCCTTGCCCCAGCATCTGCGGGTAAAGAGCCTCATCATGTCTTCGAGAAGTTGTCTGTTCAGTCCTTTGCAGAGAGGTGATTGCTGCAAGGTCTGCAGGCTGTTTTGGTAAAACGGCGACTCGGGAAGCATGAAATCCCTCCTGTTCTGGCCCCGGAAACGGCTAGGGCACATGGATTGTACAATTTACTCCTCAGACAGTATTCAAGGCACGGGCAGTTGCAGCGCTTTGTAAAAGAATAAACCATACCATAATTTTACATATCCCTCTACCACGATATAAGATAACCTCTGCTGGACAAGGACGTGCAAATTAGCTGATGACATAACCAGGAAGGGAAGACGTATCTCGGCCAGTTTGCAACAGTATATAATTATTGGTGTCGATGAAGGGAAAGCTTATTACCTCTAAGGTGGGTTTTGCCCGCAATCCAATAAACTGCCTATACGGGTTTAGGGTGCTGGCCTTGCCCGGCTTAATATTCAGACAACCCGAAAAAGATCAACAGCAGGTTTACGGCCGAGTCCCGTCCATTCCACCTCCCGCAGGCAGGCCTTGCAGAGTCGGAAATAATGGACCGAGTCCGTGCCGTGATCGATGAGTGCTTCTATTTTGTCCTGCAGGTCGAGAAGCTGTTTTTCGGTCAGGTCCGGGCATTCAAACACCGATTTCTGCACCCTGCTGCCAAAACCCTTCAATGCCTTCACCACCCGGTAACGGACCCGGTTGTCACTTATATCATAGCAGACAAGATAAAACATCTCTTCCCCACCCTGTTACCGGCTGATGGAAAAAGGACGATAGTTCACCCCTTCTGTTTGCAGGCTTTCGGCCATCCGCCGGCACTGGCTGTGCATTATCCAGCGAAGCGCGGTCTTGTCCCCGCTATGTGGATACAGCATGGACTGCTCCAACTGCCGGTAATAGGCTGCGATCAGGGCCCGGCTCACCGCCGGTTTCATCCGTACCGGCAGGTCACCATCGGCACCGGCAGCCGCATCGGTAATAAAGTCAGCAGGCCTGACAACCCTGCGGTTGATCAGGGTCAGCACCAGCCTTTCACCAAACACGCGCCACTCCTCGACCAGGTCGCAGGCCAGG
The DNA here is from genome assembly GCA_015489765.1 of Desulfobulbaceae bacterium. Taxonomy (GTDB): domain Bacteria; phylum Desulfobacterota; class Desulfobulbia; order Desulfobulbales; family Desulfobulbaceae; genus DRLX01. The sequence goes on from WFZC01000169.1 coordinate 11,721, forward strand.
GAAGGCCGGCCCGGGGCAACCTCATGCAGGGCGCCAAGGTAGGGATCAAGCCCTGTCCGTTTGATCCCGTTGAGTATTTCATTGGTAAACAGGGTGTAGACAAAGGAGAGCATGGCATTGACCGGGTCACGAGGCGGCCGCCTGTTGCGGCCGGTGAACACAAACCCTTCACCCTTGAGCAGCAGGCCGAACACGCTGTAATACAGGCGGGCGCCATATCCTTCGATGCCCCGGACCTGGTCGGTGTCTTCCGCGGTTGCCAGCCTCTGCTGCAGGGCCTTGATCTGCACGCCCACGGTCCGCAGGGCGTCAATGTTGTACCGGCTCCCACGCCGCAGCAGCATCCGGGCCTGGTTCTCCAGTTTCCCCCTGACAATACGGCGGGCGAGGTCAAGCCTGAATTGCGGATCGGCCAGCCGCAGGTACTGGCACTGGCGGAGCGCGACATGGCCAGGTTCATCGAGCAGGAGCCGGGCCCGAAACCGGCCGCCCGGCGTCAGAAAGACCGTGTCGATCCTGTTGTTGATCAGAAAATCGAGTACCGGCCCGGAAAGCGAAGTCCTGCCGGCCAGGGTCAACTGCTGCAGGCCCGAGGCCGGAATGGTGTCAAGAACGGTTTTTTTGTTGATAATCTTCAGGCAGTCGCCGTCTTTTTTGATAAAACTGCCCGGCTCAAGGACGTACAGGGAATCCATGACGGTTCACATGAAACGCTCTACCTGGCGGATGGCTGTCTTCAGGCAAAGCAGCGCATCTTCCAGGTTGGCAATTTTTTCCGTTTTCGGCGCCTCCTCCTGCCTGAAATCCTCAAGATGGCGCAGGGGATGCGGATAGCCGTTTTCCTCAAAGGTGCAGGGCAGCCCGCCGCCGTGTTCCAGCAGACGGTGTATTCTCTTGCAGCCCAGCACCGTGCCGCGCACCCTGGATATTTTATAATCGAGCAGGGCCCGGTTGTATTCCGGCAGTCCGGCGAACAGATGATGCAGCAACAGCCGGGCCCGGGGCAGATGACCAATGGTACCCAGCAGGATCTTTTCTTCCCGCACAGAGAGCTCCCGTGCCGAGCGCAGGGAGGCTGTTATCTGGGCGAGCATGGCACAGCTGTTTTCCAAAACGGCCAGCTCCGGATATTCCGCGGCCATGGCCGCCTGCCGGGGATGAAGGAGCACGGGCGTTTTCTGTTTTTCCGCCGCCAGCCGCAGCACTGCTGCCGGCGGCGCCGGTTTGACCTGGGCCAGCAGGTCAAACTGGCTGTCACGCTCCCGGTCCGCCGCCATGACAAAGCTGGATGGTTTGCCCGTGCCCCGGTGGATCCCCAGGGGCAGCTTGACCAGGTTGCCGAATCCCTTGCCTGTCCGTTTGTCCTGCTTGGGAAAAATTTCCAGGCTGAAACACTCCACATCGTCCACAAGCCTGCCGATCAACTGCTGCAGGGCTTTGCGCATGGCCGCCGCCGGCACCGGCCCGGCGACCGGAAACCAGAAATGATACCCCTTGCCGCCGCTGACCTCGGCCAGCACGCAAAGCCCGGCCTCGCGGGCCAGAGAGGATATCCGTTTATGAAGGTATATGGTCTCCCGCCGAATGGCGGCCCGATGTTTTTTTGCTACGGCCCGGTCCCGGTAGCGGCTGACCAGGTCCATGTCGATCACCCCGGCATGGACATTGCTGTCGTGGTCCAGCAGGTAAATGCCATAGGTGCGGTGACCAGCCAGGTGGTCGCGTACATCAGCGGGCTGCAGGGGTCGGCGCACCGGCACATAGCCCTGTTTTTCCTCCCTGCGGTCCACCCATTGGCGGGCAAAGGCATCCTCCCTGCCCCTGAAGATTCGCATGAACAGGCGCACCTGTTCCTCTTCCCGGCGCAACTGCAGGAAAGGAGCGGTGATGTCGGTATCGTCCCCGGAAGCGGGCGGAGTTGCATCCGGTTCTTCGCTGCCCGGACCTGGCAGCAGATCAGGGCTGATATGGGCAAGGGCTCGGGCCCGGACCTGCGCCGATTTTCTCCGCTTTCCGAGCAGATGAAGGAGCTGCAGGTGCTGCTGCCAGCCGTCCGCGCGCCCGGGGAACCTGTCGTGCAGCCGGTCATAGACAGCCAGCGCCTGCTCAAGCAGGCCGTGCTGCTGGGCAATGACCGCGATCTCCAGCATCTCTTCGGCATCGATCCGGGCAAGCAGTTGCGGTTCAGCCAGGGCCCGGCGGACAAAGGATGCGCCCTCCTCATCCAGCGGCGCCCTGCGCAGCCGGTCGAGCAGCAGCCGGTAGGTACCGGAATTCTGTTGGCTTGTCTGTTTTTGTGGTTGCACGCTCATCTTGCCGTTCCGTCCTGTTGAAATAAATGCTTCGGGGGACAGGCCTGTTTTCCCGGGCCTGTCCCTTGCCATGAACCGCCGCGGAAAAAACAGGCATGATTATCAACCTGTCTTCTGAACCAGAGATAAATTTTTATTCTCTTTTCCGGTCCGGCATGCCTGCCGGACCAGCCCGGTCAGGCGGTTGAAATTCGGATAACGGAAACGGTGGTCAGCCAGCTCATCCAGTATTGCGCCGGCTTCCCGGAAGCGGCCAAGTTTGTACAGGGCCGCCGCCTGCCAGAACATGGCCTCGTGTGAGGGGTTGCCAAAGGTTGTTCTGCAGAATTCAACCGCCTGCCGGCATTTTTGTTCCGCCTCGGTAAAATTGCCGCTGCCGAGGTGAATACGGCCAATTCGTATCAGGGCCTGGTGGCGGCTGCGGCGGTCACGCTCGGCAGTGGCGGTCAACACCTGCAGGGCCTGGTTTTTCCGGCCCAGGGCCACCAGGACATCAGCTTCGGTCCAGCGGACATAGGGCCGCCGCCTGGGGGCGGGAATTCTGTCGATATATTTTGCCGCCCTTTCCGGCTGCTGGAGAACCAGCCCGCATCTTGCCGCCAGTTCATGGACAAAATCAACCGGCTGCCCCTTGTCCGCCCGATATGCCGCCAGTTCAAGATGTTCCAGGGCCTGTTCCGGCCTGCCGAGGGTGTACAGAATCTTGCCCATGGCAAAATGTTTGAACACCGGGGCCATGTGGTCGCGGTCCTGATCCTCGGCTATCACCTTTTTCATTAACTCGAGGCTGCGGCCGGCCATGCCCTGCCCCAGCAGACAGGAGGACAGGTGGTACATGGCCTTGATGTACTTGGGCCGCTGCTGGTGGTGGCGTTTTGCGGTTTCGGTGTCCTTGACCTCCCAGTTGGCAATGGCCTGTTCAAACAGGGGAATGGCCGGGCGGGGTTTCTGCTCAATTTCTTTGTACAGCACCCCGTGCCGATAGAAAAAGGTTACCGAGTCAGGCCGCAGGCGGCAGGCCTGACTGAAATGGTCGTGGGCGGTTTCCAGCAGCCGCTTTTTCTCCCGATGCGGCATGGGCTGCCGGTTGCTGCGGGCGGAAAACAGGGTATCCATGGCCGTGTAGGCCATGCTGTAATGGGCCATGGCGTTGTCCGGGTCCTGCCTGGTGAGCGGCAGCAGGCAATCAAGGGCCTCGGCATGACGGCCGGCCCGGCCCAGGGCAAAGCCGACCTTGAGCCGCACCTCCCCGGCCATGCCGCTGTCTTCCAGCTCCGGCAGCTTGTCCTGCACCGGATGAAACAGGGCAATGATGTCATCCCACCTGTTTTCCGCCTGCAGCTCGGCAATCTCGGCCAATACCCGCTCCTGGTCCCGCTGCAGCCGGGCGCCGGACCAGGGAGTGGCCGCCTGTTCATCGAGAAAATCACCGCCGGTTTTTCTGCCGCTATCTCCGGAACCAACCTGCCCATCAAGATCAACGTGACCGACTACACGGGCACGGTCGTCCCCCCTGTCCGCTAAAAGCGCATTTGCCGTCATAATCCTGCCTCCTTTTTTTCAGTGCCTTACTCCTGAATTCCTGTCATAAAAAACAAGAAAATTTTCAGGCACAGTGTAGGAGCCCGCCCCTGCGGGCGATAGCCGTTCATTGCATATGGCAGGTTATGATCGCCCGCAGGGCGGGCTCCTACGATTATTGGGTTGTGGGCATAGCCCACCCTGGAAAATGATTGCCTCTATTCTCTGTTACGGGCAGGAAAATATTTTTTTCTATTTTTTTTATGGCAGGATGTGGATTTTTTTCCGGAGATTGCTGGCAGGTTATGGACGGGAGAGTATCGGATGGTAATCCCCTCTGATCGGGGTATATGTTCCAACCAATGGTGGGGCAATATTCTCCAGCCTGAAACAATCATGTCCTTGACGAACGCGAATATGCTCAGCTGGTCGGCCGGGGAAGCGGCACCATTTTTCACATTTTCGTCGTCACTGGTGATTTTGATTTCATCGTCTACAACGAAGGTGCGCCAGGAGTTGACGCAGTTTTTGACCAGCGGCTCTTCGATGTAATACTCTCGTGCCTTGCACGCCCGTTCCACCCAGGTTGCGGGTAAGGCCTCGGTTGCGCTTACCTTGCCCAAGACCGAAGGGTTCAGGGCTGCCGCTGTAGGCAGAGGCGAGACTACCAATCCATCGGTTGACGGATTGGTCGCGGGACCGTTGCCATCAGCGGTGGTAATGGCGGTTTCATCTGAAGTTATGCTCTCGTTTTGTCTCTCCACCAGTGTCCTCGCGTATTCTTGGCCTGTGGGCGCGACAACTGCGCCGTGTGGCGAGATGAAGCTCATCTTGGGGTTATCTAACGGAGGCGGGGGAGAAACGTCGGTTGGGCGATGATGACCAATTACCTGGGAATTAATCTTGACAGATAGCACCCAAAGCGGCTACATTTATTTCCAGTTAATGTAATAACTGGAAACTATTCTGCCCGGAAGAAGGTAGCATGATAGATACCCTGAAGTCAATCATCCTGGACTTTCAGGAAGTTGAACTCGATACCGGAGTGCCAAGGCGTTTGAAGATCAGGGCGGTCTCAGGCAAGGCAACTGTTTGTATCGGGGTGCGCCGCAGCGGTAAATCGACTTATCTGTTCCAGGTGATCAAGCGGCTCCTGGATGACGGCGTATCTCGCGAAAACATTCTGTACTTGAACTTTTTTGACGACCGCCTCCATGACCTTCGCCAAGTTGGACTCGGAGTGATCACCAATGCCTATTATTCGCTCTATCCGGAGAAGAAGAATACGGAAACGGTCTATTGCTTTTTTGATGAGATCCAGGCGGTCCCTGGATGGGAACCCTTTGTAGACCGGCTGATGCGAACCGAGAAGTGCGAAGTCTACATCACGGGCTCGTCTGCCCGAATGCTTTCAAAGGAAATCGCCACCCAAATGCGGGGGCGGGCTTTATCCTGGGAGCTCTTCCCGTTTTCTTTCAGGGAATTTCTGGATTACAAGCAGATCGACGTCACGGGCCACCTGTCTACCAAGAAAAGGCTTCTCGTGCAAAAGGCGTTTGGAGAGTACTGGGAAACCGGCGGCTTCCCGGAAGTCGTCGGACTTGAAAGGCACCTGCGAATAAAGATCCACCAGGAATACTTTCACGCCGTACTGTTCCGTGACCTGGTTGAGCGCCATGATATCTCACATCCCAAGGCTGTCAAGGACCTCGCGCACCGGCTGATAGACAATACGGCATCGCTCTACTCTATAAACAGCCTGACCGGCTATCTGAAGTCACTCGGCCACAAAGCTCCCAAGTACGCCGTGTCGGAATATCTGGAGTGGTTCGAAGACGCCTGCTTTCTGTTTACCGTGCGGATATTCGACGCATCCCTGGCTCGCAGCAAAACCAATCCAAAGAAGATTTATTGCGTCGACCATGCCATGGTTACCTCCGTGGCGTCAGGTATTCTCGTCAACACCGGCCATTTATTGGAGAACCTTGTGTTCAATGCGCTCCGACGTGTCACCCCCGATATCTGGTACTGTAAGACAAAAGGCGGTATGGAGGTGGATTTCCTGGCACAGTTACAAGACCGCTCACGCATGCTGGTTCAGGTCTGCGAATCGATGGCCGACCCACAAACCAGGAAACGGGAGATCGCGGCTCTGACCGGGGCAATGGCGGAATACGGCTTGAAGTCCGGTACAGTGGTGACGCGAAATGAAGAGGACCAAATCAAGGTAGATGCAGGGAAGATAGAGGTTGTGCCGGCATGGCGTTTCCTGCTCAATCTGCCGGAATGACCCAGTTGCAGGCAATTCAGAGCGTCATCCCCGCAGTCTGTTGGGCGGGGATCCAGACTTATATCATCACTTATTGAGAAGTTACTGTTTTTTAGCGTAACCTTCTGGTTTTCATTG
>WFZC01000170.1 GCA_015489765.1 Desulfobulbaceae bacterium
ATCCATATCCGCAAGGACCCTGATCTGATCGAACTGCTGGCAACAGTGCCGGTCGGGGAAGAAATCCCCCCTGAACTCTACCAGGCCATTGCCGAAGTCCTGGCCTTTGTCTATTCGGTCAACGACCGTTTTAAGAAAAAACTCCAGCAACCATAAGGATGGTTCCATGGCTCTTGATATTCCGGTTGATACCAGTGTGGAAGCACTGCAAAATCTGCTACTCTGTGCCCGGGGTGATAAACCCTGTGACCTGGTGTTGAAAAATGCCTCTGTGGTAAATGTGTTCAGCAATGAAATCATAACCGCTGATGTCGGCCTCTGTGGCAACCGTATTGCCGGTATCGGCAGCTATTGCGGTGACAGGGAAATTGATCTGGACAAAAAATTTGTCTGTCCCGGCCTTATAGAAGGTCACATCCATATTGAAAGTTCAATGCTTGCACCACACCGGTTCGCGGAAGCTGTTGTCCCGAAAGGAACAACAACAGTTATCTGCGATCCCCATGAAATCGCCAATGTTCATGGTCTTGCAGGGGTGCGTTATATGCTGGCATGCGCCAAGGAAACACCCCTTGATATCTTTGCCATGGTTCCCTCCTGCGTGCCTGCAACCCATCTGGAAACAAGCGGCGCCACCCTTGCAAGGGCGGATATTGCCCGCCTGCTTGCAGCGCCAGGAGTTACCGGCCTGGGAGAAATGATGAACTTTCCCGGCACAATATACGGTGATGGAGATGTCCTGGCCAAACTTGGTGAAACCCTGGCCCTCAACATGGTTATTGACGGCCATGCCCCTGGGGTAACGGACAGTGAACTGCAAGCCTACTGCGCGGCCGGCATAAGCTCTGACCACGAATGCACCACCCTTGAAGAGGCCAGGGAAAAGCTCCGGGCCGGGATGTACATTTTTATCCGTGAAGGCTCAACCGCAAAAAATCTGGAAGCATTGCTGCCCCTGGTATCTCCTGCCAACTGTCACCGCTTTCTCCTGGTCAGTGATGACCGCCATCCAGATGACCTGATCACCAGGGGACATCTTGATGCCATCCTGCGCAAAGCAGTGGCGCTTGGACTTGATGCCATCCAGGCCCTGCGAATGGTGACCATTAACCCGGCGCTCCGTTTTGATCTGAAAATGCGGGGGGCCATTGCTCCCGGATACCTTGCCGACCTTGTTGTCCTTACTGATCTTACCGATTTCATAGTTGAACAGGTCTATAAAAATGGCCAGCTCGTCTCCATGAATCAGGGATCTGTACAGATGAAATCTGGCACCACCAAGACAGGCGCCGACATCCTGCCCGGGCAGTCGGTCCAAGTCGACTGGCATCGCGTTGATTTCCGTATTCCCGTGCATGGACAAAAAAAGAAAATACGGGTAATTGATTGCATTGAAGACCAGATCGTCACCTCGATGCGTGAAATCGAGCCAACGGTTGCAGATGGTTACGCCATTGCCGATCCCGAGCGGGACCTGCTCAAAATCGCAGTCATTGAACGCCACCACGCCACCGGGAATATGACCAATGGATTTGTCCGGGGATTCGGCTTTACAAATGGCGCCATCGCCTCCACGGTTGCCCATGATTCACACAACCTCATTGTGGTCGGCACCGATGATGATCTCATGTATGCGGCGGCACGTCTTGTTGCCGACAACGAAGGCGGCCTGTCACTGGTTTGCGAGGAGGGCAAGCTGGCCCTGCCCCTGCCCATTGCAGGTCTGATGTCTGACCAGCCTGCGGCCATTGTTGCCGACCAGCTGGCAGCCATCAATGCAATGGCGCTACAGATGGGAGTCAAGGTAAAAAATCCCTACATGCTGCTCAGCTTTCTCGCCCTGCCTGTGATCCCGGCCCTGAAAATTACCGACAAGGGTCTTGTCGATGTCACCCAGTTCACAACAGTCCCCCTCTGGGTCTAAAATCGGCTGCCAGAAAATTTATCCGCACTGGATAATGAGCCCCTTGTTGCTATCCATTTCAGGAAGTGGTTACCCTGTTGCCCAAACGGGGACGGGTAATTACACTTTTTTCGGAGAAGAGAAAAAAATTATTTTTTTATAAAATACCTTCATATAAATTTTTTTCTGTCGTATACTCTTGATAATAAGGTAACTTATCTGCATATATACCGGTTATATCAATCTTAAGGAACATGGAAGAGGTGTTGGAATGAACTACGGTGTAGTCAGCCAGGAACAGCTTGAAAAAATTGACGAAATTTTAACTGAAAAACTGATAAAAATTGGCGTGGATTGTGTCATAATTATTGATATGGCCGGTAATATTATTACGGCCAAGGACAACGGCACATCCAAATATGATGTCTATTCCTTTGCCGCACTGGCAGCTGGCAACTTTGCCACAGTCGATGCCATGGCCAAACTGGTTGGTGAAGAGGAATTCTCCCTCCTTTTTCACAAGGGTACCGACTGCAACATTCATTTTTCAAAAATCGATGACGAACTCCTGCTGATATCCATGTTTGGTAAGGACATTTCACTGGGATTTCTCCGTCTGAATGTTGTCGAGACCATTGAACAGATCAAGAAGCTCTGGGCCCGTGACTGATCCTGTCTCCGTACCCTCTCTTTGTGACAGACCGGATGAATGGATCATCGCCAAAGATACAACACTGCGACAAGAACCAGAGCAGGGAGTAAACGTTGAGTTTCATAAATCTTAAAGAAAAAATCGTTCAGATCAAAATCGTGTACTACGGTCCGGGCCGTGGTGGGAAAACCACGAATCTTGAATATATCAATCGAAAATTCAACAAACAGATCCAGTCGGAAATGGTCAGCCTGAAGACCCATGGAGACCGCACCCTGTTTTTTGATTTCCTTCCCTTTGATATGGGAAAGATTAAAGGGTATGAAATGAAGATTCAGCTCTACACCGTTCCCGGGCAGGTCAAGTATAATGCCACCAGAAAACTGGTCCTCAAGGGCGTGGACGGTATCGTCTTTGTGGCCGATGCCCAGGAACAGATGCGGGAAAAAAACATCAGGTCACTCAACCAGCTCTATGAAAATCTCAAGAGCTACAAACAGTCCATTTTTAACATTCCACTGGTCCTGCAGTACAATAAGGTTGACCTCAGAAATCAAGGCATTCCGATACTGCCGACTTCGGTGCTGGAAAAAGACCTGAACAGCAAATTGAAGGTCCCCTCGTTTGAGGCCAGCGCCCTCACAGGATACCATGTTCCTGAAACATTGAAAAAAATTATCTCATCAACGGTGGTGTCCATTCAGAAAAAACTTCTCTGATGGTACAAAACTGAAGAACCCAGTAATGAGCAGGATATGAAAAAGTCACAAGACAATATGCCAAACGATCTGGATAGTGCTGAAGATCTTACGCTGTTTGCCGATGAATCCTTTGATACCGATGATGTAGATTTATTTGAATTTACTGGTGACAGTGAGTCTCCGTTAACCCGTCTTAAATCAATCATTCTCTCGCTTGATTGGGAAATCAGTGATGATATCCTCCAGGAACTCATCGAAGAAGTTGACAACCTGCAACAGTTATGGCAGGGAGACAAGGTTGCCCAGGTATATCTTCAGGGTCTGCGCAAAATAGGAAACTATCTTCGCGCCGAGGGCGCCTATTCCCATCCCAATGCCATTAAACTGCTGCTCAGTTTTTTCTATAATTTTGAAAAAATCATCTCTTCGGAAACCATCACCGGTGATGCCATCACCTCTATGCTGAAAGCGGATGTCCGCAAGTTTAAAATTCTTCAGTACCAGATCAACCAGAAATCCTCGATTTCACATATCGCCACAGAGGAAAGCTCCGGCGACCTTGCTGTCTCCGGCGAAGAAAGTGTTGCTGAAATTCCTGAATGTGAACCGCTCACCTGTCTGAAGGCGACCATCCTTGGTCTGGAATGGGAGGTAACTGACAAGGGCCTGGATCAGTTCAATTCCCAGATAGCTGATATTCGCGAGCATTTCATGAATAATAAATCCGCCCAGGTCCTTATCCAGGGATTGCAGGCTCTGGGTGGCTATATTACCGATGAACGGGCCGATGCCCACCCGGAGGCGTTCAGTCTGCTTCATTCTTTTTATGAAGGACTGGAACTTCTTCTTGATGAAAAAAATATCGATGAAGAAGAAAAACAGAATGTACTCATTGACCGGGTGAACCGCCTGAACGCATTGAAAGCCGTCATTGCCGAAGCCAAGGCCCAAGAGGCCAATAAAGAGGAAATTATTGACGAGATTATTGCACCGATTAGTTCAGAAGATGAAATGGATCATGCTTCCACTGAACATGAGGAAGCACTCGCCGAAATTGAAGCTCCTGAGGAACCCGGGGCAGATGATTTTCTCGACCCCTCCGCCATCACACCGGTGGAAGATAAGATATCCGATGATTTCATAGAACAGGAACTCATTGTCGGTGGGGCCATTGCCGGCACAGCCGCTGTCTCCGGTGAAGAGGAGGAACTTGATCTCCTTGAAGAAGAATCCATCGAGGAAGAACAGTTTGAGGAAGAACTTGATCTCTTTTTCACCGATGATGAGGAAAACATCCTTGATGCTGCTGGTGAAGAAATTGAGTCCCAAAAAGATGAGGACCTGGAAGACCTGGAGCTGACCTTTACCGAAGAGGAATTCGATCTGGATTTCAGCGATGAAGGCGTTGAATTACCGGATGAAACAGAATCTGAGCAAACAGAAGAGGTCGATGATGAATTTGATCAGCTGTTTGTTGAAGAAGATGATACCGGTCTGCAACCCGCCCTTGCCGATGCCGGAGAAGAAGGCGGGTTTGATGAAATGGAAACAGCATCGACATTGCCTGAAGCTCCTTCGGATGAAATAGATGACAAGCTCGATGCATTCTTTGGCCTGGACGAGGAAGAGGAACACACCGATGTGGATTCTGAATCACTGGAGGAGGAAACCGTTGCCCCTGCCCTTGCCGATGCCGATGAGGAAGGCGGATTTAACGAAGATGAGGAGGTTGCTACCCTAACCGAGGAACCGGGCGCGGAAATTGAGGACAAGCTCGATGCATTCTTCGGACTGGACGAAGAAGAGACGGAAGAACAAGCGGTTGATATCGAACAGAGCGATGAATACGAAGAACTCAACATTGCTCCCGCCCTTGCCGATGCCGACGAGGAAGGCGGATTTAACGAAGATGAGGCGGTCGCTACCCTGACCGAGGAACCAAGCGCGGAAATTGAGGACAAGCTCGATGCATTCTTCGGACTGGATAGTGAAACACCTCCGACCGTTCCCGAAGAAGAGACAGCCAGTGACAGGAGTTCTTCAGGGACCGGTCTGCTGACTGCACTGGGCGCCGGCCTGACCGCCTTTGCCGCCAAGGGTGCCGTTGACCAGCTCCGGGAAAGTAAAGACATTGTTGAACAGCTCCGGAAAGAGTCAACCCTCTCCTCCGAGCACAAAATTCTCCTCCAGCTTCTGGAATCAACCCTGGGCCTGATCCCCGAAGAGGATGGCAAGGAACGGGAGGGTCTGGAAAAAATCACCGGGCTCAGTCAAAGCCTGCAGCAGCAGCTGGAGAAAAAAGAGATTACCTCCCTTGATCTCTGCGTGTCGCTTGCCCAGACGGTTTCCATCCTGACCGCCGAGATTATTGACCTGAGAAACAGAGTCAAATAGGAGGATATAGAGATACTACGACTTCCAAAAAAAAATAGATACAAAAATTGGGGGAAACAACCGTCAGGCTGTTTCCTTTTTTTATCTTTCCGCACTGGTTTGGCTTTATTGTCAACCAAATGGCCAACTCCTGCCGCCTATCGCCGGGGGTCATAGGCCTCACGCAGGGCCTCACCGATAAATATCAACAACACCAGCATGCCGACCAGGACAAAAAAAGTCGACAGGGACAGCCACCAGGCATCAATATTGGCCTTGCCCTGGGCCAACAGTTCTCCAAGACTCGGGGTTGAGGGCGGCACACCAAGACCAAGAAAATCGAGACTGGTCAGGGCAAGAATTGCCCCGGACATCCGAAAAGGCAAAAAGGTGATAACCGGGGTCATGCCGTTGGGCAGCAGATGTCGGTACATGATGGTCAGGTTACCCACTCCCAGGGCCCGCGCCGCCTTGACATACTCCATGTTCCTTCCCCGGAGAAATTCAGCACGCACATAATCCGACAAGCCCATCCAACTGAACAGGGAAAGCAGTACCAACAGCAAAAAAATGCTTGGTTTAAAGATGGAGGCAAAGATTATCAGCAGATAGAGTTCGGGCATGGCACTCCATATCTCGATAAAACGCTGGAAGAACAGATCAATTTTGCCGCCGAAATATCCCTGGACACCACCGGCGATAATGCCGAGCACCGTCCCCACTGCTGTCAGGGCAAAACCAAAGAGAACCGACAGGCGAAAACCATAGATCAGACGGGCAAGCACGTCCCGCCCCCGGTCATCGGTACCCAGCAGGTTGTCCCTGGTCGGCGGCGAGGGTACCGGCTGATCCAGGTTCAGATTGATTGAGTTGTAACTATGGGGATTGGGCGGAAAGATGACCCAATTCCCGTGAGAGCTCAGTCGTTTGAGAATAAATGGGTCCCGGTAATCGGTCTCGGTTTCAAAATCACCGCCAAAGGTTGTTTCCGGATAGCTTTTCACCAGGGGAAAGTAGAACCGACCCTGGTACTCGACGATCAATGGTTTGTCATTGCTCAAGACCTCTGCGAACAGGCTGGTGCCAAAGAGCAGGATAAAAATAATCAGGGAATAATAGCCGCGCTTGTTTTTCTTAAAGGCCCGCCAGCGCCTGCGTGCCAGTGTGTCCTGCTGTTGATTTTCAATGCCCATTGTCTATTCCTGAACACGTTCAAAACTGATCCGGGGATCAACCAGCACATAGCTGAGATCCGAGAGCAGCCGGGAGATCAGCCCTATGATGGTGAAAAAATAGAGTGTGCCCAGGACAACGGGATAATCCCTGTTCAGTACCGACTGGTAGGCAAGCAGTCCCATCCCGTCAAGCGAAAAAATCGTCTCTATCAGCAAGCTGCCGGTGAAAAACGCTGAGATAAACATCCCTGGAAATCCGGTAATGATGGGAATAATGGCATTGCGGAAAACATGCTTGTACAGGACCTGTTTCTCGGACAATCCCTTGGCCCGGGCGGTCATCACATACTGCTTGCGGATCTCCTCGAGAAAGGAATTTTTCGTCAACAGGGTCATCACCGCAAGACTGCCAACCGAAGAGGCGGTAATGGGCAGCACCATGTGCCAGAGATAATCAAGAACCTTATGCAACAGATCCATCTGTGACCAGTTATCGGAAACCAGCCCCCGCAACGGAAAAATATGCCAGAATGAACCACCTCCAAAGAGGACGATCAGAACAATACCGAGGACAAAACCGGGTATGGCATATCCCACCAGAATAATGGTCGATGTTATCATGTCAAAACGGGACCCGTCCCGCACCGCCTTGGCAATACCAAGGGGAATACAGACGGAATAGACGATGAGAAAGGTCCACAGGCCAAGGGACATGGAAACCGGCAGTTTTGAAATAACAAGCTGGACAACACTCTTGTGATGATAATAGGACTCGCCAAAATCAAAAACCAGGTATGATGCCATCATGGAAAAAAAACGCTGTACCGGCGGTTTGTCAAAACCATAGAGTTTTTTCAGCTGTTCTATCCGCTCCTGGTCCAGCCCTTTGTCGCCCCGGTACAGTCCTGCGCCCGCGCCTGCCGATGCCTCGCCGCCACCCTGCCCCTGCAGACGGCTCATCATCTGGTCCACCGGTCCGCCCGGAACAAACTGGGTCACCGTAAAGGTGATGAGCATGACCCCGACCAGGGTCGGGATCATCAGCAGCAACCTTTTGAGAATGTACCTGCTCATGCTTTCTCTTCCACCACAACAACCGAACCGCCGCGCCTGGGATCACCGACCCCGAGCCGGCCCGGAACAACAATATGAACACCGCCAAAATACATGGACTGTTCATCCCATACATTCACCCTGACCTTTTCCCGGACTGCGGCAACAGCATCCCCCGCAAAACCGGGCTCCACCTGCAGACATTCACCATCCCAGTGCAGTCGGGGGCTTTCAACCGTCAGCTTATGGGGACGGCCATAATCTATGATCTGATGCAGCACCTGGGTGATGGCGGTGCGGATGCGCTTGGAGCCGCCGCTGCCGATCACCAGTTCAACCTCATCACCGGCAAGGACAAGAGAAGGAGACATCATGGAACCGACCCGCTCCCCGGCCGGTGACGAGTGGAACCCATCCGGATGCAGGTCGTCCTCGCCCATCATATTGTTGAGCATAATGCCGGTTCTTGGTGCGAAATATCCGGATCCTTCGCCGTTGGAACAGGTCATGGAAGCCACATTTCCCTCCCTGTCGCTGATACTGATATGGGTCGTGCCCCTGGAAAAGAGACGGATATGCGCAGCTGCCTCTTCAATCGCATCGCCGGCAAGCCAGGAGGCAAGGGCTTCCGGGGTACAGACACCCTGACCGCGCAACCTCTCAACCTCCCGCATGAGCGCTGTTAATCGCAGCAGGTGCGCACCGCTGCCCCACTCCACGTCCACATCCATTTGCTCAAGCAGGGCCAGGGAGAGGGCTATCAGCGACCCACCCATGGAAGGCATCGGCCCGGTGAGCAGGGTGTGGCCGCGATAGTTTGCCTGTAGTGGTTTCCGCTCAATAACCTGGTACCCGGCAAGATCTGTGTAGGTCAACAGGCCCCCACCCTGCCGCATATCCCGGTCAATCTGCGCAGCTATTTCACCCTTATAAAAACTCTCGCCCCGGTCCCGGGGTAATTCCAGTAAAAAATCGACCAGGTCAGGATTGGCAAGTATGTCATGGGGCTGCATATACCTGCCGCCCGGCTCATACAGGTTGCGGCCATACTCGGTCATGGTCATGATCGGATGCAATAGATGAAGAAAACCGGCCTGAAATTCATTGAGCTCATGGCCCCGGGCAAGTTCTATTGCCGGCTGCAGGACATCGGCAAGCTCCATCCGGCCAAGCCGGGTGTGAACGTGCAGCAGTCCTTTCAGGGTTCCGGGCACGGCCACCGAAGCCAACCCGATATTGAACTCCTGTTGGGAACCGCCAAAATCAACGCTGACCGGGAAGAAATGGGGTTCATCGCAACCCTTCCGGCCCAGGCCCGGTGTATCGACAAAAAAATCAAAAAATATCTCCGTGGCCGGTGTTGAACCGCTGGCAGTGCGGGCAAGAAGAAATCCGCCGCCACCAAGGCTGGTTAATGTCTGTTCGGCAACAGCGCCGGCAAAACCGGCACCAACCGCTGCATCAAAGGCATTACCACCGGCCTTGAGAATGTCGGCGGCGGCGGCACTGACTAAATGATGCCCTGT
Source organism: Desulfobulbaceae bacterium (assembly GCA_015489765.1). Lineage (GTDB taxonomy): Bacteria > Desulfobacterota > Desulfobulbia > Desulfobulbales > Desulfobulbaceae > DRLX01. The sequence continues at coordinate 9,384 of WFZC01000170.1, forward strand.
TGCCGCTATGGAACGTTTATATTTCATCATGCCAATATATGTCCTGCAAGGTGGTTATCATGGTTGAAAAGCTGCCATGCTCTTTCATCGTCCGCCGCTGTTTTTCAGCGCTGATTCCTCCTGTGATCAGGGCATGGATTGCCCCAAGTCCCTGGCTGTCAAACCTGTCGAAAAAGGGCTGCAGAAGAGTAAGCAGTTCATGGACGGCCCTGCCTATCGGCTGGGTGGCTGTGGGCAGCAAGCCAAGGGGATCACAAAATCTGCCGGCCAGGCCATGCCGTGCCGCCTGCCATTTATTGGCACCCAGCAGCTGCGGGCTTACCGGACGCGGCATTACAATCCCCTCGACAATGGCGGCGGCAAGAGCCTGAATAATTGAGGTCAACCCCAATACTTCAACAAACCGGAGCGGAATATCACAAATCCGTATTTCGACCGTTCCAAAGGCCGGACTTGGCCGGATATCCCACCAGAGATCCTTTGGTTCCCGGATAATGCCGGCACGGCAAAGCAGATCAAATTCATCGATGTATGCCTGCCAGGAACCAAGAAATCCTGCAATGCCGGCAAGAGGAAGGGCCTCGAAAAGTTTGGTCCGATAGGAACAGAGACCGGTGTCCTCACCACGAAAATAGGGTGAGGAACAACTCAGGCCAAGCAGAAGCGGCAGGTAAGCCTGGAAGACATCACAAACAGCAATGGCCGCGTCCCGGTCAGAAATACCGACATGCACATGCAGGCCCTGGGAGATAAACTGACGCCCCACATATTGCAGTTCTTCCAAAATCCGGGCATATCGGTCACCAACACTGAGTACCTGATCAGCTGGCTCGGCAAAAGGATGCAGACTTGCCGAATAGAGCAGACAGTTATGATCGGCGGCAATTTTCTCCAGCAGGGTGATGGAACGGCGGAGATCGGCATCCACCTCGCTCACTGATGCACAGACACCGGTCTGGACCTCGAGAATCGAACGGATAAATTCAGGCGTCACCCGGTCCGCGACCGACGGCGGCACCTTGGAGAGCAAGGCCGGGGCCCGGGGAACAAGGTCCAGGGTCTGATGATCAATGATCTGAAATTCGAGCTCAACTCCAAGCGTGTACGGTCTGCTTTCGGCAAAGACGACTTCCTGCATGGGCATAACTCCAGCTACGGATTAAGCACCCCAAGGGCGGTCCGGGCAACCTGGGCATACCAGGATGCGCCATAGGCCAGCACATCTTCATCAAAATTAAAACGACAGGAATGGGCAGGTCCCACCTTTTCATCATCCAGGCCGGCGCCGAAACGGACCATACAGCCCGGGATATGCTGTTGATAAAAGGAAAAGTCTTCCCCGCCAAGACTTGGCATTTCCTGGGAAATAACCCCCTCCTCACCAACCACCTGCACAGCGGCTGCCCGTGCCAGTTCCGTGGACCATGGATCATTGATGACCGCGGGCAGACCGTCGAAAAATTTCAGCCTGATCCGGGCGCTGCACATATCCTGCATACCATTGATCAGCCGCTCAAAACCGGCAAGAATTTTTTCCCGTGTTTCCTGGTCGGCGCTGCGAACCGTGCCCTCGAGCAGGGCATGCTCGGCAATAACGTTATGAACGGTGCCCGCCTCCAGCCGGCCCACGGTCACCACGGCGGCATGGGAAGGATTTATCCGTCTGGAAATAAGGGTCTGCATATTCATGACCAGATTGGCGGCCACCACAACGGAATCAACAGCCTCGTGAGGCCTGGCCGCGTGTCCGCCCAGGCCGTGGATACCAATGGTAAAGGGATCGGTATAGGAACAGATCAGGCCCTGATCAACGGTAATCCGACCCAATGGGTAATGGGTGTCAATATGACCAGAGAAGATCATATTGACTCCATCCAACACCTGGTCCTCGATCATGGCGGCAGCGCCGTTTCCCGATTCTTCCCCTGGTTGAAAGAGCAAAACCACCTTTCCCGGCAGCTCCATTGCGTCAAGGAGAGCGGCTGCCCCGAGCAGCATGGCCACATGACCGTCATGGCCACAGGCATGCATGACCCCGGGCCGGGTCGAGGCAAAGGGAAGACCTGTCTTCTCGAGGATGGGCAGGGCATCCATATCGGCACGCAGGGCAACACAGACGCTATTGGCGCTATTTGCTGCTATTTCCGCCCGTATTCCCGTGCCGCCGGCAAGGCCCTGCTGATACGGTATTCCCAGCCTGTCCAATTCGCCGGCGATCAGGGATGCGGTCCGGTTTTCCTTGTATGCCAGCTCGGGATACCGGTGCAGGGAGCGGCGGATGTCCCGCATCCAGGTAAAAAAATCCGATGAAATAAGTGAGGATACCACTCTGTTACCGAATCCTTATCTCACCGACCAGGCACTGTTCTCTTTCCTCCATGGCCTGTTTCCGCTGCTGTTCAAGGTCCTCGGTGTATGTTTTTTCCCGCTGTTGCAGAGCTGCGGTGGATGAATCGTTTTCCCGGGAAATGATGGGTGGCGGTTGAACGGATTGGTCGTCGTGGCCAGGGGAAACCGATACAGGGACATCGGTCTCGGAATCAAGGCGTTTGAGCAGGGTCAGCAGGCCGTCCTGAATCATGGTCGCGCTGACCAGTTCCCAGCCATGGCGTCCCTGTTCATTCAGGGTTTTTTCCACTTCCTCATCATCGATAAACCTGTCTCCGAGTAGACCGTCTTTTTGAAACTCAAAGACAATTGTTCTGTAATGCCAGCGTATCATACATTCCTTTCAGGGTTACCGTCGTCAGTATATGATGGACTTTAAAAATCAAAATTTACCGTATATTCAACTTAAGGCTGAACAAGTTTATCGTCTTTAAACTTACCCTTGACCACCCGACCGTCAGCATAGGTCAGTTGCCCGAAACCGTTTCTGCGACCACGCCGGAAACTGCCTTCATACACGGTGCCGTCAGGGGAGGTCAGGGTGCCATGACCATGGGGCAGGTCATCTTTAAACGAACCTGTATATACCTTGCCATCACTGTATTTCAGGATGCCATGGCCGGAAAAATTACCGTGCAGAAATTCGCCCCTGTAAGTGGAACCATCGCGAAAACGATAGGTCCCCTTTCCTTCAAACTGTCCGTTCACAAATGATCCTTTATACATGGAACCATCAGGATAGGTCAACTTTCCCTGCCCCTGCCGTTGGCCGTCATGAAACATGCCCTGATAACGCCTGCCGTCAGGATAGGTGAGATCACCCTGCCCTTCCATAAGTCCATCTTTGAAAAAACCGGTGTACACACTGCCATCGGGCAAAGTAACCCTGGCCTTGCCGGAATAGGGCAATTTATCGTGCCCACGGTAGACCAGGCCATCCTCAAGAAAGAACCTGGTTGCTGATTTTTCATCTTCGTCATCCCGAGATGATGCGGTCTTTATAGTGGAGGGCTCTTTCCCGGGACGGACAACTGCCTTGTTACCCGTCTTGTCAATATTCTTTTTCTGCTTATCCACAGCGATAGCATTGACCTGGGAAACGGGTACCCCTCCCGCAAACTCTCCTTCATAAACAGTGGAGTCGGCTTTTGTCAACCTGCCGTGACCATTGAGTTGACCGGCACGGAATTCTCCCTCATAGCGGCTGCCGTCGGCATAGAACAGAGTCCCCCTGCCATCTGGCTTGCCATCCTGCCAATGGCCCTTGTAGCGATCTGAATTTGCATACACCATTGTCCCCTCGCCCTGGGGCTGACCAGCGACAAAATCTCCCGTATATTTACGACCATCGGGCCAGGTCATGGTCCCTTTGCCGGTAATGGAGCCGTGCTCGAAATGCCCTCTGTATACATGACCATCCGCATAGGTGAAGGTCCCCTGACCATGATAGCGGTCATTATGGAACTGCCCCTCGTAGCGGGATCCGTCTGGCATTTCAAGGACACCGTGTCCCTCACGCATGTTGTTGTGATACTCACCGGTATAGCGGCTGCCGTCAAGATACCTGCGAACGCCCTTGCCCTCTGGCTTGCCGTCTTTAAAGGTCCCCTCGAAAATAGTGCCGTCCGGATAGATCATGCGTCCCTTGCCGTCAACGACATTATTGAGAAAATCGCCGGTATACTCCCGGCCATCGGGATAAATCAGGCTGCCATGGCCGTGAAATTTACCGAACACAAAATCACCGGTATACTGCAATCCTTCAGGCGTGGTCAGGGTGCCGGAACCGTCTATTATGCCGTTTTTAAAATCACCGGTATACTTACGGCCATCCCTGCTTTGAAAGGTTCCCTTGCCATTGAAACGGCCACGGACAAAATCACCCTGGTAGCGGGAACCGTCCGGGTAGGTCAGCGTGCCCTTTCCCCAGAGATAACCTGCTTTAAACTCTCCGTCGTATACCCGTCCGTCCGGACTTTGCAACCGGCCATGTCCATTTTTACAGTCACCCTGCACGCATTTTGCGAAGGCAATGGTCGGAACAAACGAAAAAAGCGCAAAACAACAAATAAATCCCTTCACAAAAGACTTCACAAAAGACTCTCCTTGGCATGACAATCATACAGTTTCCTGACTTCGTCAGCAATAATCCGTAACCCTTCACGAACATCCCGGTCATCCTGGGAATAGGTAATACGCAGACACTCCCCGGTATGTTTCCAGCTGGTGTCCAAACCAGGGAAGAAATAATGGCCGGAAACAACCAGGGCCTTCCTTTTTTTCAGCCGGCGATACAACTCAGCGCTGGATATCGGCAAGTCCTTAAACCAGAGCCAGAGGAACATGGCTCCTTCCGGGGTATGCACCCGGTAGGGAAGACCGGAGAAAAACTCCTGGACCGCCTCCATGGCCCGCTCCATTTTTCGCCGATAAAACGGCTCAATAACAGTTCTGCTCAGGTTGATAATTTCACCGGAGGCGACAAGGTGTTCCGTCAACATGGCGCCGAAGCTGGAGGGGGCAAGGGTGAGGATGGCGTTGATTCCGGAAAGGACACGTATAATCTCGGGCCGGGCGATAACAATACCGGTACGCACTGCTGGCAGGCCGAACTTGGACAGGCTCATGCAGACGATCAAATGTTCATTCCAGAAAGGCGTGGCCCGGGTATAAATAATCCCGGGAAAGGGCACGCCATAGGCATTATCAAGGATAAGCGGGATACCGCGATTACGGGCCAGCCGGATCAACCCCTCCACTTCTTCATCGGTGAGGACATTGCCGGTGGGATTGGTCGGTCGGGAAACACAAAGGGCGCCGATATCATCACCAGGGTCGAGTTGCTCAAAATCAACATGATACTTGAACTGATGTTTGTCGATCAACTCGATGCGGGGCCGGGCCGCAGTGAAAAAATTATCACAGAGGCCAAGGTCGGCGTAACCGATGTACTCGGGGGCCATGGGCAGCATGATTTTTTTCCTGCTGCCGTCTGCAAACTCTCCGGCCAACATATTAAACAAGAGAAAAAAAGAGCCCTGACTGCCCTGGGTCAGGCAGATATTTTCCGGGCCGACAGGCCAGCCGTATTCCCGGTTCAGAAGTCCTGCCAGGGCCTCCAAGAATGAGGGGTCACCAGGCGGCGGATCATAAATACCGATGAGTTTCTGAAAACGGTGCTGATCCTGTATCAAATTGAGCAATTCCTGCTGCAAAATAGACTGCACCTCAGGAACATGACCAGGATTGCCGCCACCCATCATCAGCATTCCCCCTTCGGCAAGGGCGTTACCAAGGTCATCCATGAGCGACAGTATCCCGGATTCCTGTGAAAACCTCCTGCCAAATGATGAGAGCTCTATCATATCAAGTCCTGTGCCCTGTGTTATTTATGAGCACGTCGTAACAGCTTCGATCCACGACATCCTGTTCCGGGATGATTCACAACATAATCCCGGTGTTCTGTATTTATTACTGGTTGTGGATATTGCTCTAAAGACACCTGAAAAATCAGGCGTTCAAAAAAAGGCGTTTATTTATGCTACAGGCTGTAAAATATAAAGAAAATAGATGCCGCTGTAAACAGGAGAGTGCCAAACACCTTTTTTTATCAACAGATTATTTGCACTGAAGAGAAAAAGATGGGTCCCTGGTTCTTGCAAAAAAGGGAGATGCGGAGACAGAATGCCGCGACGTGGTAATTGAAGTTTAGAGGATAGCTCTGACTCTTTCGGAAAAAATTCGCGCAAGCTCCGGATTACCGATTTCCTGCAGCAGCATATCGGCCAGTTCCGGGACACGGGCCGAGGTACTCGGACCTGCCTGCCGCCACCTGGCAAGATAGTCCTGCATAACAACCGCGGCGACCGGCCCGATGGCGCTGGCAAGGGCCTGTTCAACTTCATCAAGCTGAACCTGAATAAAGGTATCTTCCTCCTTTTCATCATTGTTCTCTGCTTCGCTCTCCGGCTCTTGTTTCGTGGTCGTAGTCGCTGACAGGTCCCGCTCCATGTCATCACGCATGTCAGCGGCAAGCATGCCTGCGGTTGTCGCAACCAGAGAACAATTGGCCTGGGCATCACAGATTGTTATCAGAACAGAATCTGAATCCAGGGGTATCCCAATCACTGTATATCGATCAAAGCGGAAATGGCTTGAAGAAATTGCCAGTCCGGCCATGGAACCCATTTGCAACAGACGTATCAGGTGAATGCCAACCGTTTCCAGGTTCGTCCCGGATAAATCCTGATGCAGATTTTTACACAGGGCCCCTTCTTTTTTATCAAAAATACACGATCCGGTAACCCCCGGAATAACTGCTATTTCCTGCAACAATTTTCTCATACGAATCATCTCCGGATACGCAGACAGAGCGAATATTCATGACAATGGTCAACGTTGTATCTCAACCATCTCCTGTCCAACCGCAAACAAATTCCTGATTACCACTAAATCTCAGCTTGAATGAAATCAGGCATTAGCGCGGCTAAATGCGACCGGAGAGCATAGCTGTAGCAATGGTATCCCATGTTGCTGAGAAACGGTGGTAATCAAAACAAATTTATCATGTTACCGGGGCGGCTGGCGGGTGAGAACCGGCCTCAGTTTGGCGGTAACAGAGGACACAGAGGCCTTGCCGTCGAGCTGCAGTCCAATAATCATCCCAGCGCCGGGAAAAACCAGTAACATATCTCCATTCTCGAGGTTCAACTGGATACGATGCGGCCCCTTCACCTTCAGAACCTTGCGGATTTGAATACCGCTTACCACACTGTATGTTATGAAATCAGGAAGCTTTGTATTGCTTGACGACTGGGTGATCATCTTCCCTTGCCGGTTGAGCAGATAATAATGCCGGACCTCGGGGATGGAAATAATGGTCTCCACGAGTTTTCGCAGAGCCGGATTATTCCGGACAGCCGGGGATTCAAGCGGACTGGACGCGGTCGGCGCCTGTTCCTTATCCTCTTCACCGGCCTGCAATTCATCCTGGCGGGTGGCGGCCTGCAGAAGAATATGTGCCAGAGGCAGGGTAATGCGCCGCAGGCGGTCCTCACCTTCGGTTACCCGAAAAGAAGGTCCCTGCCAGGTCAGCAGAGTGTATACCGCTTCCTGGCCGACATCCTCTCCACATTCGGCGTCGATAAGATCTCCCTCGTTAAAGTAGAGACGACCACTCCGGTCTTCGGATTCAACAACCAGGGTACAGGTCTTCCGTTCCTGTTCAAGCATCTGTAAAAAGGATGCCAGCGAGACCCCTCCAATTCTACCACCTGCGTTGTCGTTACTCTGTCCCATGGGTACCGGTCTTGGTATCAAATAGTGTGGATCAAAAGGCCACCCGAGGAAAAACCCGCCTTCAGCTTATACCATAAAAAAAAATGATAATTTCTTTTCAAAAGTTTTTCCCATGATTAACCTGACTCAGGTTATAATATCATGAACATAGCGAGTTACAAAAAGGTTTTTTTTCAATTATTCCTTTTTCTAAAACCGGTATCGCGCAGATACCCGCCTGATTGGCAAACACCTGTTCAATGATTTTCCGGACAGGGCGGCCCTGCTTCCCCGGTCAGGATTTTCCGGGCTTCACATAACTCTTCACGCCGGCCAAAAAGGGTGACCACATCTCCCGGCTCAAAGATGGTATCCCCTTTGGGAATAATCAACTCCCCTTCCCGCTCAACACTGACCACATTGACATGACGGGGAATTGCCAGCTCCCGTAATGGATGGCCGATTCCCTTGTCACCATGTTTGAGGCGAAACTCAAGAAAATCATTTTTTCTCTCTTTTCGTAAGATAGCATGATCGGCAAGGAGCTGTCCCCGCTGTTTGCGTACAATGCCCACATCATAGGCCCGAACGATATCACTGCGGCTGATCAAACCGAGCAATCGTTTATCGTCCTCCCGGGCAACAACCGGCAGCCGGGCGAGATCACGGGGCGCCATTTTTTGAATGGCCGTCCAAATGGGGTCATCACTATACACTGTAACAGGATTGGCCACGGCAACATCCTTGACCCGAAGTGACCGAAGATTTGCAGGATCACGGGCCAACACGCGTTCCAGGTCCTGCAAGGTCACGATACCGGCAAGAGCGCCTTCACTGTCCACAACAGGAAACCCGAGCAGGTTGGTTTCCTGGAACTTACGATACAGGTCCACCAGTGGTTCATCCACGGACACGGTCACCGGATGGGTATTCATCACCTCGCCGACCTGGACGCTCTGCATGATGTCAAGGTCACGGCCCTGGGAAAAACGGATACCGCGCCTGGTCAGTTTAATGGTGTAAATAGATTCGGGATACAATGCCTGGGCAAGATAGCCCGCAGTGATCGTTGCCACCATCAGCGGCAGTATCATGGAGTAATCATTACTCATCTCAAAGACAATCAGGATGGCAGTCAGCGGGGCTCGGGCCGTGGCAGCAAATACGGCCGCCATACCGACCAGGGCATAGGCGCCGGTCGGTCCGGCAAGTTCAGGCTGCCAGGCGGCAAACAGGGTTCCCATGGCGCCGCCGAGCATGGCGCCGGTAAAAAGCGAGGGCGCAAAGACACCGCCGGAGTTGCCGGAGCCAAGCGTAAAAGAGGTGGCCAGGGGTTTCAACAGCACCAGCACGGCAAGGAGGTAAATGTTTACCTCACTATGGAGCGCCTCTTCAATAAAGGTAAAACCGGCGCCATAAACCCGGGGAATGTTTTCGATCAGCGGCATGCCGAGCTGAAACTCGGTCGGACTCGTAAAGCCGACACCAGGCAGGTACATGTAGAGGACGCCGAGCAGGCCAAGCAAGAGAGCGCCGACCGCCGGTTTCAATGGCAGGGGAAAATGCCAGTTATCAAAGATATCTTCAAACCAGGCAAGCATGCTGATAAACATGATGCCGACCAGGGCGCTGGCAAGACCAAGGACAAGGTAAAAAAACAGGGCCTCTGGTGACTGAAGGGTATAGGTCGGCACAGAGAATGCAGGCCGGTCCCCGAGAAACATCTGGCTGACCACGGCAGCGGACACGGATGCGATAACGACATTGCCGAACATCCGTACCTGAAGCTCACTCATCAGCACTTCAATGGCAAAGGCCACGCCGGCAATCGGCGCATTAAAGGTGGCGGCGATACCGGCCGCGGCCCCGCACGAAACAAGGTTTTTTATCCGTTCATCGGAGAGGTGCAGAAACTGCCCCATCACCGAACCAAGGGCGGACCCGACCTGGACAATGGGGCCTTCCCGGCCGGCGGACCCGCCGGTGCCGATACACAATGCAGAGGCAACGATCTTGGCCACCGCTACCCGTGGTCTGATACGTCCCCCGCGCAGGACAAGGGCCTGCATGACCTCGGGCACACCATGCCCTTTGGCCTCCTGGGCAAACCAGGCAATAAGGGGGCCGACGAGCAGGGCGCCGACAACTGGCACAATCAGGTAACTCCAGACGCCCAGGTGGGGAAAAAGCAGGGAAATGGTGGTGTAGGACCTGTTTTGAATAAGCGCAATCAGGCGAATAAAAAAAACTGCAGCAAAACCTGTACTGCCACCGATCATGACCGCCAGAACAAGAAGAAGCAATCCCTCGGGAGGGGAAATCTTGTCCAGCAATACTCCGGGGAGCCTACGTTTCATAATATTCGAGTATCATAGTGTTTCCCTGAAAACATGCCGACATTCCGATAACCGATCGCAATAATCCAACGACAATCAACTGCGATAATCGGCATTTATGGCAATATACTCATCGGAAAGATCACAGGTCAGTATCTCGCCGCATTCAACGCCATCGTTGAGCTGGACATAAACGGTAAATTCCTTTTGCCGCATCACCCGGGCAGCGTTACGTTCAGCCTCAGGGCCAAGTCCAAGCCCGTTTTTCACCATCATGACATCATCAAAGGAGATACTGACCCGATCGGGATGAAAAAAACAGCCGGAGCGGCCCAGGGCGGCCATGATCCTGCCCCAGTTCGGGTCCTGACCGAAGAATGCGGTTTTTACCAGCGGTGAATTGGCAATAGTTCGGGCGGCATCGAGGGCAGCCTCCCTTTCCCGGGCGCCTTCCACCCGGATGGTCACCAGCCTGGTTGCCCCTTCGCCGTCGGCAACAATCATGGTGGCCAACTCGGAAAAAACCTCCTCCATCGTCTCCCGGAAGGTGGCAACAGCTCCGGGATTGTCTTCCTCCAGCCAGTCGTTGCCGGCGGCTCCGTTTGCCATGACCAGTACCGTATCATTGGTGGAGGTGTCTCCGTCAACGGTAATGCGGTTAAAGCTCTCCTCTACCCCTTTGGCCACGATATCACGCAGGACGGGAAATACAATCCTGGCATCGGTCAGGACAAAGCAAAGCATTGTCGCCATATTGGGCATGATCATACCAGCGCCCTTGGCAACGCCGAGGATAGACCCCAGCACCCCGTCAAGGGCAATAGTCCTGTGTACAAGCTTGGGCCTGGTATCGGTTGTCATCATTGCCCGGGCCAGGTCCTCAAACCCGTCCCGGGAAAGCGCCCCTACCAATCCGGGCATGGCCCGCTCAAAAGGCGCACGCTTTAATGGCTCTCCAATAACACCGGTTGAGGCGACCTGGACAAGTTCAGGCTCTATTGCCAACTCACGGGCCGCCATATCAGCTGTCAAGCGGGCAAACTCCATGCCTTCTTCTCCGGTGCAGGCATTGGCATTGCCACTGTTAACCAGAATTGCCTGGGCCTGTCCTTTCTGTAACCGTTTTTTATCGAGCAATACCGGTGCCGCCTGCACCCGGTTGGTTGTAAAAACTCCGGCCGTCACCGCAGGCCGGTCTGAATAGATCAACCCGAGATCAAGCCGGTTCTCATAACGAATACCAGCCTCCACTGCAGCGGCTGAAAAACCTTTGACTCTCATGAATACCCCGCTTCTGTTTTGCTGTTTGGCAAACAGGGTTTGGGAAAACAATTTCTGACAATCCTGTCAGAATTTGATGAACTCGAAAAAAGTTCTTTTTTTTTCAAAGATGGCTAAGTAAAAACACAGAGATACAAAGGAGTGTTGTTCCGGGGCGACTCTCAGCTATACAAGTAGTATGTTGAGAATCATCCCGGAACACACGACACAGTAGACCGAAGTTTTTCCGACGCCATCAGAATTTTATTTAACCAAAACCCTTTTCCAGGTACACTATAGTACCAAAATATTGAAAAAAGAAAACATTCTCCTGGTGTTTTCCCTTTTTTTCCTCTAACCGGAACCGCAGCTCTTCCGATGGATAAAATATATTGGTTCTTTACTTCTATCATCTTTCTTGCCGACCTGACGATCCGCATAGGACTGTCAATACGAGTTATTATGCGCAAGAAGGAACCTTCTGTAACCCTTGCTTGGCTGGTTGTCATCCTGCTGCTGCCTTTTTTCGGCGCCCTCATCTATCTTCTTTTTGGTGAAAACAGACTTGGAGAACGACGGGCAAGGCGGGCGGCGGCCGATATCCCCCTGATCCTGCGTTGGGCACAGAAATTACGTGAGCGCTCCTTTATCGACTGGCACAAAATCAATCCGGAATGCGAACCATTACACCGTCAGATCGATACCGCCATCGGGATTCCAACCATGCCGGGTAACCGTCTTTTTTTAATTGGCAACAGCTATGATTTTTTCCAGCGACTGATTCAGGATATAGACAGGGCCGAATCAATCTGCTGCCTGGAATTTTATATTTTCTGCAGCGGCGGGTATGCGGACCAGGTCTGCATGGCCCTGAAAAGGGCCTGTCGACGCGGAGTAGCCTGTAAACTGCTGCTCGACTCCATCGGCAGCAAGGATTTTCTCAACAGTCCTGCCTGTCTGGATCTGCAGGCAAGCGGAATTGAGGTCCGGGAATGTTTACCAGCCGGCCTGATGCGGGCCCTCTTTGTCCGTATTGACCTGCGTAACCACCGTAAAATCGTTACCATTGACAATAAAATTGCCTATACCGGCAGCCAGAACCTGGTTGATCCCCGATATTTCAAACAGGATCAAGGAGTGGGCCAATGGATAGACATCATGGTCCGGATTGAAGGGCCGGTGGTTGAAATACTGACGGCATCCTTTCTCTATGACTGGGCCCTGGAAACCGGACAACCGCTGGAAGAACTCATTTTGGAGGCCAGGGTTGCCCCGATTCCGGACAGGGGTGAGATTCCGGTACAACTGGCGCCATCAGGGCCGGGTTATGCGGAAGGAACTATTCATAACCTCCTGCTGACGACCATCTACGCCGCCCGCAGGGAACTGATTCTGACAACCCCATACTTTGTTCCTGACAGTGCAATCCTTGCCGCGCTGAAATCCGCGGCCCAACGCGGGGTACGCGTCATTATTATCGTTCCGGAAAAAAACGACTCCCGGCTTGTTCACTATGCCAGCCGGGCCAGATATGGCGAGCTTATCGAAGCAGGAGTGAAGATCGTGGCATTTTGCGGCGGCCTGTTACATGCAAAAACCATTACTGTTGATAATGATTTCTGCCTGATCGGGTCGGTAAATCTTGATATGCGCAGTTTCTGGCTCAACTTTGAAATGACCCTGTTTATATATAACAAAGAATTTACATCCCGGCTTCGACTTCTGCAGGAAGAATACCTGCTCTCTTCAAGGCCGCTCAATGAAGTTGTGTTTAAAAAACGGTCCGTTAAAGAGCGCTTTCTGGAAAACATGGCCCTGCTGGTTGGTCCGCTTCTTTAGAAAAGTTCATATTCGATCCATGAAAATACTTCTTCTCAGTGATATCCACGGCAATTATCCGGCCCTGACCGCTGTAGCAAAAAAACTGCCGCCAAAAAATTTTGACTGTATCATCAACTGCGGCGACTCAACCGTGTATGCGCCCTTTCCCAACCAGGTACTCAACTGGCTGCGGGAGAACGAGGTGATCTCCATCCTTGGTAATACTGACCGCAAGGTCATCAAGCTGCTGAAGGGAAAATCATTTAAAAAGCCCTCCAAGCCCGAAAAACGAATCATGTATACCAGAACAAAAGAGGATCTGAACAGGGCAAACAAAAAATATCTCCTGCAGCTGTCCAAAAAAAAGATCGTCCATCTCCACAAGAGAAAGGTCGGCATTTTCCACGGCAGCCCCGAGCATGCCAACGAATTTCTCTTTCCCACAACCCCAATAAGCCGCTTTCGGGAGCTTGCTGCCTGTTGCGAATGTAACATCGTGATTACAGGACATTCCCACACCCCCTACCATAAAAGGACAGCCGGTGTTGATTTTATCAATCCCGGTTCAACCGGTCGCATGTTTGACGGCGATCCCAGGGCTTCCTGCGCTGTCCTAACGCTGAAAAAAAAATGTATCAAGCTCCGGCACTACCGGATATCCTATTGCATCGATGATGTTGTCCGGGAACTTGCCCGGCAACAACTGCCTCCCATATATGCCCGGATGTACAAAAAAGGGCGAAAACTCAACTGATACCGCATAGTTTTCCAACTAAAATCAACAGGTTACGCCTAAGGCGGATTTTACCCACAACCAAAGCCCATAGGAGCGGCTTCAGCCGCGAAATTTTCATGGTTATCCAGGTAATCGGGAAGAGCTCTATTCGCGGATAAATCCGCTCCTACAGCACATCAACAACCTGCGTAACCTTATTTTCGGATAAACCAGCATGGCTGGACCATAATTTACCGTCCCAGCCACAACAAATGATGAAAATAGTCCAAAAGAACAC
>WFZC01000171.1 GCA_015489765.1 Desulfobulbaceae bacterium
ACTTGGTGAGGTGTTGCACCGCAAAGCGGTGCAACACCTCACCAAGTGCTCTGCGCCATTTGCGTAATGCTCCTGTTCTCAGTTTTCAGTAGTCAGTAACTGAAAACTGCCAACTGAAAACTCAGACCGTCTTGCGTCCAACTACCATGTAATATCTTGATATATCTACATGTTACAGACAGGTTGCCGAACTATTTAACGAGGTCTGAATGAACAAAGAACTCACTAAACATTACATCACCCTAAGAGCCCTTGTCGGTTATCTTGGAGAAAAATCCCAGTGCAACTGGTGGGACACAAACTTTCTCAGTCCCATCGGCCTGCAGTACCTTGCCATTAACTTTCCCAGGTCATCGTTTGTTGCCGGGGTCACCTCGGTATCAGAAGCGGCACGCAGGCTTCACGATAGCCGAATCGGCAAGGGTGGTGTGTATCATCTTTTTCGGCTGCCTCTGGCCATTGAGGAAAATATCCACAGCCATCTTATGGGAATGGATAGTTCATCTATTGTTTCGGTAATCCAAAACAAAGATGAAGCGCTTGCCCGGTTACTCCAGCTTGCCGGCAGCACCATAGATGCACCGGAAGGCCCGGTGCAGATAGGCAGGGATAAGCAGATCCAGAGAAAAAACAGCATAGCAGTACTGGCTCAACATTACCTGGACGGCTTTTCAAACGGCAAGCAGGTATTGCCATATTTCAACGCGATATGACCGGAAAACGTAAATACACCACCGAACTTTCCAAGGGCCAGGGAGCTATTCCAGAAATACTGGCGGTTCTTGATGTCTGGGAACCGGGGATGAAAGTGGCCGATCTCAAGCAGACCGTGCTTGAAACCGGGGTCATTCCCCGGGCCACGGCATTGAGGAGCAAGGATATTGTCGGTCGGGTTTTTGCCTCCCGCTTTCTGGTTGATAACGGCCGGCCTGCTGCAAATCTAAAAAGACTGCTTCAGGGCGGATTGCGTCCAGGCCAACTCACCCAGATTTTTCTGATTTACACCTGCCGCGCGCACGACATTCTTCATGATTTCATCAATGAAGTGTATTGGCCCAAATACACGGCAGGGGCCGAGTTTATAAAAAGGCAGGACGCCCTGGATTTTATCGAAGCCGCGACCACCATGGGGGTTATCTCCCCCAGGTGGTCGGATGCGACAATGCTGCGTGTGGCCCGCTACCTCACCGGTTGCCTGACGGATTTCGGCCTGGCCGGGGAAGATAAAGGCGGCAAAAGGGCTTTAATTACGTTTTTGATCTCACCGCTGACCACCTTGTATTTAGTCCACGAGGTGCACTTTCGCGGTGTCGATGACAACGCCATTCTCAACCAGCCGGACTGGAAAATCTTTGCCCTGGAACCTCGTGATGTGGTCAATGAACTGCAAAGAGTGGCCAACCCGCATTTCATCCCGCAATACTCCGGTGATCTGCTGAGGATTTCCTGGAAGTACAAAACAATGGAGGAGGCATTAGATGCAATCATTGCAGCAGAGCTTTGAGGAACTGCGGCAGCGTATTCGCCGGGGCCGCCGGTTGAGCCAGACAGGTGATGACCCGGTTTTCTACCTGGTGTTTGACCCGGCGGAAATGCTCGATGTCAAGAAAAAGCTGAAAACCTGGATTGCCAAACTCAACCTTGAAGGCTGGGAGGTGCACACCTTTTCCATGGCGGATGCGGTTCACGACATTCTGCAAAGCCACGATTTCCGCGAGGACTGGCTTGAAGGAGAGGCCGATGATCCCCTTGATTTTGAAATCATCAATGAAACTCTGGCCGATGCCCTGACCGCTGACGACAGCCTGAAAAACAGACTCCAGGACAAGCTGGAATCCCTGTCCCAAGTCAGTGACGGGATTCTCTTTGTCACCGACCTTGAAGCCCTCCACCCCTATCTCCGGGTCGGCTCCCTCGAGCAGAGGCTACAGGGGAAATTTACCGTGCCGACCGTTATTCTCTATCCCGGCAAGCGGGCCGGCAAAACCACCTTGAGCTTTCTGGGGATCTATCCGGAAGACGGCAATTACAGATCCGCCCATATTGGAGGATAAGAAATAATGAAAACCATCCGTGAACTCTTTGATCCGGCAAAGCCCATTGACCGCCGCATCGAGAAGGTCATCACCTACGAGTCAACCAGCGAGGAACTCCTCAAACAGGAAATCCTGGAATATGTTGCCACCGACAGTATCGAGCAGCATATGGAACGGTTGCTCGATCTCCTGGAGGAGGGAATGGAAGGCGGCAATACCGAGATAGGTGTCTGGGTCTCCGGTTTTTACGGCTCCGGTAAAAGCTCGTTTACCAAGTACCTGGGGTTTGCCCTGGACCCGGAACGTACCCTGGACGGCAAGCCCTTTCTTGAGTGGCTCCAGGACCAGTGCAAGTCGGTCACTCTTCGTCAGCGGCTGGCAACGGTTGCCAGAAAATTCCCTGCCGCCGTCATCATGCTGGACCTGGCCAGCGAGCAACTGGCCGGGGCAACGCTTGCGGAAATCTCAAGCGTCCTCTATGCCAAGGTCATGCAGTGGGCCGGTTACTCCAGGGACCGCAAAGTCGCCTACCTTGAATTCATGCTGGAGCGAGACGACAAGAAGGAAGAGTTTGAGCAGCGGATAACCGAGATAACCAATGGCAAAACCTGGGAGGCAATCAAAAACCAGCCCTTGGCCGTCAAATCAATTGCCTCCAAGGTTGCTGCGGAATTTTATCCGGAACTCTGGGCCAACAGCAAAGAGTTCAACGAGATCAAAATCGATGACGCCATCAAGGAAGACGACCGGGTCAAGGAAATGCTCGACCTCATCCGCCGGCGAAGCGGCAAGGAAAATGTCATCTTCATCCTCGACGAGGTCGGTCAGTATGTCGCGGCCAGCAACAGCCGCATCCTGAATCTCCAGGGCCTGGCGGAAAACATCAAGAAGATCGGCCGAGGCCATGCCTGGATTCTTGCCACTGCCCAGCAGACCCTCACCGAGGATGACCCCAGGGCAACAATGAACTCATCCCAGCTCTTCAAGGTCAAGGATCGTTTTCCCATTGCCATTGATCTTGAAGCAAGCGATATCAAGGAGATCACCCATTCCCGCCTGCTGAGCAAGTCCCAGGCCGGGGAAGAGGAACTGGAAAAACTCTTTGGTGCCCACGGCCCGCAGCTCAGACATTCCACCGAGTTGCGGAACACCAGGCTCTACACGTCAGAGTTCGGCAAAAAAGAATTTATTGAACTCTACCCCTTCCTGCCCCATCATTTCAATATCCTGCTACAGCTTCTGGCCCGTCTCGCCAAAACCCGGGGCGGGGTCGGCCTGCGCTCCGCGATCAAGGTCGTTCAGGATGTCCTGGTTGACCAGAGCCGGATGCGGCAGGGCACAACCCTGCTGGCTGACGCCCCCATCGGCACCCTCACCACAACCGTGGTGCTGTATGATACCCTGGTGCGGGATATTGAAAAGCCCTTTCCTCACATCATCAACGGTGTCGGCAAGGTGAAGGCTATTTTCGGCCCGGATTCCATGGAACTGCAGGTGGCAAAATCCGTGGCCGTACTGCAGATCCTGGAGGATTTCCCGGTCAGCAGGGAAAATGTGGCGGCCCTGCTTCACCCCAATGTCAACGCATCTTCGCTGCAGGATGAGGTCAGTACCGCCGTGGACGCCATGCTGGCCGAGGAAGCGGTTCCTTTAAGCGAGGTGGATGCCAGCCTGCGCTTTATGAGCGAGGCGGTCATTGATTTGGACAAGGAACGGCAGAAGATCATGCCACGCACGGTTGATACCCGCCAGATACTGAGCACGGCCCTGAAAGACCTCTTTACCCAGCCGCCTTTGGCGCGTCTGCAGGGGATCCGCAATGTGGCAACCGGCATCAGGCTCCAGGTCGGCTCCATGCCCATCTCTCTCCTGGGCGACAGGGAAGAGATCCAGACCATAATAGAATTCCTGCCACCGGCGGAGTACGAGGCCGGAAAAAAGGACCGGATCGTTGATTCCCAGCAGCGGGCCAATCGCAATACCATCTTCTTCCTTGGCAGGGAAGACCCGGAAATCGACAACCTTCTGGTCGAGATTTTCCGCTCCAACGGCATCTACAACCAGTACCGGAATAAAAACGAGGACAAGGAAGTCGAGGAGTATCTCCGGGCCCAGAAACAACGGGCAGAAAGCCTGTCGGGAGAAATCAGCCGCCGCCTGCAGAAATCCCTGCAGGGCGGCTCCTTTATCTTTCGCGGCAGGCCCAAGTCGGTGACCGAGCTTGGCGACAAACTGCTCGAGGCCACCAGGAAATTCCTGGAAACCGCGGCAGAAGATATCTTTGAAAAGTTCAAGGAAGCCCCGGTCCAGGTAGAATCCTCAACTGCTGAGAAATTTCTCAAGATAGAAAAACTCGATCTCATTCCCAGCAAGAATGACCCTCTTTCCCTGGTCCAGGCTGGAGGAAGCGGCTCTGTCATCGACACGGGGCACAAGGCCATTATCTCGGTCAGGGATTACCTGGAAAGCCGTGGCCAGGTGGACGGCCGCCAGCTCATGAATGATTTTTACCGCGCCCCTTACGGCTGGTCAAAGGATACCACCCGCTACATCATCGCCGCCATGCTGGTGGGGGCGGTGATCAAGCTGCGGGTCAGCGGCGACGATATCACCGTACGCGGAGAGGTGGCCATCAACAGCCTGAAAAACACCAACGCCTTCAACAAGGTGGGCATCTCCCTGCGGGACGCGCAGCCTGACCCCAACGAGCTCATGCAGGCCAGCCAGCGGCTGCTGACCCTTACCGGCGAGGAGGTGCTGCCCATCGAGGATGAGATCAGCAAATGCGTGATCAAGCATTTCCCGGATCTCCAGCAGGACTACGCCCCCCTGGCCAACCAGTTGCAGACCCTGGAGCTGAGCGGCGTTGACCGGGCCGAGAGCGTGCAGGACAATCTTTCCGAAATCCTCAAGGGCGATGCCTCAGATGCGGCCAGCCGTCTGGGTGGAGAACAGAGTCCCCTGTTTGATGATCTCTGCTGGGCCAGGGAGGTCAAGGCCGCCTTTGCAAACGGTATTGACGAGAAAATCAAAGAGGCCAATATCCTGCTTGCCGAGATTCCGGAGCTTCCGGATATCGGGATCACCGGCAGCATCATTACGGAAACACAAGACCTGCGCACCGAGCTTGCCAACTACATCAACCGGGAAGATTTCTACAAATTCCAGCCCGAGATCCAGCAGCGTATCAGCGCCATTACAAAGATCATTGCCGACAAGGCCGCAGAGTTTTCCAGCCAGCAACAGCAGGCCCTGGAAAACGAAAAAAGCAGCCTGACAAGCCTGCACCAGTGGAGCCTGCTGGGCGAGGAAGACAAGAATCGGCTGGGGGCGGAGCTGGACGGGCTGGAAGTTTCTGCGGCAACGGATCTTGATGGAATAAAAAAGATCATCAACGACCAGTTTGCCATCAACACGGAACTGAAAAGAATTGAGGAGGAAATCAGGAACCTGGCAGAGCAGCAGGTACCATCGGGCGGTGAAAACGATGACAGGGAGCCGGATAAGGTCAAAACCATCAGCCTGCCCCGGCAGATCACCTCCCCCGAACAGATGGACTCGATTATCAACCAGCTTGAACAGGCCCGGCAGGCATTGGTAGAAGGACTGAAAATAACCATCACCTGGCAGTAAACCCATGGCATTTGACACCGCAACCAGAAGCAGGCTGGCCCGGATGGTTGCCGGGGCAAGAACCCTGCTCTCCACCGAGTTTACCGAGCAGCTGCAAGAGATATACGGCATCCAGCCCGACGGCACCATTATTGATCTGGATAAGCTCACCCATCTCGATGATGAGCAACAGGCCATTGCCGCCATGCTTCGAGACCGGGTAAAGCACCTGGCCAGTACCATGAGCGGCGAGAAAAAACCGCTGGTTGCTGCCATTGACCGGATGATCCGCGAACAGGCCTTTACCCTGCTCAACCGTTTTGCCGCCCTGCGGATGTGTGAAGAAAGACAATTGATTAAAGAGTCAATCGGCAGCGGTATCCAGTCCAAGGGGTTCAAGGTGTACCTGCAGATCGCCGGCAGCGGCCTGGGCGACACCTATGCCCGCTACAAGACCTATCTTCTCTGCCTGTTCGATGAAATCGCCATTGATCTTGGCGTCATGTTTGACCGTTACTCTTCCCTGGGCCTGCTCTTTCCCCGGGAAGACAGTCTACTTGCCTTGCTGGAACTGCTGGACGATAACGACATCCAACCCCTTTGGGCTGAAGACGAGACCATCGGCTGGATCTACCAGTATTTCAACTCCCAGGAAGAACGAAGGCAGATGCGGGATGCCTCAGCCGCTCCCCGCAACAGCCGTGAGCTCGCCGTCCGCAACCAGTTTTTCACACCCCGCTATGTGGTGGAGTTCCTCACCGACAATACCCTGGGCCGCATCTGGTATGAGATGACCCAGGGTGAGACCGCGTTGAAGGAAGAATGCCGCTATCTTGTCCGCCGGCCCAATGAGATTTTTTTATCCGAGGGAGAAACCGCTCCGGAAGAAGAACAGGCCAGCGAAGATCTGAGCCAGGAGGAGTTACTGCGGCAGCCGGTCTATATCCCCTTTCGTAAACTGAAAGACCCCCGCCAGATCCGTATGCTGGATCCGGCCTGCGGTTCCATGCATTTCGGCCTCTATGCCTTTGATCTCTATGAACGGATCTATGAGGAGGCCTGGCAGATTGAAGAGCAGTACGGGGCCATGCATTTTGAACGGGACCAGGGATTAGCGCCGCTCCATGAGTGTTATGAGACCAGGGAAGAATTTGTTTTGGATATTCCCCGGCTGATTATTGAGCATAACATCCACGGCATAGATATTGATCCCCGCGCAGTCCAGATTGCCGGGCTCTCCCTCTGGCTGCGGGCGCAACGTACCTGGCAGCAGCAGGGCGTCAAGCAGGATGGCCGTCCCGCCATTACCCGCTCAAATATTGTCTGCGCCGAGCCCATGCCCGGAAATAAGGCAATGCTGGCCGAGTTCAGTGCCAACCTTCAACCACGGGTATTGGGCCAGTTGCTTGAGATCATTTTTGACAAGATGCAGCTTGCCGGTGAGGCGGGTTCGCTGCTCAAGATCGAGGAAGAGATTGCTGACGCGGTAGAGCAAGCCCGCCAGGAGTTTAACAAGGAACTGCAGGCCAGAAAAGACAGCGCCGGTTACCTGCCGGGTATGGCACCGGAGAAACGACAGACATCCCTGTTCGATTTTGCCGATCTGCCTGATGAAACCGAGCTCTGGGAACGGGCCGAGGAGATGATTATTCAGGCCCTGGAAGAGTATGCCGGGCAGGCGCA
>WFZC01000172.1 GCA_015489765.1 Desulfobulbaceae bacterium
AGTGTTGCCGTTGTCCTGATGGACAATGGCAAATCCTGCCCCTTGCGACGCCTCGGGGTCCGCCACTACGGGGCCTCGGGCAAGCCCGCGGAACTGTACGCGGCCCAGGGCCTTGACGCCCCATCCATCGCCCGGGAGGCCGGGAAACTGATTTCCTGATTAAAAAAAATCCTGATCAAGGACAGAAAATGGATCAACCACAAAGCCCCCTGCACATTTAGTGTGCAGGGGGCTTTGTGGTTGATTGTTTGTTTTGTAATCAGGTCAGATTTTGTGCCGACCGTCAAGGTGTACTACCCTGGGGCGACATGTTTTCCTTGCGCAACTTGTCGAGAGTACCGAGATAAATACGTTCGGACAGATCATCGATAATCGTGGTCAGCGCCCTGTCTTCCGCGGCCGTACTCAGGGTCGTGGAGGGATAATCTTCTGTCCATAATTCATTGGGCACCTCCCAGAGTACCTTACCGGACTTGAGGTCCTTGAGGATGTAGCGTACGCCCAGTTTGATTTTGACGTCAGTTGTTATCGTGCTGCCGGACCAGGAAAGACTGGGCAGGTCAATGGAAACGATTTCGCCGGCCAGGATAAGGTCAGCCTTGTCCCTGTTTTTTGTCAGGACAATGGCCTGGGATTTCTGAAACCATCTGGACAGGGATTTATACAAGGTGATATCAATGCCGAGTTTGCTGGTCCTGTTTTTCCATTCAGGCATATAGATAGTCTTTGTCGGGCCATCATAGACGCTGGGAAAATAATAGCCGCATCCCGTCAGAAGGAGAACCATTGAGGCAACCAGGACAACGCCGACAGCAATTTTTTTCACAGATAAGCTCCCATACATGGAATTAGCCGCAAGGCAGTGTGGCTTTTAATTGATGGGCATACGCTGTTGCGCATACTCAGATGACAAT
This sequence comes from Desulfobulbaceae bacterium, assembly GCA_015489765.1. Classification (GTDB taxonomy): domain Bacteria; phylum Desulfobacterota; class Desulfobulbia; order Desulfobulbales; family Desulfobulbaceae; genus DRLX01. The sequence goes on from WFZC01000172.1 coordinate 915, forward strand.
ATTAACCAGTTTGCCTTTTACCACAATAATTTTTTTTGGCTTTTTGCCGTTCAGAAATTTGCGTGTTCGTTCATCGGCCAGGGCCAGTTCTTCCATTTGCCGGTCGTCAATGTCTGCAGACGCCTGGATACGGGCCCGAACCTTGCCGTTCACCTGCACAACCACGGTGATCTTTTCTTCCCTGGCCGCATCGACATCAAAATCCGGCCAGGCTGTCTTGTCAAGAACCGTGTCATGGCCGGTGTATTCCCACATCTCTTCACAGAAATGCGGGACCATGGGAAAGAGAAGCAACAGACAGGTCTCCAGGCTGAATTTCAGAACAGCCGCAGAAATGGCGGTTGTTGAATCTTTTGCGGTTACTGTGTTTATCTGATTGACAAGTTCCATGACCGCTGAAATCGCGGTGTTGAAGTGGAAATTGTTTTCAATGGAATCGGTGACCCGGCCGATTGTCTGGTGCGTTTTCCTGTAGAGATCACTGTTTGCACCATCAAGGGAAGCAACGTCCACAGGGGTATCAACCGAAAAACATGACCTGTTGGCCATTATCAGGCGGTAGACCTTGTTGAGAAATCGAGATGATCCGTCCACGCCCTGCGCGTTCCATTCCAGGTCCCGTTCCGGCGGGGCCGCAAACAGTGAAAACAGCCTGGTGGTGTCGGCCCCGTATTTTTCGATAAGCTCACTTGGATCCACCACGTTGCCCTTGGATTTGGACATCTTGGAGCCGTCCTTGATGACCATGCCCTGGGTGAGAAGATTGCTGAAGGGTTCATCAATATCGAGATACCCGAGATCGCGAAGAACCCTGGTGAAAAAACGGGAGTAGAGCAGGTGCAGGATGGCATGTTCCACCCCGCCTATGTACTGGTCAACCGGCAGCCAGTAGGAGGCGGCATCCCTGTCTATGGGGGCCTTCTCGTTGCGTGGACTGGTATACCGGGCAAAATACCAGGAGGACTCCACAAAGGTGTCCATGGTATCAGTTTCCCGGCGGGCCGGGCCGCCGCATGCAGGACAGGTGGTGGCAATGAAATCCTCCTGCTGATGCAGGGGCGCATGTGGTCCGTCCGGATCATCGGCGCCGGGCAGAATAACCGGGAGCTGGTCTTCCGGCACCGGCTGTATTCCGCACCTGTCACAGTAGATAATGGGAATGGGCGCCCCCCAGTACCGTTGCCGTGAAATTCCCCAGTCCCGCAACCGGTAGGTGACGTGGGGCCCGCCAAAGCCGTTTTTTTGGGCGAACTCGATAATGGCCTCTTTGGCCTTTTCCGAATCCATACCGGTGAAATCGCCTGAATCGATGAGGACGCCTGGTTCCAGCGAGGCCTCATCCATGGCATCAGCCGAAAGAGTGACCCCCTTAGGCTGGACCACGGGACGAATGGGCAGGTTGTACTTGCGGGCAAAATCAAAGTCCCGCTGGTCATGGGCAGGCACGGCCATGACAGCGCCGGTGCCGTACTCCATGAGAACGAAATTGGCGACATAGATGGGAACCCGCTCTCCGGTAAAGGGATTGAGGCAGTAGGCGCCGGTAAATATGCCGTGTTTTTCCGGTTCCTGATCAACCGTGGCCCGTTGTTTCTCGATTAGGGTTTGCTCGATAAAGCTTCTGACTTCGTTTTCCTGGTCTTTGCCGCGGATGAGTTCGTCGATTAACGGATGCTCAACGGCCAGCGACATGAAGGTAACCCCGAAAATGGTGTCCGGACGGGTCGTGAAAATGGTGATTTTTTTATCGCTGTTAGCCACCGGAAATTCACAGGACATGCCTTGGCTCTTCCCGATCCAGTTGCGCTGCATGGTGACCACCTTTTCCGGCCAGCCAGTCAGCGTATCCAACCCCTGCAGGAGTTCTTCCGCATAATCGGTGATCTTGAAAAACCAGCCGTGCATGGTTCGGGGCTGGACCGGCTGGTCGCAACGCCAGCAGGCGCCTTCAATGACCTGTTCGCGGGCAAGAACGGTTTTACAGTCAACACACCAGTTGACCGTTGTCTCCTTGCGGTAGACAAGGCCTTTCTTGAGCATCTGTAGAAAGATCAGTTGTTCCCATTGGTAATACTTGGGGTTGCAGGTGGCTATTTCCCGGTCCCAGTCATAGCTGAGTCCCATGGCCCTGAGTTGATCGCGCATATAGTCGATATTGTCATAGGTCCAGGCCGCCGGATGAATGCCGCGCTTCATGGCTGCATTTTCAGCTGGCAGGCCAAAGGCGTCCCAGCCCATGGGATGGATAACATTATATCCACGCATGCGTTTGTAGCGGGCAATTACATCCCCGATCGAATAGTTGCGCACATGCCCCATGTGGATGCGGCCGGAGGGATAGGGGAACATTTCCAGGACATAATATTTTTCCCTGTCCGGGTCTTCGGACACCTTATACGGCCGGTTCTGCTGCCAACGCTGCTGCCATTTTTTTTCTATGGCCTTGAAATCATATCTGTCGTTCATGGTGAATTTGACGCATGTTGAAGAGGTTTCTGTTGTTTGTAAGCTACATGCCGGGTTCATTGACCGATTCTGTCATCCGCAATCCAGGAGGTTCCTGCATGGGGGTGTAGTTTTCAAAGGTAGTAATGTCGGCGCGGAAGGTGAGTTTGATGGTGCCGGTGGGACCGTTTCTCTGTTTGCCGACGATAATTTCCGCCAGTCCCCGGTTCGGATTATCTTCGGCCTTGTTATATACCTCGTCGCGGTAGATAAAGGCGATTACATCGGCATCCTGCTCTATGGCGCCTGATTCACGCAAATCAGAGAGCTGCGGTCTCTTGTCGGTGCGGCTTTCAAGGCTACGGTTGAGCTGGGACAGGGCAATGACCGGTACCTCCAGTTCCTTGGCCATGGCCTTGAGCGAGCGGGAAATATCTGATATTTCCTGGGCCCGGTTTTCTGTCTTTGCCCGGCCCTGCATAAGCTGCAGGTAGTCAACAACAACCAAACCAAGGTCATGCTCGGTTTTCAGCCGGCGCGCCTTGGCACGCATTTCAAGGACACCGATCCCTGCGGTGTCATCGATGAAAATCGGTGATTCCGTTAACATGCCCGTTGCCCGGGTCAGATCGGGCCAGTCCTTTTCAAGCAGTTTCCCTGTCCGTATACGTTGCGAGTCAATGCGGCCAATGGAGCACAACATGCGCAGGGCAAGCTGTTCAACGGACATCTCGAGGCTGAATACGGCCACCGGGATCCTGTCGGCCACGGCAACGTGCTGGACAATGTTCATGGCAAGGGCTGTTTTCCCCATGGAGGGCCTGCCGGCAAGGATAATCAGGTCGGAGGGCTGAAGACCAGCGGTCATACGGTCAAGCTCGGTGTAGCCGGTGGCCAGGCCGGTGATCTGCTCCTGGCGGTCAAAGAGTTGGGTGATCCGGTCAAAGGCCTTGGGCACCACATCGGCCATGGCCTGAAAGCCCTGTTTTTTCTTGGACTGGGCAATTTCAAAAATTGTTTTTTCCGCTTCATCCACCAGGGCGTCAATGTCATCCTGGGCTTCGTAACAACGGGCCGCTACTTCGGAGCTGGTCTGGATAAGCTGACGAAGTATTGATTTTTTCCTTATTATTTCAGCGAGATGAACAAGGGGAGCGGAAAAGGGAATCAGGTCGGTCAGGGAGGCAAGATAGGCGCCGCCGCCGACTTCATCGAGTTTGTTCCGGCTTGCCAGCAGGTCGGTGACCGTAATCAGGTCATGGGGTTCCCGCCGTTCAAAGAGGTCGAGCATGGCCCGGAAAATGGTCTTGTGCGCATCCCGGTAAAAATCCTCAGGCGAGAGTATTTCCGCCACCTTGAGGATAGAATGTTCCTGCAGGAGAATGGTGCCGAGAACAGTCTGTTCGGCATCAATATTCTGTGGAGGAACAAGACCGCTGTTTGCCGGGCGTGTGGAAATTGCTTGCTGTTGCATGGTGAGTCAACATACAACGAAACCTGGGGAATGAAAAGAATAATGACCGTAAAAAAACGGTCAGGCTGTGCGGGTCCGGAAGAGAAAAAATCTTGATGAATGCAGCCTGACCAGGCTGTCAGGCTGCACTGTGAAGACAGATTGTCGGTACAAGGGGCAACCGCAATCAAGGCGCCCCCCTAAAAGAAGATTAGATCAGCTCTCTTCCTCTTCTGCTGTTTCTTCCGTGGCATCAGCTCCTTCTGGAACAACCTGCACCGTGAGCCGGGAGATAACCTGGTAACCGGCCTTGACGTTGACGATGGTTTCACCGATGGACTTGATGGGCTCGGCGAGAAGGATGGAACGACGGTCAACAACAATGCCGACCTTTTCCAAAGCCTCGGCAATGTCCTTGCTGCCGACAGAGCCAAAAAGTCTGTCCTCCTCCCCCACTTTCCGGCTTAGAGTGACAGTGGTTTTTTCAAGTTTTTCGGCGAGCTGTTCGGCATTTTTCTGTTCAGCTTCACGCCGGGCGGCAATGGCCTGCTGTTCCCTTTTCAATCGTGCCAAAGAGGCCTTGTTGACCGGGACAGCCTTTTGCTGGGGAATAAGATAGTTTCGTGCATATCCCGGTTTGACATTGACAATATCACCTTCCATGCCGAGTGTGTCGATGGTTTCCTTTAAAATGACTTCCATGAATAGTTCCTCGTGTTGTATTCATAATCGGCAGGGCCGATTAAACGCATTGTAATGACCGCCTGATAGCTATTTCCTGCTGGTGGTTTTGTCTATGGCTGTCCGGGCTGCTCCATCTTCTGTTCAGGAGAAAACCACCAACCCCTCATGGCTTAGGGTATTTCCCGGCTTTCGGGTTCAGGCCTGAGGTTGAACCAGATATCTCCGATTCCAAGCAGGGAAAGAAGTATCAGGCCATAGCTCTGAATAACCAGTATCCCGTAAAGTATGATTCTGAAGTATCCTGGCACCTTTAGTCTGTCCAACAGGTGCAGAAAGACCGCCAGCCCCTGAAAGAAATAGACAACACCGCTGATAATAAGGGCGTTGAGCGAAATGATCTTCCACGGGCCGGGACCGAAAATATAACAGGCCGCAGCACAGATCGGCAGCCAGATCAGGTGCTCCGGCAGTTTCCAGGTCGAATATGGTGGCCATGGTGCCTGATCAGGATCCGTTTTCAGCAGTAATCCGTTCCACAGTACCTGGTTCATCCATACAGTTACCAGGAGTAAGCTGATCAGCATAGCTGGCAGTATCTGCGGTATGACCACCCGCATGCTCACCAATACCCTATCAAGCTCAGCCTGCATGTCAGCCGGTGCGTCAACGCTTGTCCGATACATGTCACCGGCGCTGACGATGGCGGCATCTATCATTGTTTTCAGGTGTTGGTACGGGTGCGTGCCGGTTACCTGTGCATACAACAGCCAGTAGAGCGTCAGGCAACCGGCGATGACGGCAAGTCCGCAGGCGGCCGCCTGGGCCGGATTCTGTTTCCTTTGTTCGCCCAGAAACAGGCTGTACCCCAGAGCCACCAGAGGCAAAAGGGCAACAAATATTGGCAACCGGCCAGTGAAAAACGCCAGTATTCCTGCAGGCAGAAGAGCTGCCAGAATACTGACTCCTTTTTCTCTGCTCCATCCCTGTCGGCTGCAGATATAGGCAACTGGAACGGCCAGGATACCAGTCATCCAGACAAACAGGGGAGGCAGTAGTATGGGTATTAAGTAGAAGACAGACAGGGCAAAAACAGGCCGTGACCGCAGGATCGAACGGTTCAATGGCGTGTTTTCTGCCATCTCCATGCAACTACGAGTTTAAAACTGTGTCGGCCCGGTGTAGGGCAGCAGGGCCAGGTGGCGGGCCCTTTTAATGGCCTCGGTTACCTGCCGCTGGTGTTTTGCACAGGTCCCATAAATACGTTTTGGAATTATTTTGCCTCGTTCTGTAACAAAGTTACGCAGCGTTTTGGGATTTTTGTAGTCTATAACAAGTTCCTTATCGGTACAAAAACGACAAACCCGCCGTCTGTAAAACATCTTTTTGGGTGGTGCCATTTGTCTTGCTCCTTAAACATTTAACCGAAAACAGCCAGCGTAGCTGTGTCATTTCGGATTATTTTGATCATTGCTTGTGGTTGTGGCCTGAGAATATGCTCTAGCCATACTGATTATTCGTCAGTTGATTGTTCTGCAGATGAAGATTTTTCTTCAGCGGTTTCAGCTGCTGCAGCGGCTGGTTTTTTCTCGTCCTCTGCTGTATCTCCGCTCTCTTCCTCACTGGTCTGTTGCGCCTCCTGTTCAGCCCTGGCGGCAAAATCCTCTTTTTCCCGGCTGATGCCCTCGGCATCAATGGAGTCGGCAAGTTTTATGGTGAGAAAGCGCAGAACCCGATCATCGATACGAAATATTCGTTCAAGTTCGGCAATGGTCGTGCCGGGTGCGGCATAGTTGAGACAGACATAATAGCCCTGCACCTCTTTATTGATTTCGTAAGCGAGTCGTTTGATTCCCCAGCGGTCGGTATCAATGATAACGCCGCCGTCATCGGTGATGATGGAGCAGGTGCGCTCTATGATTTCAGTGAATTGATCTTCTCCCAGATTTGGGCGAAGGATAAAGGTGGTTTCGTATTGACGCATGATTCCTCCCCGTGGTCAAAGTGGCCCTCGCTTCAAACTTTGCAGGTGAGAGCGAGAAGGTTATTGTAAAAAAAGCTTAATATTCAAAAATACCATTCGTCCAGGTTGTGTCAAGAATAAAAAACAATAGTTTGCTAAAAAACTCTGTCGATGGTTTGCTGTCCGGTGATGATGTATTTTCAGATCTGGATGGCTCAAAACTGACAGCCGCCATGAATGATGAACTTGTAAAAAGTCCAGACAATGCTTAAAGATGGCTAAGTAAAAACACAGATATACAAGCAGTAGTATTCTGTGGCGGGTCTTGACTATACATGTAGTATGTCGAGAATCGCCACAGGAGACACGACGCAGTAGATCGAAGTTTTTACGACGCCATCATGAATTGCTAACGTGGTAATCCCTGATGACCTGGCAGATAAACAGGTGCTGCTTTCCACCATGGGAAAATGTTCACCTACAGTTTCCAGGTACAGTTCTCTCCCTCTTTTCCCTTGCAACTTCTCGCCACCTTGGTAAAATTCTTTGTTTTACCGTCCAGCCGCATGCTGCGGCATAATTTTTCTCCGGGATGGGGAAAGGCCCCCACTACGCAAAAAAATATCAGTTGGGTGGCATTACCATGATATTTTGGCTGTCCGGATGGGCAGGGATTATTTTTTCAAATCAGCACTGATGAGCAATACTATGGACTATCGGGACACCTTGAATCTTCCCAAGACCAAGTTCAAAATGAAGGCCAACCTGACCCAGAAGGAGCCCATGTACCTGCAGCGATGGGACCGGGAAGACCTGTATCATAAACTGCAAAAGGCAACCGAAGGACGGCCCCGCTATATTCTTCATGACGGTCCCCCTTATGCCAACGGTAATATTCACCTGGGCACCGCCTTTAACAAGGTCCTCAAGGATATAATCCTGCGCTCCCGCAGGATGGCCGGTTTCGATGCCCCCTATGTCCCTGGTTGGGACTGCCACGGCCTGCCCATTGAGCATAATGTGGACAAGGAGCTGGGAGAGAAGAAAAACAGCATCCCGCTGCTGGCAAAACGGGGCGCCTGCCGCAAGTATGCCGAAAAATGGATCAAGACGCAGAAAAAACAGTTTAAACGGCTCGGTGTTCTTGGTGACTGGGAGGCTCCCTACCTGACCATGAACCTGCAGTATGAGGCCGATATCGCGGCAGAGTTTAATAAATTTCTCCTTTCCGGTTCTGTTGTGCGCTCGCGAAAACCGGTGTACTGGTGTTCCACCTGCAATACCGCCCTGGCAGAGGCCGAGGTCGATTATGGCGATCACACCTCTCCGTCTGTTTATGTCAAGTTTCCGCTCAAGACCGATCCGGCGGCAATAGCGCCCGAGCTTGCCGGGCGGGAGGTGTCTGTTCTGATCTGGACCACGACCCCGTGGACCCTGCCGGCAAACCTGGCCATCGCCTTGCATCCCGCTTTTGAGTATGCGGCGGTGGCAACAGGAAAAGAGGTATGGATCCTTGCCAAAGAGCTTGTTGACCAGTGTTTTGCCGAATTCGGCATTGACGATTACCGGGTATGCGCCACCTTCGGCTCCGACCGACTGGAAGGTAAACAGTGCCGTCATCCCTTTATGGATCGTGATTCCCTGCTGGTGCTTGCCGATTATGTTACCGCAGATTCCGGTACCGGCTGCGTCCATACCGCCCCTGGTCATGGCGCCGATGATTATCTGACCGGGCTGCGCTACGGGCTGGATATTCTCTCGCCCGTGGATGATGCGGGTCGTTACACCGAGGAGGCCGGTAAATATCAGGGCAGTCAGGTGCCGGATGTCAACAAGCAGCTGATTGATGACATGAGCGCCGCCGGTTCCCTGGTCAAAAGAAACGATATTGTCCACAGCTATCCCCATTGCTGGCGGTGCAAGAAACCGGTGATTTACCGGGCCACCGAACAGTGGTTTATCTCCATGGAGAAAAATGATCTCCGCACAAAGGCGCTAAAGGCCATTGACGAGGTCACCTGGACCCCGGCCTGGGGCAAACAGCGTATTTACGGGATGGTGGAATCCAGGCCGGACTGGTGCCTGTCCCGCCAGCGTTCCTGGGGCGTGCCGCTGACCGTCCTGGTGTGCGAGGATTGCGGCGAGGTACTCCAGAGCAGGGAGGTATGCGACCGGATAGAAGAGCTTTTTGCCCGGGAGGGGGCCGATGCCTGGTTCAAGTATGAGGCCGCGGATTTTGTCGGCAATGTTCGCTGCCAATGCGGGTCCAGCAATTTTCGCAAGGAAACCGACATCCTTGATGTCTGGTTCGATTCCGGCACCAGCCATGCCGCTGTCCTTGAGCGGCGGCAGGAACTGCGTTCTCCGGCCGATTTGTATCTCGAGGGCAGTGATCAGCATCGGGGCTGGTTTCAGTCCTCCCTGCTGACCTCGGTCGGCACCCGGGACAGGGCGCCCTACAGGGGCGTGCTCACCCATGGTTACGTGGTGGATGGCCAGGGCAAGAAGATGTCCAAGTCAGTGGGCAATGTTATCGCCCCCCAGGAGGTGATCGACAAGTATGGCGCCGAGGTGCTGCGTCTCTGGGTAGCAAGCGAAAACTACCAGGATGATGTCAAGGTTTCCGATGAGATCCTGCAGCACGTCTCTGACGCCTATCGCAAGATTCGCAACACCATTCGCTTTCTCCTCAGCAATCTCGCAGATTTTGATCCAAAGCGTCATGCCGTGTCCCCGGATGCTTTTACCGAAATTGACCGCTGGGCGCTCAGCCGCTATGCAGAACTGGTGCGGCGAATCTTGCGGGCCTATGACGAGTATGAATTTCATGCCATCTATCATGGATTGCATAACTTCTGCGGCACCGTGATTTCCAGCCTGTACATGGATATCCTCAAGGACCGGCTCTACTGCTCTCTGGCCGATGATCCCAAAAGGCGGGCCGCCCAGACGGTGATCTACCGCATCCTTGACGGCCTGCTCCGCATGATGGCGCCAATCCTCTGTTTTACAACCGCCGAGGCCTGGGAACATCTGCATGGCCTCGCCCCGGATGCCCCCCTTGAGCAGTCCATTTTCTTCGCCGAGTTCCCGACCGTTGACGATATAGCTGATGATCCCGGGTTTTACGAGCGCTGGGACAGGCTGCTGCAGATTCGCAGCGAGGTCACCAGGGTGCTTGAGGCTGCCAGGCGGGACAAGGTGATCGGTCTTTCCCTGGATGCCGAGGTAATGTTTAGGACCGATAATGATGAGTTGAGAAAATTCCTTGCCGACAATCTTGAGTTGATAAAGGAACTGTGTATTGTGTCCAGTATGCGGCTTGTTGATGTCATTGCCGAAGGCGAAAAAACAGAGATCGGCACCGGGGAGGTATTGTCCGACCTGACTCTTGGCGTCTGCCCGGCCAAAGGGAACAAATGTGAGCGGTGCTGGGTTATTGACCCTTCGGTAGGTCTGGATACGGAACATCCTGGTCTGTGTGCCCGCTGTGTGGACGTTGTTCACTCCTTAACCTAACCTAACCGATTGAGCTGTCGGACGTGCTCTTTATAACATGCCTTTTGCTGGTTGTTGTTCTGGATCAGTTGAGCAAGAGCTGGGTGGTGCATCATTTTATGCTGTATGAGTCCCGGGAGATCATCCCGGGATTTTTTCATCTTACCTATTTAACCAATACCGGCGCCGCATTTGGTCTGTTTGCCGGCCGTCCCGGCTGGCTGCGCCAGGTTTTTTTTATCGGTGTTGCCGTTGTTGCCGCGGCCGTTATTTTTTTTCTTCATCGAAGAATTAAAGGGATAAGCCGATGGTACACCGTTGGCCTGGCCATGGTCGGCGGCGGGGCAGTCGGTAACCTCATTGATCGAATTCGTCTTGGCTCGGTGGTGGACTTTCTCGATTTCTCGGTGTCCGGTCATCACTGGCCAGCCTTTAATGTCGCTGACTCGGCGATAACAGTGGGAGTGGCCATTATTCTGCTGGTGAATGTCCTGCTGGCCGGCAGGAAGCAACAGGAATAACCATTTATTTCGGTAGGGTTGTGAAAGGGACTTCTTCCGCGGCCCGCCAGACAGGGATGGTGTACTTT
>WFZC01000173.1 GCA_015489765.1 Desulfobulbaceae bacterium
CTATCGACTGCCCGATTTCCGTGGCAGATGCCACACCCTTGGTCAGGCCTTTTACGGTCAGGGAGGAATACCCACCGGCACCGGCGACTGCTGTGCGCCCAAGCTGCTGGCCCATGCCGCCCGCCATGGTCTTGTGCCCCTCAGCCTGGCCGAGTTTTATTATGGCCGTGAAAATGCATCGGCAACACGCAAGCATAAACATTTTTACCAGGCCTGCAAAGAGAAATGCGCCCCAATCCTCGGCGCCATGCTCTGCGGCATCGGGGAAATGGATGCCGGGATATGATATGAGTAACAATATATTACGGATCCACCTGCTCTATGTTGACGGCGATGTCATCGTGGTCGACAAACCGGCTGGGCTGTTGTCCGTGCCCGGCCGCGGCCCGGATAAGCAGGATTGCGTTGTCCGGCAGGTACGGGATTATTTTCCCGACGTCATAGAACAACCGGCCGTGCATCGGCTTGATATGGACACCTCGGGCCTGATGGTGCTGGCACGTACCCGCAACGCCCATGCCCGGCTGTCGGAACAGTTTGTCCGCAGGCAGGTAAAAAAACGGTATAACGCCATCCTGGAAGGCGTGGTTGCCGAGGATGCGGGTGAAATCGAGCTTGCATTTCGGCTTGACCCGGACAATCGGCCGCGCCAGGTCTATGACCCGGAACAGGGCAAGCTCGGCATTACCAGGTGGTTTAAACTGGCCGTCCACCGGGGCCGGACCCGGGTTGAATTTATTCCCCTTACCGGCCGCACCCATCAGCTGCGGCTCCATGCCGCCCATGAACTCGGTCTGGGCTGTCCCATTGTCGGCGACAGGCTCTATGGCCAGCGAAAACCGGGCGAACGTATGCTGCTGCACGCCCAGTATCTGCAATTCTTCCACCCGACCACCGGCAAAAAGATGGTTTTCCGTTCGGCGGTGCCCTTTTGACCTGCAGGCTTTCCCTGGTCAGCGCATAGTTGTTAACAATCATGCATCCTGTCAGAAACCGGGATGGACAGGGATTGAAAATGGATTGAGATGCGGCCGGACAATGGCGGGCAGGAACATGGGCCAGGGGAAATGGTATTCATCGGCCCCGATATCGCAACCGTCTGTTGCCCCGTCTCCAGGCCGCGGATCACCATCCCGGTCGGTTAGGGGCGCAATCCGTCGGTATTCGATTTTATGTGTTCGCCAGTTATAATACCATGTACCGCAAATCCCCCTGTTGATGGCCGGCGAGCCCGAGGGCAGGTGACCGTCATCCCTGAGCCGGGGATCGTCGGTGCCGTTGTCGTGGTGGTGGTAATTATCCGTGTTTGTAATGTAGAGATCATCGGAATGACCGCTGGCAAAATCGCTATGTGGCCCGAGCAGGTTGTAATTGAGGTTGACTGTTGAGGCGGTGTTGTTCCCGTCCGGGTCCGTATCTATCCTGAGGTCATCTCCTGCCGCGCCGCCGCTGCTGTTGTCCCGGATGATATTGTTGATAATGGTGATGGTGGTGTCATCGCTATCGCTGGCGATATTGGCTCCGCCTCCATATAGACCCGCAGCGTGATTCCTCCACAGGGTGTTGTTTGTCAGTTCCCATGTTCGGTTGGATGGTGATAGATAACCGTATATTCCCCCACCCCTAATAGCACTGTTATCAACGATATAATTATTTTCAAGCGTGACTTTCATGGCGCCATCTATATATATGCCTCCACCCGAGCCGCCGCCACCATATCTTGTAGCCCGATTGCCGATGATGAGATTACCGGTAATCCGGCAAGTACCCTGTGGAGTTGCGAAGCAAGCAACCGCTCCGCCTGTACTTGGGCGGTTTTCCTCCATTGAGTTGGCGGTATTGGCCTGGAAGGTGTTGTCTGTCAGTTCCAGAGCGCCGGATTGGGTCTCTAAATCGACACCACCACCATAAAGGGCCCAGTTGCCGCTGAAGTGGTTTTTTGTGACCTGAGCCGTTCCCGACTCTGTCCTCGCATAAAGGCCGCCGCCCAGTCCGGTGTTTGTACGGTTGCTGTGAAATGTACTCTTTTCAACAACGATTGATCCTGTCCTGGACCAGAGATATGCGCCCGCACCATCAGGGTGATAATTATCGTTGTTGTACCTGAATATACAGTTGATTAGCTGGATGTTCGCCGCATCTGTAGTGATCGTTAAGCCACCATGACTGCTGTGACGAAAGACAAGATTTTCCACCATGATGTCTGCTCCGCTATCACTTTGATTGTGTTGATCGTTATTGCTGAGAACCATTATTCTTGCCGAAGCGGCCGCCCCATCGAACACAGGTAAATCCGCTGGATTCTGGGCGACAATTTTAAGGCTGCCAATATTATTCTCGTTATAATAAATAAGGGGCGAAATAACCGTATAATGTCTACTGGCCACCCGAATGGTATCATTTTCGTCGTTTGAGGCGGCCCTGGTCAAGGCTGACCGAAACTCATCAATATTGTATACTGAGTACACTTCGGCATGGCCTTGCCCGGTTAACGGGACGATCAACAGCAGCAAAATGACTATGGCTGTTCTTCCGGACATCATTTTACCTCCCCGCCTTTATTTTGAATTGCTGAAGAAAATGTTGATGGCATAGGGTTATTTGAGGCATTGAACAGAGCCTTGCCAGCGGTTATTGGATTCATTTGTCTCTTTGACGGCCTTGTCATCGTCCACAAAAACTTTGATCAACGTATCGGTTCCGCCTTGAAGCAGGGGGCTGTTCAAGAACCAATGGTTTGTCAGGGTACTCATCGGTCGTTGCAGTCTTTTCGTGGGATCAAATACGGCAAGTACCATACTGCTCGGATGATTATTGGCAAAGACCTGGATTGCCGATTTGTTGCTACGATATATTGTATCGGGAACTCCGGCCATGCCCTGGTTTTTTATGGTAATTTTGAGATAGCATTGACCATGGCCATTGGGAACGGCCTCCACATGGCTAACAATGAGATCGGGCAGGAGTTTGGGGAAATTTTTTGGAACATGGGGATGGGGAATTTTATCAATGACCCCTGGATGGGCCACATGCGCATTACCTGGAACAGGATTTCCGGCAAAAGCCTGGCCGGTGGCAAGCAGGAAAATTGCCAGCATGATACAGATTTGGACAAAATTTTTTTTATTCATCGTTTTCCTCCTTGTGTAAATATGGGGTTTGGTCGGCATCCGTGCCGTTATCCAGACAGCCTCCGGACATGGCGGTTGTTACCATTTTTTTTGAAAAAGGATGAAAGGGCCGGTCGATCCGGGGAATACATGCTGCGGATGCCCCGGTTGATAACGGGACATCCGTTAAAACAGGCCGTTTGACCGGCCCGGTCATGGTGCTGTGATTGCTTGCCCTTGTTCCTTGCGTCCGAAATCATCGGGTTCCGGCTTATCTGGCCACCCCGTTTTTGACCTTGTCGTTGGGCAGGACGAAATTCGGTTTTTTATGGGGGATGTCCCGCACCCTGGCCGTCGGAATTTTGATAGGAGGCTTGTGGCCAAAATTTTTGAATTTCACGTTGACACAGCCCTTGTTATTGGCCTCATGGTTTCCTTCCTGGATATTGTTGTCGGCATCGATATGGACACAGAGTTTACCCGGGGCAGGGCCAAAATAGGCCTGGGTGGCCACCTGCTTGATCTGCTTGCTGTCAAGGGAAAGGTTGCTCTGCCGGCTTACCATTTTTCCGTTGTAATATATCTTGTTGGAAAAACCATGGGCCGGCATGCCGGCATATTCCCGGTAGCCATAGTACAGGTCAAAGGCCGGGTGGCCATGGCTTATGAGATGGACATCGGCCGGGGTCAGGGTGATGGTGCTGTTCCACTGGACCTGGCGTTTTGATTTGCCGATTTTCAGAAAGCCATACAGGCCGACGTCAGGATATTTTGCCGGTGCGCCGCAAGTAACCCTTCTCACCAGGACATTATTGCCCTCGTTGGTCTCGGCAAGCTCTTTGTTGGAGTCGGCAACCACTTTGATGGTATAGGTTTTTCCCGGCTGCAAAAGAAGGTTGCCGGATTTGAACCAGTCCCAACTCAGGCTGCCGCCTGCCCTTTTCAGTTTTTTACCATGATCGAAATAGGACAGGACCATACCGCCCCAGGGCGTATTGCCGTTATACATCTGCACGCCGACCCTGTTGTTGGTCCAAACAGAATCGGGAATAATCCCGGGCCCGTTGTTCCGCATCGTCACCCGTAAATAACACTTGCCCTGTCCCTGCTGCACCGCCTTGATGTTGGTTGGGACCAGGTCTGGTTTTCTGGGCCGTTGATACGTCGGCCCGGATTGGGCCATACCTGCCACACCCAGTACCATCCCGATGCATCCGACAACTGTAAGCATTGCATGTCTTTTCATTATGTTCCTCCTTTTTTCATGGATTTAGTGTCAGGAAAACAACCTGGTTGTTTATGGGTTCCCTGTTTCGGGAGAAAGGTTCAAAATTTTTTTGGAGGAAAAGAAAAAAAAGGCGCGGGAACATTGGATTGCCCAACCTGTAGGTGGGAGCCTGAAGGGAAGATGCGGAGAAGATTGGCCTATAAAAATAAAGGCAAACCATTTTCAGGACAGGATATCACTACGGATAATGGAGGGTAGGAGCGGCTTTAGCCGCGAACATGTGCTACAGATGAAAGATTTGTCTGCCTGGCAGGTGGCCTGGTTATAACAATTTGTATGTGAACAGGTAACCATTTGCCTTGACCACATCCTTGATTTTGCCACGTATCTCCGAAAAATCGAAACGGTAGCTGTAGTCCTTGCCAAACAGTCGTGATTGTTCTTCAATGATGCCTTCTCTTGCCTTATTCAGGGTGTTGTACGACTCGGTTTTGAATCCGTATCCGGTTGCGGATAGCAACCCGGAACTGGTTTCCTTGAGCATCTCCTGGAAGATCACTTCCTTTTTGTTGTCGTTAATGCGCAGCTTGGCCCTGTAGATAAGTCTTCGCCGGGAAAGAAAGACCTTTCGTTCCGCTATGGTGACATAAAAGAGATAGCGTCCTTTTCGTTTTTCTTTCCAGGTTCCGGAGTAGTTGGCAAGGTTTTGTTTAATTTTCGTTATAAGGGACATGGCTCTTTTTGTTGTAACTTCTCGATAACTGATGGTAAGTTGCTGCTAATTATATGGATTCCGGCCAACAACCTGCCGGAATGACCCCGTTGCCGGCAATTCAGAGCGTCATCCCCGCAGTCTGTTGGGCGGGGATCCAGACTTATATGACCACTTATTGAGAAGTTACTTTTTGTTTTTGATAGATTACGAAAAATTCAGGAACACTGTCGGACCCACCCCTGTGGACGATATGAACTTTCCTTGAAAAAATCTCCAGTCGTCCGCAGAGGCTGGTTTCTACATATTTTCAGGTGACTGGCCTGCTTTCCAGAACCACGACGCTGCGGGGACCTACTTGCACGGTTTGTTTCTGGACCGGTTGCTGCAATCCGGGTTCAATGATGTCCCCCGGCGCATCGGCGGCCGTGTCCACGCAGAGATGCCAGGCTCGGGCCGCAAGTTTTGGTAGGTAGAGGCGCAGGGATTCCGGCTCCATATTAAAGATCAGGTGCAGGTCTTCTTCATCCGCTTCCACCCGGCTCAGGGTACAGGCCAGCAGCCGGGCATCGGGATCGTTCCACTGCGGCTGACGCAGTTTTTTCCCATGCCAGGCTATGTCCGGCATGCTGGACACCGGCACAATCCCGCCGGTAAGAAACCGGTTTCGTCTCAGGGCCGGATGGCGTTGGCGCAGGCCGATCATCTCCCTGGTAAAGCGCAATATCTCCTGGTTTTTTGCCGGCAGGCTCCAGTCAAACCAGCTTAACGTATTATCCTGGCAGTAGCAGTTGTTGTTGCCCTGTTGGGTACGCAATACCTCATCGCCCATAGAG
>WFZC01000174.1 GCA_015489765.1 Desulfobulbaceae bacterium
GTATTGGTAATTAATCCGTCCGCCAGTAACTGCGCCCGCATTCCGGTCTTGGGATAGGGGGTGAGGATCTGGCAGTAGGCGGCGTCGGCGCCGATGGATTTAAAGAATGCATAATTTTCCCGGATGGAATCCTCATCATCTTCGGGAAAACCGAAAATCAGGCCGCCGATCACCATCATTCCATATTTATGGCAGTTTTCTATGGCCTTTTTCGAGGCGGCAACAATATCCCCCTTGCCGGCCGCGCTCAGGTTCTTTTTGGAACCGTTTTCAATCCCGAGAAAGACGGACTTGAAACCGGCCTCGCCCATCTTTTTTACCATGTCTTCATGGGTGGCCATGGAGATACAGTCCGCCTGCACAACCAGGGTGAGATTTTTATAGTTGCGGGCGATGATGGCGTCGCAGAGTTCCATCACCCGTTTGGGATTGAGCACCATGTTATCGTCGCAGATAAAGGCCCAGCGTGATTTGCGGTTGTAATAAATATCATCCAGGTCCGCCAATACCCGGCTGATGGGAAAGGTGCGGAAGCTGCGGCCGTACATGTGTTTCATGCTGCAGAAATTACACGACCTGGTACAGCCCCGCGATGTCTCCAGGACCTCGATCTTGGAATACATGATATGGTAGCCCCAGGTCAGCCTCCGCTTGTCCCGGATCGGCGGCTTCAGTTTGGCAAGATCAAGGTTGCCGCCTCTGGGGTTATGGACGAATCGGCCGTCGACCTTGTAGGACAGGGAATCAATATCGGCAAGATCGTCGCGTCCGTCCAGGGCATTGACCAGGCGCCGGCACGCCTCTTCTCCCTCACCCCGGATCATGAAGTCGATCCAGCGTGCCTCTTTGGCCCCGGCGATTTCTTCGTGCATGAGGGTGGCATGGTAGCCGCCGATGACGATCTTGACCTCCGGCCGCAGTTCCTTGATGAGATGGGCGATTTTGACGCAGGTATCATATTGCCAGGCCATGGCGGACAGGCCGATCAGGTCCGGTTTGATTCTGTTGATCTGCCGGGTCAGGTATTTCTTGATGGAACGCCGTTTTCTGATCAGGTCGATGAGATAGACATCATGCTCGGCATCGATATTGCCGCCAACCGAGGCGATACCGTGATTGGGGAAATGGACGGCCGTTTCGTGGATAATCACCGGCACCACATCCGGCATGGATATCAGGATGACTTTCATTTCCTCACTCCGTGGGCGTTGGTCTGCTGCGGGTCGGCATGCTGCCGGCCTGTGCTACCCGTTGCCAGGGCCTGGTGTATTCTCTGTTCCAGGTCGCCAGGGGATTGGAGGCGGTCCGGAGTGATATGATCGACCCGGCGCAGGGTGATGGTGTTGGCCATATGGGCTTGAAAGAAAAATTTTCCCGGGGCAAAGAGTTTGTCGGTCCCTTCAAGATGAAGGACGTGGATGGGCGCCCGGCAGAGACGGGCAATCTTGATCGCTCCCCTGTGCAGGGGAGCGATTGTTCCATCCCGGCTGCGGCTTCCTTCCGGAAAGATAAAAAAAATACCACCGGCGGCAAGATATTTTTTCATGCCCTCCACCTGTTCTATCATCATTTGCCGGTATCTGCCCGTACCATCGGCCGGAAAATATCCGGCGCCCTTCAGAACCCAGCCGAAAATGGGAACCTTGAAAAACCGGGTCTTGACCACCGTCTTCTGGCGGCCGAACAGGGCCAGCATCAGCAGCGGATCCAGGTAGGAGAGATGGTTGCAGACAATCACCGCCGACCGTATCCGCCGTACCTCCTCATCGATCAGCAACCGCTGCCTGGGGGCGATGATGGCAAGCAGTCGGAAAAATCCCCGGTAATACCAGTTGTTGATCTGCTGGAAGCGTGGTTCCCTTTGGCCGGGCAGCAGCCAGGCCCCGCCGTAAATAAGGCAGAAGGGAAAGACAAAGGCAAAGATAAAATATCCCCAGCAGGCCAGGGTGACCGCGGCATCATAGCACCGGACAAGGGGCCGGGTGGTTGACTCAGGTGAGGCGCCGCCCATTTTTAATCAGCAGGCAGGTATTGACGCCGCCAAAGGCAAAGTTTTCCAGGGCCGCGATGCCGATGGGTTGCTCGACCGGCTCACGCACGTGGTTGAGCATACCACAGCGGGGATCAACATTGTCAAGGTTCAGGGTCGGGGCGACAAATTCCTGTTCCATCATGTAGAGCAGCATGGTCAGTTCAATGACGCCGCAGGTCCCCATGCAGTGGCCCATGTAACTCTTCAGGCCGGTGACCAGCGGCCGGCCGCCGTAGACACCGTCGATGGCCTGGGCCTCGATCACATCCCCCATCTTGGTGGCGGTGGCATGGGCCGAAATCAGGTCAACTGCATCCGGGCCGATCCCGGCATCAGCAAGGGCCAGCTTCAGGGTGGCGGTTATACCGTCCAGGTTGGGCAGGATCAGGTCGCCGCCGTTGTTGTTGCAGGAAAAGCCGATGATCTCGCCCAGAATCGTGGCGCCCCGTTTCTTTGCCGCCTCATATTCCTCCAGCAGGACCGCGCCGCCGCCCTCGCCCACCACCAGGCCGTCTCGGTCGCTGTCAAAGGGCCGGGGCGTACGTTCCGGGGTATCGTTAAAGTCCACCGAACAGGCCAGCAGGTTGTCGAACACCGCCACCGTGGTGGTGTCGTATTCGTCGGCGCCGCCGCAGAGCATGGCGTCCTGCATGCCGTATTTGACCATTTCGTAGCCGAAACCGATGGCCTGGCTGGAGGTGGTGCAGGCCGTGGACGAGGCAATGACCCGGCCGGTGATGCCGAACATGCGGGTGATGTTCACCGCCGTGGTATGGACCATGGAGCGCAGGTAATCAAC
>WFZC01000175.1 GCA_015489765.1 Desulfobulbaceae bacterium
ATCACAGGGGTTTGCAGGGCATGCGCCAACAAGATGGGGACCCTCAAGGCCGCAGAAAGTATAGGCATTCCCATAATCGGGGACATGTCAGGTCACCCATCCCTTGCTGCCTTCATGGATGATGGTTTCACCATCATGACGTTTTAGGCGCAAGTATTCCTTGGGATCACTGCCCCGTCATGCCGTATCAAGCACTTGCGTTTATGGTCCTTTAGTCCGTATTCTTGTTTTTTGTTCAGGAAGGGAGTCTTCAGGGCCGGGCGGCCCGAATTCCTTCTCAGGTGTTTCCCTTAGGATGACAGATAGAGTCGGTGAACACCTGCCGGAGGCCTCTGACCAGTGTAAGGAAGGGGATGAGCCATGCTTTGGACTTGACTTTTCCCGGCCATTTTGGTAGACGATAGACGAATCTTGGGGAAGGAGTCCCCCAGACAATTGCCCAAGTCGGGCTGATGACTCCTGCAGCGCAGGCTTTTGTAGCGGGAGGAGTCGAAACTATTACGGCTATGGACCCGCTACAGCGCGGGCTTTTTCAGCCTTCGTTACGGCCCGAAAGATTGTTTGGAAAGGAGGACTCCATTGATGCCCCAGGACTGTATTTTTGTCACCTCGCCTTGGCGTACTTGTCTCATCCCCTTTGCAACTTTGGTCTCTCCCGGCATTTCCAAGCTCTTCGTGCGTTGGGATAGAGTTTCAGACGATTTAGCCGCAGCTTCTTTCGTAGCGGAAAGGAGGCGCATATGAGTAAGCGCATTCTATTCAATGTCCTGCAGGTCTTGGTGGTCATGGGATTTTCGCCCTTGGCAATGGGAGTACTTAATCGCTTCAAGGAAATCGTACAGTCCAAGCAGGGCCCAAGCATCTTTCAGCCCTACCGGGACCTTTGGAAGCTTTTCTCTAAGGACGAGGTCGTACCTGAAGAGAGCTCATGGATCTTCCGCGTGACCCCTTATATCGTTTTCGTGGCACCCATATTCGTAACCCTTCTTATCCCGGTTCTCACGGACTATCCACTATTCTGGGCATTCATGGCTGACATGGTTGGCGCAGGCTTCGTCCTGGCGCTCGGCGGCTTTTTTGCGGCCCTGGCCGCCGTTGATACAGCGAATCCATACGGGCCAATGGGCGCAAGCCGAACCCGCATGGTCGGTTTCCTGGCAGAACCTATCTTTCTCATCGTGTTTTTCACCGTCTCATTCGTGGCAGACTCAACCATACCTTTTATCGTACAGCAAAAATGGGTGACTCCCATCTCCAACTTCTTCGAGCCCTCCCATATCCTGCTCCTGATTGCTTTTGTCATGCTCATACTAGCCGAGAAGGGGCGTATTCCTGTGGATAATCCTTCGGGGCATTTTGAGCTGGCAATGATTGAGGAATCCAAGGATCTTGAATACTCGGGGAAAGGTGCTGCGCTGATGAAGTGGGGCGGTTGGATGAAGTTCTTCGTTCTTATGATCGTTTTTCTGAATGTCCTGCTGACCCCGTGGGGACTCGCTTCGACCTTGAGCTGGGAGGCGGTCTTACTGGCCATTCCGCTGGTACTGATTAAAATCCTGCTGTTTATTGTCTTTCTTGTATTCATTGAGTCGTCATTGGCGAAATTGAGACTTTTTCGGATAAGTGAGTTCATGAGCGCTGCGTTCGTTATTGCAGTTATCGCGATGCTGACGAGTGCCTTTACGCAATAAAGGAGACAGGTGATGCAGGGCTTTCAAGACATGGCAACCATCATGGGTAACCTGAATGCGCTGGCCGGAGGCCTTTTTATCATTGCAGCCGTTGGAATCGTGGCAACGCGCCAGGTGGGCGCCTGCCTGAAGTTTTTCATCTTCCAGTCGATCTTTCTGGCCGCTTCTGCTTTCCTGTTGGGAGCAAGACCCTTTTCGACACACCTGATGGCTGTGGGGGTCATTAACCTTGTCACAAAGGTCATGTTCCTGCCGTGGCTCCTGCGACACCTATTGAAGGAAGAGGTTTACGCGCGACGGGAAATTACGCAGGTTGTCAGTATCCCGACTTCTCTTATTATCGCCCTCGGACTCACCATCGGGGCCTATTTTTTCAGTCTTCCATGGTTGAAGGCCGCGGCCGTCACAGGTGCCCCACGAATCAACGTGCCTGTTGGGCTGGCGGGCCTTCTCTTGGGGGCCTATACGCTGACGAATCGCCGGGAAGCGGTTCCCCAGCTTCTGGGGCTCCTGGCAATGGAGAACGGAGCCTTTTTCGCAGGTGTCGCCATAGCGCCCGATCTGCCGCTCATCGCCGAACTCGCCCTGGCCTTTGACCTTCTTATACTGATCTTCGTGGTTGGGGTGCTTACCAGGGCGGTCCATGAACGAGTCGGCACAACCGCCGTCGGCGCTCTGGCAAAGCTCCGAGAGGAGGGACACAAATGATACTACTTGTGCTAATAACCATTCCTCTTGCAGTTGCCGTGTTGTCCTCTTTTTCCCGTCAAGGTCGTTTTGGAGGCACCATTACGTTTACAGGAGCAGTAGTGGTACTGGGACTCACAGCGCGTACAACTCTGGAAATCGTATTTTCTCGGCAGCATCTCCTCGTGGCTATACCCCACTGGATTACCCTTGATGCCCTGGGTGCGGTCATCCTACTGCTTGTCGCCGTGGTGAACTTGACGGCGGCGCTTTTCTCCCTAGGATACATGGATTTCAAAAAAACAGGCGGTGTCAGGCGATACTACGTGAACTTCAACCTGTTCGTCTTTTCGATGCTCATCGTACCGCTTATCCAGGAACCCAGCCTTGTATGGGTTGCTGTCGAACTCACAACCCTCTTTTCCGTTTTGCTGGTTGGCTTTGAAAACACGCATGAAGCCCTTGAGGCTGCATGGAAATATGTCGTTCTGACGATAATGGGAGCCGCCATTGCCTTGCTCGGCTTCCTGGTGCTTTATTGGGCAGCGAAGCAAGTCGCTGCCCCGTACCATACATGGCAAGGGCTGTTGGCGGTTGCGCCAAAAATGTCGCCGGTGCTGCTTAAGGCATCATTTGTCCTTATTCTTGTCGGCTTAGGTGCCAAGATCGGGCTGGTGCCGTTGCATACCTGGTTGCCGGATGCCCACAGCCAGGCCCCAACTCCAGTTTGTGCACTGCTTTCCGGTGTTGAAACCACTGCCGTACTTTACGTCATACTCCGTCTCTTACCTATTGTGTCCGCAGCTACTGCTATTCACGCAAAAACGTGGATACTGATATTTGGGTTGGTCTCTGTAGGTACGGCTGCTTTTCTCTTGTTGGGTGTCCGTGACTATAAACGGCTCTTTGCCTTTTCCACCGTTGAGCACATGGGCATCATCCTGGTCGCGGTGGGCTTGGGTGGCGCTGCGGCGCATGCAGCGGCAATGCTTCAGATCGTTGGTCATGCCGTTACAAAATCATTTTGCTTTTATGCCGCTGGTGGAGTTCTGCTTGGTATGAAGACCAGGGATATCGCCTCGGTACGCGGACTGATCAGGCGTGCGCCATTAACGGGCGCGGCTCTCCTGCTTGGAGGTCTGGCCATCGCTGGCGCACCGCCGTTTGCGCTTTTCCTTAGCGAGTTTTCCATCTTGAAGGCCGGCTTGAATCAAGGTGAGTATCTGGCTACATGGCTCTTGGTGTTCTTTATCGCCATTGCCTTTTTCGCCATAATAAACCACGTCAGCCGCATGGTGTTTGGCCCCGACGAGAACAGCAATCCGATGCGTCCCGGATCCCTGCCGGTAAGTTGCAGAATTACCCTAATTATCGCGGCCATCCCGGTTATTGTGCTTGGTCTCTTCATTCCGGGGACTCTGCAAAAGCTAATCGAGCTTGCCGCAGCAGCGATGGGAGGTTGATACCATGAAAATTCAGGAAATCGCCAACCAGGCAAAGGTCTTTTGGACTGATGTTGAGGTCGCTGTCGCCGACTCTTCCTTGACGCTTGAGTTTCGCTGCAAACCTAAAGAAGTGGCCGGGCTATGCGACTGGTTGTTCAATCAGCAGAACTATCATTTCTCAGGCCTGGTGGTTGAAGAGAACGCTATTTGGGAACTTCACTATCTCTTCGTCGGCCAGGGCGAAATGGGGCGTATCCGGGTAAGCACTGTAGCTCCGCTCCAAGAGTGTCGGTTCCCGAGCGTAAGTGTGGCAGTCCATGCCGCTGACTGGCACGAGCGTGAGGCCGAAGATCTCTTTGGATTGGTTTTTGAGGGCCATCCAAGCATGGGCGATTTCATTTTGCACGACGACGTCTGGCAAGAAGGTGTTGCACCCATGCGCAGTCGTTTCGATCCGGTAAGCGCTCTCGCCAATCGCAAGCCACGCCATGATTGGCGGCCCAAGAGAGTGGTAGATGTGCCCGGGGCCTTTGTCATGCCGATAGGGCCGGTATTCTCCGGTACCGAGGAATCCGTACATTTCCAGTTGGAGACTATAGGTGAGGAGGTCCTTCGCGCTTTCCCCCGTCTCTTTTTCAAGTACCGCAGCGTTGAGAAGATTGCCGAGGGACGCTCGATTGACGATGTAATTCTTCTCGCAGAGCGTTTCTCAGGTACCACGGCCTTCTCGCATGCCTTGGCCTTCAGTATGGCCATTGAACAACTTAGTGAGGTGGATGTACCGGAGCGCGCGCAGGTATTGCGCTGCTTTTTCGCGGAACTGGAGCGTCTGCGAAATCACCTTGGGACCATTGATGGTATATGCAGCTCGACAGGGCTTGCAGTAGCCACCAGCCAGACGGCTATCCTGGAAGAAGAGGCGCTGAGACTTGCTGGCTTCCTGGCCGGCCATCGCTATCTCTTTGGGCTGGCGGTTCCAGGAGGGTTAAGCCGTGATTTCGACAATCAGTCATTGAGAGAGTCAATCACCAGGGCCAAGGGCATCGTCCGGAGTTTGGATGAGATAGAGAAGCTCCTGATAGACACAAGCAGCTTTCTGGATCGAATTGAAGAAGTGGGGATTATTGGAAAGCAGCAGGCTCGTGACTATGGATTGGTTGGCCCGGTGGCCCGCGCGTCGGGCTACTGTAACGACCTGAGGGAGATTCAGCCATATGCTGCATACGATGCCTGCACGTTTGATATTCCCCGAGAATCTGAAGGTGACGGCTATGCGCGCCTCAGGGTCTTACTTTCCGAGACGAAGCAGTCCCTGCGCATCATGGAACAGGCCGTAGCCCACCTGCCTGATGGGCCAGTCTTTACCAAGAGCAAGGCCACGGCTGGCGTGGGGTTGGCAGGGGTTGAAACGCCGCGGGGCGCCACGTGGCACTGGGTACGCCTTGATGAAGAAGGGAGGCTCAAAAGGTACCGGTTGATCACACCTTCATTTACAAACTGGCACGGATTTCACCTGGCTGCCGAAAATTTTGCGTTCCAAGACTTCCCGATCATCTTGGCAACCTTTGGGCTGTCGGTGGCTGAGAATGATCGATAACTGAGTTAGGTCAGGAGTCAAGACATGAGCAGATGGGTCATAAAAGGCTTACAGACAGGTGTTGTCACCACGCGTTACCCGTCAGGGGAAGAGACCACCCCTGGGATCTCTCCCGGTTTGCCCCAGGCGATGCCCTCCTACGATGGAGATACCAGGACATTGATCGCGCGTTGCCCGACAGGTGCACTACACCGGGCAGACGGCAGAGTGGTTGTGGAATCCAGGCGCTGTCTTCATTGTTATCGCTGCAGCCGGGGCATTGCCAAGCCGATCTCCTGGGATAGTGGATTTGAGTGGGCAAGCATTCGTGAGGGGTCGGCGGCCTTGCCGGCTACGTTCCGGCGCTCAATATACATTCGCGTAGTTGATGCCGGTGATTGCGGTGCGTGCCTCAACGAAACCAGGCTCCTGAACAATCCCTTCTACAACATGCACCGACTGGGGTTCTTCATAACGCCGACCCCGCGCAAAGCAGACATCCTCCTGGTTGTCGGACCAGTGACAGATCACATGAAGACCGCCTTATCAAAGGCCTACGACGCCATGCCCACGCCCAAGCGGGTGATGGCCGTGGGTACTTGTGCTCTAAGCGGCGGCATTTTCGGGCCGGGTTTCGTGACAGGTGCAGGGGTTTCCGACCTGCTGCCCGTTGACGTAGAAATCCCTGGCTGCCCGCCCCCGCCGCTGACCATCCTGCACGGTTTGCTGGTGCTCGCCGGTCGAAAGTCTGCGTCCCAATCGACGAAGCCTGTATCGGCGCACGTGAATGAAGAAGGAGGCATACGATGACTGCTCTCGGCCCTTGGATGACAACAACATTGGGCATCTACCTTTTTGGAATAGCAGCAGTTCTACTGTTGCGTAGGAAGGCAGCCAGGCTAGCTCTGGCCTGCTTCGGGGGTGTTGGCTCTTTCGTGTTACTAATCTCTGGTACATGGGCGCTCTTTGCCGACGCTTCTTATAGCGCTTCGTTATGGACCATTCCTAACATTGGGAATTTGACCATAACCGTAGACCATCTATCGGCGTTTTTCCTGGTGGTGACCTCCATAGTTGCCATGCCCGCTTCACTTTTTGCCGCTACCGGATTAGATGATGAGAAGGTACATCAACCTAATCCCATCCCAGCACTGTTCCTGGGTCTGCTGATTGGCATCATTCTGGTTATTATTGCCTCTAATGTATTCTTGTTTCTCGTGACATGGGAAATTATGTCCATTCTAATCTATCTCATTATAAGTAACGGCGAAGGAGAACGTCCTGGATACGTTATGCTGGCTATAGGTGAAACCGGCACGCTTTTCGTGCTGGTTGCCCTGCTTTTGCTGGCAGGAAATGCAGGCACACTCTCCTTTGAGGGCATCAAAGCCGGTGGTTTCAGTCTCACAGCCGGACTTCGTTGGACCATCTTTATCCTTTCTTTTGTAGGATTCGGTGTCAAAGCCGGGCTTATTCCCCTCAATTTCTGGATTTCGCGGGCCTATACTGCGACCCCGCCGGCATGCATTCCGCTTATTGCCGGGGCTACACTGAATTTGGGACTCTACGGCATCATCCGTGTCAATACGGATCTTTTGCCGATGACGCAAGCCGGGCCCGGGGTCGTTATGCTCGTGGTCGGCTCGATCACTGCATTGATAGGTATCCTGTACGCGACTATTGAAGACGACTTCAAGACCTTGCTCGCCCATAGTTCTGTCGAAAATGCAGGGATCATCACCACGGCGTTTGGAGCCGGCATCATCTTTCTTGCCGCCGACCACCGGGTTGCGGCTGCCATGGCCTTTATCGCCGCGTTTTATCACCTTTTTAACCATTCAACTTTCAAGACTCTGCTTTTTATGGGGGCTGGAGCGTTGGAAGGCGCTACGGGGGTCCGCAGCCTCGACCAACTGGGCGGCCTGCTCAAACGGATGCCATGGACGGGACTTTTCATCCTGGTAGGGGCGCTCTCTATTTCGGCCATGCCACCATTCAACGGTTTTGTCAGCGAATGGCTTACGCTTGAGTCTCTCTTGCGCAGTGTGGAGTTGGCATCTTTGGGCCTAAAGATAGTATTCGTGGCCGCAGGCGTGGTCTTAGCGCTTACCGCCGGTCTTGCCGTTACCTGCTTCGTCCGTGCCTTTGCAATGGGGTTCCTAGGCATGCCCCGTTCGGAAACCGCGGAAAAGGCGCGTGAGGCCGGTAAGCCAACCATTCTTTCAATGGCCTTCCTTGCGTTGGTATGCCTTGCTCTTGGAGTCTTGCCGACTTACGTGATTCCCGCCGTGGATCAGGTGGTCTCACCACTGGCCGGCGCAAGCGGTACCAGCGCACTCGTGCCCCCCTTTTTCCAAAATCGTCCTTCTGCCAGCGAGTTGCCCCCTGAGTTCGCTGCCGACTTTCACAATCTTGGTGCCCAGGTTGGACAGGGCATAGTGCCTGGACGGGGCTTGGCGGTAATTCACCGGGGAGGGAAAAAGAATCCGGTGGTTTTTGCCATGTCCACATCGTACATGTTGATAGCGCTCATCTTGCTGCTTGGGGTCTGTGCAAGCATTGTCTGGCTTGTCGTGGCAAGGCGCCGCAAGGTGGAACGTCGCCCCCGGTGGGACGGAGGGGTAAGGCGCTTTTTGCCAGAGATGACCTACACCGCGAGCGGGTTTGCTCAACCCGTGAGGGTGATTTTCGAGGCTGTCTTACGTCCCAAGATCGTGGATCGCCGCGAAACCATTGCAGAACACTTCCGCGTATCGATCCAGCGAAAGCGCAAGGAAGTGCACTTGGTTGATCGCTTGATACTTTATCCGATGACAAATGCCGGCCAGAGGATCGCTTCCACCTTGGCTCTAATGCACAATGGCCAGTTAAACGCCTATGCAGGTTATGCACTCTTGGCACTTGTGATATTTCTTACTATCGCATTGGCCGTTTGAAAGATGTAAAACATCCAACCTGGGAAGGCAGCCTAACTATATGAAAACTATATAATTGTGACCGTCAAGTGGATATCCTGAATTTATTCTGAAGTCAAGGTAGCAGATACTTTGAGCGCTCTCGTGTTAGGTTTCCTGTATGACAGGAGGGTTTTGCCGCTAGCTGATGGTAGGCCAGAAGATCTTTGGTCATGGCACTTGTACCGTTTTCACTTTTTTTTCCAAGGCTTACGCGACCCTGTGTGCGTCATGAAAAGCAGCCGACTCCAACATTAGGTGGTACAATATCTGTTCAATACCGGTTTATCGCGTCAGAACATTTTTTTCTATCAAGCGCGTGCAAAGACGATAAAAACTAAAAAGGGAATTTATGTGAGCAAAGACTCTTCGGAAATTTGCTAAGGAGCAGGTTATGAAATGCCATGAGGTGGACTACAAGATAATAGGGCAC
>WFZC01000176.1 GCA_015489765.1 Desulfobulbaceae bacterium
CCAGTATCTCCTCTCCCTGGCCACCCGCGCCCTTATCTACGGGCTGGCCGCCTCCAGCCTCAACCTGATCCTTGGTTACGGCGGTCTGGTCAGTCTCGGCCATGCCGCCTTTGTGGGGATTGGCGGCTATACGGCCGGTATTCTGCTCTATCATGTCCAGGCGGGAAGCCCGATATTTGGTATGCTACCCTCTGCGTCCTGCTGGAACTCGGCCCTGGTCGCCTGGCCGCTTGCCATGGCCCTGGCCGCCCTTTTTGCCCTTGTTACCGGCCTGATCAGCCTGCGCACCAGGGGCATGCATTTTATTATGATCACCCTGGCCTTTGCCCAGATGGTCTATTTTTTCTTTACCTCCCTTGATACCTATGGCGGTTCTGACGGAATTTCCCTCTATGGCCGCAATACCCTGCCGGGCCTGGACCTGGACAATGACCGGGTCTTTTATTATCTCTGCCTGGCCCTGCTGCTACTCTTTCTTGCTTTCATGCACCGGCTGATCCATGCCCGCTTCGGCCGGGCCCTTATTGCCGGCCGGGAAAATGTCGTCCGGCTGCAGGCCCTTGGTATCGCGCCCCTGGGCTACCAGCTTTCCGCCTACTGCCTTGCCGGGGCGGTTGCCGGTCTTGCCGGGGCCCTGCTGGTCAACCAGGGGGAATTCGTCAGCCCGGAGATGATGCACTGGACCCGCTCCGGGGAACTGATGGTCATGGTGCTGGTGGGTGGCATGGCCAGGTTGTTCGGCCCGGTCCTCGGGACGACCATCCTGCTGTTTCTCGAGGAATACCTCGCCATGTACACCGATCACTGGATGGTGATTTTCGGCCCGTTTCTCATTCTGGTGGTCCTGTTCGGCCGATCCGGTCTTTATGGACTGTTGTTTGAAAAGGGTGAGCGATCATGACCGGACCGGCCCTGGAACTGCAACAGGTCGGCAAGGCCTACGGCGGCCTGCGGGTCTGCGCCGATGTTGACCTGGGCCTGGCTGCCGGAGAACTGCACGCCCTGATCGGTCCCAACGGCGCCGGCAAGACAACCCTGCTTGATCTCATCTCCGGACTGCAGCCGGTTGACCGGGGCCGCATCCTGCTGTGCGGCAGGGACATCACCCGCAGGCCGCTCCATAAACGGGCCTGTCTCGGCATGGCCCGCTCCTTTCAGATCACCTCCCTGTTTCCCGGTTTTACCGTGCGGCAGACCGTTGAACTGGCCGTGCAGGCAGGCGAGAACAGGGGATTGTCTGCTTTAATGCAACGGGCTGACCGAGATGTTCGCCTGCGGGAGCCGGCCACCGGGATCATGGAACAGGTGGGACTGGCGGATCGGGCGGACATCAGGGCGGAAAACCTTGCCCATGGCGAGCAGCGACTGCTGGAAATGGGTATGGCCCTTGCCTCGGGCGCATCGGTTCTGCTGCTGGATGAGCCCATGGCCGGGATGGGG
Organism: Desulfobulbaceae bacterium; assembly: GCA_015489765.1. Taxonomy (GTDB): domain Bacteria; phylum Desulfobacterota; class Desulfobulbia; order Desulfobulbales; family Desulfobulbaceae; genus DRLX01. Next base: position 1,441 of record WFZC01000176.1, read on the forward strand.
CCGGGCAGTGCCCGCGAGCTTTCCCGTCTGATCAAGTCCCTGAAGGGGGAGAAAACCATCCTCCTTGTCGAGCACGACATGGAGGCGGTTTTTACCCTGGCCGACCGGATATCCGTGCTGGTGCAGGGCAGGATCATCGCCACCGGCAGGCCCGAAGAAATACGGGCCAACGACGAGGTGCAGGCAGCCTACCTGGGGTCAAAATGCTGGATTTAAATAACATTGTCACCCTGTACGGCCGGGCCGAAGTCCTGCACGGGATTTCCCTGCAGGTGGGGGCCGGGGAAATGGTGGCGCTCATGGGCAGAAACGGGATGGGCAAGTCCACGCTCATGCGCTCCATCATCGGCCTGGCCCCGCCGGCCCGGGGCAGCATCACCTTTGGCGGCCAGCGGATCCACACCCTGCCGCCCTATCGAATTGCCCGCCTTGGCATAGGGTATGTGCCGGAGAACAGGGAGATTTTTCCCACCCTGACCGTGCGGGAAAACATGGAGGCCGTGGCCGCCGATTACGGCAGGGTGGCCGACCCCTACACCCCGGAGCGGGTTTTGTCCATCTTTCCGCGCCTGCGCGAGCGCATCAACCACCGAGGCAGGGAACTCTCGGGCGGCGAACAGCAGATGCTGGCCATTGGCCGGGCCCTGGTCATCAATCCTCTTCTGCTCCTGCTCGACGAGGCCACCGAGGGGCTGGCCCCCATCCTCTGTGAGGAAATATGGCAGGGGCTGGCCTTGCTGAAAAAGCGTTCCATGGCGATTCTGATGGCTGACCGCAACATTGATGCCATGCTGGCCATCAGTGATCGTTGTTTCATCCTGGAAAAAGGCAGGGTGGTCTGGCAGGCGGAAAAGCCATTTTCCGCATTCACCGACAAGGTGCGCTGCCGCTACCTTGGTGTGTAACCGGGCCGAAAATCAGCCCGGCCGCTTTGCCAGAAATTCAAGACGCATCATCGGCGTGTGCACCTCGCCCCGGTGTTCCCTGCCAAGGGCGCAGGCGGCAACTTCTTCCAGAAAGCGGGCCTGTTCCCGCTCCGGCACCTGCTGCAGATAGGGCAGCCAGGTGGTGCGCAGCCAGCCGATGAACTTTTCCCGGTTCGCGTGTACCATGTCTTTGGGCACAAGCCTGATGTATTCTATGGTAAACCCCGCCTCCTCAAGCCAGCCGGTATATTCTTCAGGCCCGTGGAACCCATAGGGAAAGGAAAAATTTTGAAAATACCGCTGCCATGATTTACGGGTAATGACTTCCTCCATGGCCCGGACCACTGTTTCCGCATTGCCCCTGCCTCCCATCTGCGCCAGCGCCCTGCCGCCGGGCCTGAGGGCGCGGAAAATGCCCTCCAGGACCGGACGGTGGTCGATAATCCAGTGCAGGGCCGCATTGGAAAAGACCAGGTCAAATTGCTGGGCAAAGGGCAGGCTGCGCGCGTCCTGCAGGAGAAATTCCAGGTTTTTCACCCTGTTGCCATGGCTTTTGCGGGCAAGCTCTATCATGCTCTTTGAGCTGTCTATGCCCGTCACCCGGCCCCGGTCAAGCCGTGCCGCCAGCATGGCCGTGACCTTGCCGTCCCCGCAACCGATATCAAGAAGGTGTTCATCCCCGCAGGGCTGCAACTTTTCCATAAGATCCATGGCCCATTGAAGCTGTGCTTCCGAGTTTGCGGCATAGTCATCGCCGTTCCACTGGTATACCTGTTGTTGTGTCTGTTCGGTGTCCATGGCGTGTCCGGTTTCCGGAAATTTTCTTCTTCAATCGTAACTTCTCAATAACTGATGGTAAGTTGCTGCTAATTATATGGATTCCGGCCAACAACCTGCCGGAATGACCCAGTTGCAGGCAATTCAGAGCGTCATCCCCGCGGTCTGTTGGGCGGGGATCCTAACTTATATCACCACTTATTGAGAAGTTACCTTCAATCTTCTTATCTGTTGGTAATTATACGAATTTTTAAAGATAACCAGACTCGAATGCTGCTCTGAAGGCAATTGGCCGGGACTATTTTCTTATTGTATATAGCTCTATGGGAAGCACGGATTGAAAATGGAGGAAGTCCTGATCGGTTGTGAAAACAGGCATCTTGTGTCTTTTAGAAATTGCACAAATAAGGAAGTCGGTATTTGACCCCTGAATGCCGTTTTTTCTGGCAGTGTTGAAGTACTCCGCTGCCAGTTCATAATCTTGTCTTGTTATTTCAATGTCTTCAAAGGCGCGAAGGTGTTTTCGGAGGAGATTGAACTGTTTTTCAGACTTTATTCCACAGAGCAATTCCTGTCGTACCGGGCCAATGAGCTGGGCACGAATATCTTTTATCAGTTCCGCAAGTTCTGCAACATAACCATTTGGCGAAGGTTCATTTCGCCTGAGGGCCAGGGACCAGATACAGGTATCAACGATGACTTTCACTTCCTGGCCCGCTGTTTTTTGTAATCATACTCCTGCTCATAGTCTATTGTGTGAAAAATATTCAGTATTTCCGCCTGTTTTCTTCTTTGAATATATTCTTGCAAGGCTTTGGTAACCGCCGCTTTCTTGGTGCGATGTTTGCCGATATTTTTCGCCTCTTCAATGAGTCGGTCGTCGATAGCAAGATTAGTGGCCATGGTTATTCCTCCCTATGTTCACACATAATTATAAAATTTATAATGTGTGAGGTAAAGAAGATATTTTTTTTGTTTCGCTGCTCTGCGGTGTTGCATATCGTAACTGGTCACAGGGGATATAACCTCTTGTTTTCATATTGCAGATCGACCGGCGCTTTGCGCCATCTTGCAGACAAACCATCTCAGCGGATCCGTCGTATTCTGTTGACCATGCCCATTGGCTGAAAAAGAAAGCCGACTGCCATGACAACAATAATGGCGATAACCACGGCACCGCCATTGAGCAGGATTCCCGTGAAGATCAGGGCCAGCAGCCGGGCGGCAACGCGTAATATCCTGCTCTCCAGAAGCCTGATCGCCGACAGAATCCCGATCAGGGCATTGGCAATAAAAAAACCGTCGGCCAGGGCCACAAGCTGTTCAATATTGGTGATACGGAACGAAACAGCGGTCAGCACCGCCAGGTGGAAAAGCGCCAGGACCAGGATTGCGGTAATCGGCGCCCCGGTTGATGATTTGCGGGCCAGGATGATCGGTAAATAGCCCTCCCCGGCCAGGGAAGAGGCCAGCCGGGCAACACCACCGGTAAAGAGAAGATACGAGGTGATACACAACGAGGCGACCAGGACCGCCATGATACTGTCACTGCTGCCGCCGAACAGGGGCCGGATCAGGTCGGTGATGGTAACGCTCCCGCCCTGAACCATGGCCGGAGAGATCATCTGGACTGCCGCCGCCACGGTCAGGCTGACCGCGGCCATGATACAGACGGAAAAGATGACCGCCCGCGGGATGGTTATTTCCGGGTCCCGGACATCGCCGCTGTAATTGCCCACCACCTCCCAGCCCACCATGGTCCAGAAGAGCAGAAGCAGGCCATGACCGAATTGCAGGCCTGAAAAAGGGGGCAGGGGAGTAGAGGGCTGGCGATAAAAGAGCAGGATATCAGCCCCGCCCACAAAAAGGGTGAGGGCGATGGCAGTGGAGAGAATAAACGAAATTCTGCCGATGGAGGTCACCTGCCGCAGGAGCAGACCGGTACAGATCAGCAGGATGGGCAGGGCAAGCAGGGGTTCGGGCAGGTTGCAGATGGGCCGCAGGTATTTTGCCGCTGTCAGTAGGACGGCCACCGGCCCGAACAGCACGGCGCCGATCAGGTAAAAGGAGGTCAGTTTCTTCACCCGGTTGCCGAAAGCCTCTTCAATGGCGCGGGCAACACCGGCATCACCGGGAAAGAGAATGGACAGCCTGCCGAAAATTACGGCAAAGAAAAAACTGAGCGCGACAATCAGCACCCAGGCGGGTAATGCCCAGTTTCCGGCCACCTGATACACCAGCGGCGGCAGGATAATAATGCCTGAGCCGAGAATGGGGCCGATCATCAGGCCGCTGAGCAACAGGGGGCCGAGTTTTTTTACGTGCGTGGTTTCAGTCATTTTTCGGTTAGAGGATCCGTTTATTGTCGACATTGCCGGTGTCGGTTACTGCAAACAGCATGAGCTGTACCCCGGTTGTTCTTTCCCTGGCCTGCCCCTCTTCCGTCACTTACGTAGTTTACCCTTTTCCATCTTCCCTGAAATTTCTTCTTGTCTCGTTATCCTTGTCGTGGGAGCGGCTTCAGCCGCAAACTGTTAGGCGGGAATCCATACTTTTGACAGGATTTTATTTCTACCACCACTCGGCGGTGAAAGACAGTCCAGTCTCTCTGCATTCGAACCAGCAATCCATAATCCGGAATAGAAAAATTTGCATCCCCCGAACTGATGAAAATGACCGGATGGAAAAAATATTTTTTTTATCATCCAGGTAAAAACCTTTTGTTGGTATCATCTTTGGCTTTTGCAGGCAATAACCCATCTGCAGATAAGGAGATAAAAAAGGCGATGACATCTTAATCACAGGCAGTATCAGCCGATGAACAGGCCCCTGCCATGGATTCCAGAACTGCTGAAAAGGCGTCCATAAAAGCTGCGGAAGCAAACAGGAAGGGAGGGAAAATTGCGTTTACCCCGAAAATGGGAATCGTTATGGCAGTGCTGGCGCTGGCAATTCTCATGTTCATCTTTGAATGGGTACGCGTGGATGTGGTTGGTTGGATAATGATGGTTATTCTGCCTATTCTTGGAGTTGTGACTCCCAAGGAGGCCATCAGCGGCTTGTCAAGTAACGCTGTTGTTTCAATTATCGCGGTTATTATCATTGGTGCCGGTCTTGACAAGATCGGCTGCATGAATGTGCTTGCCCGGAAAATTTTCAAAATTGCCGGTAAATCAGAGAGCAGGATAATGACCTTGATTTCAGCCACTGTTGCCTTTATTTCAAGCTTCATGCACAATATCGGCGCCGCAGCTCTTTTTATGCCTGCTGCCATCCGCATTGGCAGGCAGACCGGAATCCCGGTTTCGCGTATCCTGCTGCCCATGGGTTTTTGCGCGATTATTGGTGGCACGATAACCCTGGTTGGCGCCAGTCCGACTATCCTGCTCAATGATCTCATCGACCAGTCCAACAGTCTTGGTCTTCTTGGTGTACAGGTCGAGCCTTTGGGACTTTTCACGCAAACGCCCATTGGCATAGCTTTGGTTATTGCCGCAATTCTATATTTTATCCTGCTGGGTCGTTTTAGTTTGCCAAAGGGTAGTGGGCAGAACAGCGACAACAGTTTGCTGCCTTCTTCTCTGGTTGATATCTATCAGGAAATAGCAGGGATTTACGAGCTTGAGATACCGGATGATTTCGGTTCATTTAAGCTCAGTGAGCTGCATGTTCGCAGCAGATATCATATTACTCATGTTGTGCCGGTGGTCCTCTGTCGAAGCGGTGTCTGCCAGTTTAAGGATATAACTCAAGAGAAACTGAAGGCCGGTGACGCCTTACTCATGTTCGGCCGCTGGGAATTTTTTCATGCCTTGAAGAAAAAAGATATGTTTACCTTTACCACCGAGATAAAGGGGGAAATAATGCGGGAAGAAAAGGCCCGCACTGTTGTTTTCTGGCTTTTTGTCGCCATCGGCCTGGTCCTCGGCTTTGAGCCGATTACCGGGCTGTTTGGTATGCCACTGAAACAGTCTCTTTCCATCTGTCTTCTGGCCGGTGCCTTGGGCATGATTCTGACCAGGGTTTTATCTGTTGAAGAGGCATATAAATCGGTTGACTGGATTCAACAGGAACATCAGGAACAAATCAGTTTCATGCTTTGTTGTACTGTTAAGCCATGCTGGCTTATTGCCTTACTCCTGAACTCCTCTCATTTAATAAAAAAAACCCGGCCTCATTTTGAGGCCGGGTTTATTACGATCACGAGGTTCCTTTTTGTTTGGTAATCCCGTTAAGGTTTGGATAATCACTGGATTCTGTGCAGCTCCACCCGACGATTTTTGGCCCTTCCTTCAGGCGTTAAATTGTCGGCAATGGGATCCGCTTCCCCAAAACCCTTTGCAGAAAGTTGATCGGCAGGAACACCCTGTTTGACAAGATAATCCATGACCGCCTGCGCCCGTTTTTGGGAAAGCTGCAGGTTACGCTTGCTGTCACCGATATTATCGGTATATCCTGCAACTTCAAGTTTCATGCCAGGAAGACCAATGAGGATTTTGGCCACGTTGTCCAGATTTTTTCTTGCCGAATTTGTCAGTTTTGCGGTGCCAAGGGCAAAGTTGATATCCTGAAGGACAATCTTTGCATTTTCCGCACACCCGAGCTTGTCAACAGTTGCTCCGGAAGCGGTGTCCGGACAGAGATCCAGACGGTCGACAACCCCATCATTATCACTGTCTATTTCACAACCCTCAGCATTGACCTTTGCTCCGGCAATGGTGTTCGGACACTTATCATCGGCATCGGAAACGCCATCTTTATCTGAATCCTTGGATTTTTGGATAATCTGTTCCCGTTCTTTTTGCAGGCTTGCAATTTTTTCTTCAAGGGTTTTGATATTCTGATTTGCCTCTTCAAGTTGCTGTTTAAGTACTGCAACCTCTTTGGCGCTACCCTGAAGATCATTGATTGTCGCCTTTAACTGCTCAATTTCGCTTTCTTTTGTGGAGAATGTTGATTTAAGTTCAGTCAACTGGGCAGCCACGGCTGCACTCTGTGCAAGTTTGGCCGCCAGTTGCTTTTTCTCGCTGGTCAGTGTGGCCAGGTTTTGTTGCAGCTGTGCAAAAGCGGACTCTTTTGCCGTGAGCTCTTTTTTCAGCAGTTTTTCCTGCTGCAGGGCATCGTTCAATGCTTTAATTTTGGCCTCGGCAGCAGACAGTCGATCCTGAAGGGCCTTTTCCTGCTGTTTGTTTTGCGACAGGCTCTGGCCCAGGGCTTTGAGTTTCGCCTTGAGTTCACTTACCTGGTCATTGGCAGCCGCAAGGGCAGCTGTTTTTTCCTTGAGAGCAGCAGCATCGCTCTGCAGTTGGGTCAGCTTTTTCTGCAGTGCCTTAATTCGAGCCTGCGCTGCGGTCAGCTCATCGCTTTTTGCCTTCAGATCACCCTTCATCTTTTCAATGTCGGCAGCAGCGGCCTTTGCTGCTTCCAGTTGCTTGGCAAGGTTTTCGTTTTCTTTTTTCAGCGAGGTGACCGAAGCATGAAGGGCTTCAATCTGCTTCTGCAGTTCATTCTGGGCGACAAGTTTTTTCTGTGCCTCATTCACCTGGTTGGTAAGTTTTTCGTTTTCCCCCTTGAGAGAGGTGAGAGAGGCCTGCAGGGTTTCAATCTGCTTCTGCAGTTCATTCTGGGCGACAAGTTTTTTCTGTGCCTCATTCACCTGGTTGGTGAGTTTTTCGTTTTCCCCCTTGAGAGAGGTGAGAGAGGCCTGCAGGGTTTCAATCTGTTTCTGCAATTCATCCTGTGCGACAAGTTTTTGCTGCGCCTCGTTTACCTGGTTGGTGAGTTTTTCGTTTTCCTCTTTGAGAGAGGTGAGGGAGGCCTGCAGGGTTTCAATCTGTTTCTGCAGTTCATCCTGTGCGACAAGTTTTTTCTGTGCCTCATTTAACTGGGTGGTCAGGTCTGATTTGGCCTTTTCAAGGGCGGTAACAGTTTCATTTAGTGTCGCAATCTGGGGTTCCAGTTCGCCAAGCTTTGTCTGGGTTTCCGTTACCTGTGCTGTTAACTGTTTTTTCTCTTCTTCGAGTGTCGATACCGAATTCTGTAAGGTTTCAAGCTGGGTTTGCAGATCCGTCATCGCGGCTGTTTTCTGGTCAATCAGGGCCTGTAATTCGGTAATTTTCTTTTCAGCTTCAGCAAGTGCGGTTTCTTTTTCCTGTAAAGCTGTTTTAAGCGGCTCAATTTCCTGAGCATTTTTCTGCAGGTCTGCAAATTTCTGCTGCACTGCCGTTTCCTGCTCTTTAAGGGAGGCTAATTCATTTTGGGCGGCAACAAGTTGTTGCGAGGTTTGATCCAGTTCGTTTTTCAGTTGGTTTATTTCTGCCTCGGCCTTGGCCAACGCTTCGGTCTTGGCGGTCAGGTTCTGTTGCAGTTCATCACGCTCGGCAATGGTCTTGGCCAGCTCTTCTCTGGTTTTGGCCAAGTCGGTTTTTGTCTGTTCAAGGGAACCAGTAAGATCGGTGATGGTGGCGTTTGCCTTTTCTAACTTCTCTTTGAGCGAGGCTATTTCATTTTTCAAAACATCTGTTGACTCGGTCATCGAGGCCAGGTCCCTGACCATCTGCTGTCGCTCGGCCAGCTCTTTTTTCTGTTCTTCCTGCAGTTGGGCAAGTTGACTGCGCAGTTCAACGACTACCTTTTCGCTTTCCGCAAGTGCGGCCGTTTTGTCAGTAAGTTCCTGCTTGATCTTGGCACACTGTTGTTGCAGGGCCTCATCAACATCAGGTTGTGCAGCCAGTTTCTTTTTGATTGCAGCCAGCTCTTCCCGGGTCTGGGCCAGTTCTGTCTCTTTCTCCTTGAGCTTTTGTTCCAGGTCACTGATCTGGCGGGCAGACGGTGCCAGCAACTGGTCTTTCTGCTGGCCATAACGAAGCATGGCCTCGGCTTTGAGGTCCGCCTTTTTCAGACTTTCCCTTGCCAGGGCCAGCTGGGAGACGGTATCGGTTAGCCGGGCTTTCAGGTCACCAAGTTGCGTTGACTGTTGCTGAACCAGGGCGCCGAGGCGTTCCAGTTCATTGTCTTTTTCCTGCTGGATTTTGGCATCGCTGGCCAATTTCATCCGGGCGTCGGCAAGGGCATCTTTCAATTCCTTATTGGCCTTGTTTGCCGCGGTCAGCTCGGAGTTGCACTTCTCTACCT
>WFZC01000177.1 GCA_015489765.1 Desulfobulbaceae bacterium
ATCCCGTTGCGGTCCAGGTCCAGGGGTCTGCTGGCCTTTGTCGGATCAACATGTTCGGCCAGGGCCCCCTGGGCCCTGAAACTGGCAAAGATACCAAAGGAGCCCACACATTCGGAGATACCGCCGCACAGGGCAAGGTCCACCTCCCCAAGCTGAAGCATCTGCAATCCCTGGACAAGGGCGGCATTACCGGCGGCGCAGGCGGCGCCAATGGAATAATGAGGGCCGGTAATCCCCTGGTTCATGGTTATTTCACCGGCCGGATTGTTGAGAACGGTCCTGGGATTGTGATGATGGGTCCAGTAGTCGACATTGTAGTCAAAGCGACTGATATTGTAGACCTCGTTTTCGGTCTCAACGGTGCCGTGTTCGGTAAGGCCGATATAGACACCGGTTCGGGCCCTGTCATATTCGCTGAAATCGATTCCCGCGTCACTTAAGGCCTCCCCCGCGCAGTAGACACCGATACAGCCGGCCCGGGTGCCCCGTTTGTTTTCCTTTTTCTTGCGGTATTTTGTCTCCGGAAAGGTGCAGATACCAGCCGGGGCCCGGCCCATGTAGCGGAGATCAATACTGGTGATACCGCTTTCTCCGGCCAGCAACCGCCGCCGGTATTCGGCCAGATCATTGGCGCCGCCGGGCGCGGTCAGGCCGACCCCGGTCAGCACAAAACGATTGCGCATGTATTGATCACTCATGCCTTTACTCCTGCCAGTTCGGAAACAATCTTTGGCGCGGCAGCCATGGCCTCACCCAGCTTGTCAGGCATGCTGCCCCCGGCCTGGGCCATGTCCGGCCGGCCGCCACCCTTGCCGCCGACAATGGCCGCAACCTCTGCCACCAGCTGCCCGGCCTTGATGGTATCAGTCAGGTCCTTGCTGACCAGGGCCAGCAGGGCGGCCTTGCCGTTGATGGCGCCGCCAAGCACCGCAACACCGCTTCCCATCCGGTCACGGACCTTGTCACCGACCTCACGCAGGGTTTTGGGAGAATCCAGGGGAATCTCGCCGGCAATCACCTTGATATCCCCCACCTGGACCGCATTGTTCAGCAGTCCGTCAAGATCGGACATGGCCCGGGAGGCAGCCAGCGCTGCCAGCTCCTTTTCCAGCTCTTTCTGTTTTTTCAACAGCGCCTCTATCCTGGCAGGGGCCTCGGCAAACGGCCCGGACAACAGGTCGGCCACCTCATCAGCCCCGGCAGCAAGCTGTTGAAGATGGGTAATTGCCGCCGCCCCTGTTATCGCCTCGATGCGGCGTACGCCGGCGGCAATGCCGGATTCGGAGACAATGGTAAACAGACCTATATCACCGGTTGCCCGGGCGTGGGTTCCGCCGCAGAGCTCCTTGGAAAAGCCCTCGATGGCCACCACCCGAACCTCCGAACCATATTTTTCACCAAAAAGCGCGGTCGCTCCCTGGGCAATGGCCTCCTCTTTGGCCAGAACAGCGGTCTCAACCGGCGTGTTGCGGCGAATCTCCCGGTTGACCAGTTGCTCGATTTCCCGAATCTCCTCCTTGCTCAGCGGTGAAAAATGGGTGAAGTCAAAGCGTAAACGTTCGGCGTTGACCAGTGACCCGGCCTGCTTGACATGATCACCCAACACCTTTTTCATGGCCGCCTGTAAAAGATGGGTGGCGGTGTGGTTTGCCCTTGTCGCCGTGCGCAGCGCGTCTTCGACCACAAGCTCGACCTCGGAGCCGGGTTGCAGGCTGCCCTCTGCCATCACCCCTTCGTGTAGGACAAGCCCTTCCACCGGCGCCGCCGTATTTTCCACCCGGAAGGTGCCGGAAGAACAGCGGATCACCCCCCTGTCCCCGACCTGGCCGCCGGACTCGGCATAAAAAGGCGTTTTCGGACAGAACAACCTGTATGATCCACCTGCCTCCGCCCTGTCGACCGGGGCGCCGGACGCGTCGATGATCCCGCCAATGGTGGAGGTGCATTCCTGAACATCATAACCGACGAACTCAGCCGTTTTGCCCTGGTCCACCAGGGCCAGCACCCCGGTTTCAAGGTGATCGACATCCTTGCCCTTCCAGGACCGGCGGGACTGCCGCCGCTGCTCTTCCATGGCCTCTGAAAAGCCCGCTTCGTCAAAGGCAACCTTTTCCTCCAGGGCCACATCCCGCACAATATCCACGGGAAAGCCATAGGTATCGTAGAGCTTGAAGATAAAGCTGCCGTCGATACAGGCGTCATCGCCCTGTTCCCTGCGCAAGCGCTTAATCTCACGGGCGAGCATGGCCAAACCGTTATCCAGGGTCTCGCCGAACCGGGATTCCTCATTGGTCACCACCTTTGCCAGCAGTTCACGGGCATCAATGAGATGCGGATAGGCCTCGGCCATGATGTCAATCACCAGGGCGCAGACACCAGGAAGAAAGCTCTCCAGGCCGAGACTGCGGCCGAAACGAATGGCCCGGCGCATGATCCGGCGCAGGACATAGCCGCGTCCCTCGTTGGACGGCAACACCCCGTCCGCGACCAGGAAGGTGGTGGCCCGGGCATGATCGGCGATAACCCGCATGGCCACGTCATCGGCATCATCGGCCTTGTACTCTTTCCCGGCAAGGGTGGCGATGTGCTCAATCAAGGGGGCAAAGAGATCACAATCAAAATTGTTGTATTTCCCTTGCAGGACCGCTGCCACCCGTTCAAGACCCATTCCGGTATCAATGGAGGGCTTGGGCAGGGGCGTCATGGCGCCGGACTCATCCCGGTTAAACTGCATGAACACCAGGTTCCACAATTCAAGAAAACGATCACAGTCACAACCGACCGCGCAATCGGGGCGGCCACAGCCATGTTCAGGCCCCTGGTCGATATGGATTTCGGAACAGGGACCGCAGGGACCGGTGTCGCCCATGGCCCAGAAATTCTCCGATTCCCCGAGCCGCACGATCCGGCCCTCGGGCAGGGTCTCGACCTGCTCCCAGAGCGCG
>WFZC01000178.1 GCA_015489765.1 Desulfobulbaceae bacterium
CTCGACGATTTCAGCAGGTTCCGAACGTTTTGTGTAATCGGCATCAACAAAATGATACCGTATTACACCATTCTGACCGATGATGAACGTTGCCGGCATGGGAAGTTTAAATGTGGTGTCGCCATTATATTCGGGAATATCGATACCGAAGTTTGCATAAATCGGCCGCAACACCTCAGGCAACTCGAAGACCAGGCCGAAAGATTCCGCCACCTTGTTCCCCTGGTCGTAGAGAACATCAAAGGCCAGGTCATTTTTCTCTCTTGTCGAAAGCGAATGATCCGGCATCTCCGGCGATACGGCAATCAGTCGCGCTCCCGCCTGTTCAATTTCCGGCAACTTCTTTTGCAGAGCGTACAGCTCCAGGTTGCAATAGGGTCACCAGCCGCCCCGATAAAAGCTGACAACTACCGGCTGCTCATGCAGATAATCCGCAAGAGAGCGAGGAACTCCGGTGTGGTCCGGCAAGGTAAACTCCGGCGCCCGATCACCGGTTTTTACACTGTTCTCCTCCAGGTGTATCGCCTTTAGACCATCTGTTACGGTTTGCATTGTATCCAGAATATCCTTGGGTATCCGGCCGACTTTCTCTTTGTTTAATTCCGCTATTTGTTCTTTCAGGCTTTTCATGCTACACTCCCCCTATAGTTGAATGTTTGTTCAACTATAGCATTGTTGAACATTTGTTCAAGAATTTTTTTGAACGATTACTCAAAAATCAATCATTCTCGCATGAGACACAAAAAAAACCATGCCAAGATCCATAGAATTTGACCGGGAAGAGGTGGTGCGAAAAGCGTTGGAAATCTTCTGGCAGGAGGGATACTGCAACTGCAGCGTATCCCGATTAGTGAAAGCCACCCAGCTGCAACCGGGAAGCCTGTATGGGGCATTCAAATCAAAAGAAGGATTATTTCTGGCGGCTCTTAATTATTACGGTCAACAGTCCATTGCCAACCTTCGCCTTTGCCTGGAATCGGCTGCAACTCCCCTGCAGGGTATAAGGAATTTTATTGAACGAATCGGGGAGACCATTGTCAGCGGCAAAAAGCAATGCGGTTGTTTCCTGGTCAACACCATGCTGGAATCTTCACCGGAAGAGGAAGGAATCAAACAGGAGGTCGACAAATATTTCCAGGCCATTGAGTCCATGATCCGCGCCGCCCTTATCTCAGCACACGAAAACGGGGAACTTCCACCGGACCGGGACCCGGAAGCATTGGCCAAATACCTGATGGTCAGTATATGGGGCCTGCAGGTACTGGCAAAAACAAATCCGGATGAAAGAAGCGTCCGCTCCGTGATCAAGCAAATACTTTCCCTGCTACCGACCTGAGATCATAACAACCTGATGAAATAGTCGATCCCTTCCGAACCCGCACTCTAATCTCGTCAATCTGGCCCTGCCCCACATCCTGCCAAGGCATGACGTGATAATCCCTGTGGTCCGGTCCGCAATTTGCATGAAATTCCTCCGTAATCATCCGCCATAAAACCATTTTATAAAAGGGTATAAAGCCGTCCGACAAAACGCTTAACCAGGGAATTACAGAGGACATTTCCAACTCCCTGGCTTGAAATATCGTCGCTAAACAACGACGGCAACAGCTCCATGGTCATCAGTGGCCGCCAGGCCGCCACGGTAGTAAACTTTCGGCATGATTTTACCCATGAGACTTTTGTCATTGGGGCAAAACAGAAACAACCTGCCGGGATGGCACATTTCTTCTTCGGACAATAGTTACAGCCATCAGGAAAATTTATGCGTAACTCAAAATATATCCTCTCAATTACCGGTCTGTTGTCACTGGCTTTGCTCTGTCTCTTGCAGGCAAATGCCCTGGCAGTAACCAAAACCGTGGCCACTGATGGCAGTGGAGATTACAACTGTGACGGTTCCAATGATGATGTTGAAATCAACCAGGCCCTGGCAGAGATTGCCGCCGCGGGTGGCGGCACCGTACATCTCAAGCCCGGCACCTATATCATCAGCGCGCCCATAGAGTTGGCAGGCGACAACACAATCCTGGAAGGGGAAGGTATCGACCAGACGACCATTAAACTGGTTGATGAAGCGGATTGGGGCGAAGTTGTTGGCGAAGGTGAGCCCGCAATGTATTTGAAGGCAGACCCCATGATCAGAAATACAGAAGGCGCGCTGCATAACCTGACGCTTCGCAATTTCAAGATAGACGGCAACAAGTACCATCAGCACTATACCCATCCGACCAGGGGAGAAATCCTTGTGCCCGACGGACAGGGCAATTACGCTGCGGTTGATCTGGCGCCAAGGAACACAAGCGAACGCCTGAGCAATGTCCTTATCTCCCATGTTGCCGTGTATGAGAACAACAGCGATGCCTTTATCGTGTTTAATTGTAACGGGGTAACGGTTGAATACTGCAACACCCTGAGGATCGGCCATTCGGCGCTCTACTTTCTTGACCCTGTCAACATGCTGGCCGAGCATAACCATTTCACCATTGCCGCCAATTCTGGCGTACGATGGTATGACGGCAACCACATCATTATCCGTAATAACATTCTCGAGGGTGATCCCGGTAAGGACGGCAGTTCAAATTTCTGTATCGAGGTGACCAGCGGCCAGACCAGCCGGGTCCTGGATGATGTGGTGATAGAAAACAATACAATGCGCTACACGGCAGGGGCGGCTATTGCCCTGGATGCAAAGACACCGACCCAGGCAAGGGGAGTCATTATCCGCAACAACTCCATCTACCAGTGCGGCAACATGGGCACCTGGGTCAACCAACGGGAAACCGGCGGCATCAACATAAAAAACTTCACCGATACCCTCATCGAGAACAACACCATTGTCAACTGCATCGGCAGCGGTATTCGACTGGGCGGGAATGTGGGGTTCAATCCTGACTGGGACGAGGTCAAGGGGCTGACCGCCGTGATCAGAAACAACATCATCACCAACATGATTCACGATGACACCGTCATTGAAGAGGTGCCTGCCTATGGGATCGATATTGCTGACGGTGATACGGCCTTGTGTACCTACAACAATCTCTGGCACAACCATTCCGGCAATTATCACGGGACAAGCCCCGGCGTTGGCAGCCTGTCCGCTGATCCCGGCTTTCACCACGTTGAGCTGGGGACAAATTTCAACAATACCAACGGTACTGCTGATTTCCACCTGCAGAGTGAAACCGGCCGGTGGAACGATGCCGTCTCTAGCTGGGAGACCGATCAGGCAACCAGTATTGGTGTCAATGCCGGCGCCCCGGCCACCGGCTATGCCGATGAACCGGAACCAAACGGCGGCCGGGTGAACATGGGCATGTACGGCAACACGCCACAGGCCTCCAGGGGAACCAAGGCGCCGCCCGTGGCCGACGCCGGGCCGGACCAGGTGTATCGGGAGGACGGCAGCGGTATTGTCCATGTTGACCTTGACGGCAGCGGCTCCTCGGACAACGGCACCATTACGAGTTATGAGTGGAGAATCGACGGTATCATCCTGGCTGAAGGAGAAAACCCCACTGGTGTGCCCATGATGATCGGTATTCATACCATTACCCTGACCGTGACCGATGATGACCAGATGTCGACAACCGACCAGGTGGTCATCCGGGTGAACAGGCATGGGCCGAATATTCAGCCCATTGCCAGGGCAGGCAATGACCAGACCATCACTGATAGCGATAACAACGGCCGTGAACCTGTGCTTCTTGACGGCAGCAATTCTTCTGACCCCGACGGCCTGATCACCAGCTATACCTGGCGTGACGACCGGGGAAACGTCCTGGCAACCCAGGCCCGGCCAAGCCTTGAATTCCCGGTGGGAATCCATATCCTTACCCTGACGGTGACTGATACGGAAAACGGTTCGGGCAGTGATACCATCCAGGTCGAGGTGCGGCCGAAAAATGATTACGCCCTTCGTTTTAATGCTGATTCCCTTGATGAGCTGGTGGCGATCGAAAGCATTCCCACCCCCGGAGAAGACCTGACCATTGAGATGTGGGTACGGCAGGACGCAACCACCAATGATGTGGATGCCCTGCTGAATTTCGGCGAAGATGGCCAGCGTCTTGTTCTAAAAAGCCAGGACCGGCTGCCCTCATGGGGGGAAGGGGCAGGAAATCATGCCGACACCAGCTTCCCCATGCGCCAGTGGCATCACCTGGCCTTTGTCGTGCAGAACAACATCCTGACCGGTATTTATCTTGACGGCACGGCCCAATCCCTTGTCAATGCCGGGGAAATCGTCCCGCCCATGGCACACTTTGCCATTGCCTCCTATTATGACAACGGTGCGGGTGCCCATAATTTCAAGGGCACTATCGATGAACTCCGCCTGTGGAACGTGGCCCGCACCGGGGCCGAGATCAGGGCCAATTATCAGCAGGAGCTTGATCCGGCCCAGGAAGAACACCTGGTCGGCTACTGGGATTTTAACGAGGGCAGCGGCAATAAACTTACAGATAAGGCAGGCACCAGCAACGGCACCCTGCAGAACATGGACCCGGAAGACTGGGTGCTGGGCGCCATTCATCCCACGGGCACGCTCATCTATTCCCTGAGGGTTGCGGGCGGCAACGGTAGCGGCGTGTACGAGGCCGGGGCGACCATCCATATCTCCGCCGATTCTCCACAGCCGGGCTACCATTTTTCTCATTGGAGCTCGTCGCACGGCGGAACCTTCAGCAATGCCAATGCGTCGAACACGCTTTTCACCATGCCCGCCAACGGGGTCACGGTAACCGCCCATTTTGACGTCGACGATCCGGCAGCAGATACCGACCATGACGGCATGCCCGATGACTGGGAAACCAGCCATGGCCTGGACCCAAACGATGCCACAGACAGGGACCTGGACCCCGACGGAGACGGCCTGACCAACATCCAGGAATACTGGCGCGGCACCGACCCACAGAAAGCTGATGCCCCGAAACATGGCCTGTTTTTTCCGCTCCGGACCAATGACGGCACGGTGCTGATGATTCATTTATAGGTTTTAGCAACATTTTTTGGCAGACAAGACAACAAGTCCTGTTGTGCCACCAAGATAAAGACTGAACAATTTTCGGTGAAAAATGAATAAAATTTACTTGATCCTATTGATCATCCTCCTGCCGTCCGTTGCCCTTGCCCAAAAACATCTCATTTTCCTGGATGGTGAATTAGGCTGGTATTATTCGATGCCGCCTTATCTGTCCGCCCATCATGCAGAGGTTGAACAACTGCCCTTTTCAGGTTTTGTTGTGGTCGGCAATGTCTATACCAGCTACGTGATGAGCGCAAACAATAACGATGTGACTTATCAACGGGTATGGGACGAAGTAAAGTCCCTGCAAAACCTGTTTACAAAGAAAACTGAAAATTTTCTTCGTATAAACATCGATTTTCCCGGTGATTTCTGGGATGACGCTGTCTGGCAAAAAACAGCGAATAACTTTGCCGCAGTTGCCAAAGCGGCAAAGAATCTCGGGTTTAAGGGGATTTTATTTGATGACGAACCTTACACATCCGACCAGCATCGCCATTCCCTCTACATGTCGAATTTTAAATTTCCCAAAAGAGATGATGTCCAGAGTCAATGTGATGCGAATCTGGATGTTCCTTGCGATGCTTATGCCCTCTGGGAGCGGAAAGAAAGCCGGGAAAACAGGGGAGACTGGGTTGATTACAGTTGCACCATTGCACACGTGGAATTAACGGAATCAGAGGAATGCTCCTATCGTAATCCCGACCATTCGTTCAAAGAACATATGGACAAGGTCGCATCGCGCTTTAAAGAAATAATGGAGGCAATGGAAGCTGAATACCCTTCCATAACGGTGCTGGTTCTGCATGGCCCGGCCACGGCCCATGCCAAGACCAATGTAGATGGCCATTATATCAAGCCAAACAGCATTTTTGAAACAAACGAATATAAGGGGGCCATGTTTTTGGGATTGAAGCAAGGATTGAACGGCGATGCCCGGTTACACGATATGGGCGAATTTTATCAGTATACCACCAGGCAGCAGTTCCGGAACGCTTACCAATGGCGAAAATACGACATCGTCAGCGACCAGTATAATCAGGACCTGGATGATACCTACCGATGGGTGGTGCCGACAAATGACCGGCCAACCTGGAGCAGGGACGTAAACATCGGCTTTATGGTCAGTGATTATGGCCGCTACCATGATATGCCTGAATACAACACCCAGAATTTATGCCATCCTGCAGATGTTCAGTCACGATTGACAAAGGCTCTGCAAACAGCTGATGAATACGTCATTTTCTACAGCGACAGCAGCCTGAGTACATGTGAAAACAACCTCGGCTGGGCCGATGTTGAAACACCGGTCCCTGCGCCCTGGCTTTCCATGATGCAAAACGTATACAACAGTCTTCAGTTCCCCTGGACCATGTTTTACCCGGCCATAACCAGGAAAATGCAATGATCGGGAAAAAGGTAAAAAAGCAAGTAGGCAATGACCGGAGATCAGCCGGTAATTCAAACAGGTTCAGCGTAATATGAATCCTCTCTCACATGCGGGCTCCATCATTCCGATCATCTGTTTTCTTCTCTTCAGCCCCGGTTCCCTTTCATCGGTTTCATGGTCACCCATCGGGCCGGGTGGCGGCGGTTGGATACCGGCGATTACCGTGGCAGGCGATGCGGCCCATACCGTCTATGTGGCCTGTGATGTGGGGGGAATTTACAAGAGCACGGACCATGGCCGGACCTGGCAGATCAAGAACAACGGCCTGACCACCTACTATGTCCAGGACATTGCCTATGATCCTGTAACATCATCCACCCTGTATGCCGCCACCAGGGGAGGTGTTTTCAAGTCAACCGATGGGGGAGAAAGCTGGCAAAGCAAACGCTCCGGCTTCCCTTCGGAAAATCCGTACCATTTCAGCGCTCCGGTAAGCGATATCGTTGTTGACCCGCAGGCGCCCAATATCGTCTATGCGGGTATCGGTGTTCCCAGGGCGTCTTATGAACCAGGCAACTTTTACTGGCAGGAATGCGAGGTAAAGGGCTCGATCTATACAAGCAATGATTTTGGTGAGAATTGGACACGGGTTTATGACACCGGTATTCCCACCGATGCCATGATCTACTCGCTGGCCATTGATCAAAATAACACCAACATCCTTTTTGCCGCCACCAGCAAAGGGGTCTATACAAGCAGCGATTCCGGCGCTAACTGGACAGCAAAAAATACCGGCCTTCCGGATCATCATCGGGTCATGGGCCTGGTGATCAATCCGGCCAATACCAATACCCTGTATGTGACCATGTGGGCGGAACCCGGCAGCGCAAGCTGGCAGGGCGGGGTCTACAAATCCACTGATGGCGGGGATAGCTGGACGGCAAAGAACACCGGCCTGCCACAGACAATGGGGACGGAAGAAGGAAAGACCAGCAACTATCCCGTCATAGTCATTGATCCAGATCATCCCCAGACCCTGTATGTGGGCAATAACTCATGGACACCTGATCCCGGCGTGTACAAAACCACTGATGGGGGCGAGAGCTGGAGCAGGGTCAGCCGGGATGATGACGACAACGCTGATAAAAACGTGAATCTGGGCTGGATCACGGAACATGGTGTTGCCGTCAAGTCCCTGGCTATTGATCCCCAGGATCCCAACCGTCTCTATTTCGGCACCTCCACCCATGTGTTTACCACGGATAATGGCGGTGGCAACTGGACCCAAGCCTACACACAATCCGTCGGAAACGGCTACTGGCAAGGCAACGGCATGGAAACCACCTGTCTGCAAGAGGTGGTGGTGGACCCGACCAATTCACAACGAATATACGCCGGGTACTGGGACATGGGCTTTCTGAAAAGCATCGACGGCGGCAGGTCCTTTAAACATACCTTTAAGAACATGACCTATACAGCAGACACCTTTTCCATTGTTGTTGATCCGGCCAACCCTGCTGTTGTTTACGCCGCATCCGGCCAGTGGGAGGAAAACAAGGGCGAGGTCTGCAAGAGTGTCGATCATGGCGAAACCTGGACCGTGGTCAGTAGCGGCCTTCCTGACGCCCAGATCTGGTCCATTGCCATGGACACAAGCAGCCCAGAGGATTCGCGCATTCTGTATGCTGCCAGTTACAAAAACGGTATCTACAAAACCACCGACGGCGGTCAGAATTGGGATCCTATTAACACTGGCCTTGGTGTGTATGATAGCAACCTGCACGTCAAAAACCTGCAGGTCAGAAAGATTGTTGTTGATCCCAATAATCCCCATATACTCTATGCCGGCATCGAGGCCAAACACACCGAGAACAATAATGGTATGAGCACGGTGCAGGGCGGATTATTCAAATCCACGAATGGCGGCACTAGCTGGAGCCGCATCGATACATCCCTGCTGCCCCAGCTCTCTGTCTGGGACATTGAAGTCGTTCCCGGCAATTCACAGACTATCTATACCGCAGTCAGCAGTGAATATGATCATACCCTGCAGAGAGAATTTCCGGGCGGCGTCTACAAAAGCGTTGACGGCGGCAACAACTGGCACAAGATGAATACGGGGTTCGGCGGCGATGAAAACCTGGATGTGCTGTCGCTTGTCCTCAGC
>WFZC01000179.1 GCA_015489765.1 Desulfobulbaceae bacterium
ACCAATAGGGACAGGAGAAAGCAAACCATTGAATTGCAAAGAATGGGAATTTTTACCTGATTCCTTTCAATATATTACCTGTCCCTGTGGTGAATATGGAGACGCTCGCAATGGGCGTTCCAATCCATGACAGGTTCTACAAGGTCCAATTGGAGAAAGATATGTCCATTGAAGATGATGAAATTTTACAGGGATTTATCGAAGAATCACTCGAACATCTCGCTGATATTGAAAACGACCTTCTCGCCATTGAAGAAGGTGGAGCTGATATAGACGTTGACCTGGTCAACAAGGTTTTTCGGGCCGCTCATTCAATCAAGGGCGGCGCCGGCTTCATGGGACTGACAGTCATCCAGAACCTCGCCCACGCGGCAGAAAACGTCCTGGGTCTGATCAGAAGTGAAAAACTTGTTCCCACCCCGGATATCATCAACGTCCTGCTGCTCGCCTCCGATGAACTGCAACAGCTCATCGAGGACGTGGAAAACAGTAATGATGTTGACATTTCCGAGCATGTCAATGCGTTAAATGCCATTTACGAAGGTGGTAATGCTCCGCAGGCAGCCGCACAACCCGAGGAAGAAAAAGGGGCTGACACGCAGGAGACGGAACCGGCTGAAACGGTTGCCGAGGCAGAAACGCCTGCCAAGCAAGAGCCCTCGATTGAACAGGCAAAGACTCCGGAGCTGGAACCGGCCACCCCACCGGTCCAGGAAACACCACCCGCACAGGAATCCGCGCCGCCTGAACCGGCTCCGACACCGGAACCGACGCCGACTCCAACGCCGGAACCGGCAGCACCCCCTGTCCAGCAGGCAACCGCCAAAACTCCGAAGAAAAAAACCGCCAAGAAAACAAAAAGCAGTCATAAGACGGACACCTCCATCCGGGTGAGCGTCAGCCTGCTTGACCAGTTGATGAACCTGGCCGGAGAACTTGTTCTCTCACGCAACCAGTTGTTGCAAACCATCACATCCGGAGATGTCCGCAATGCGGAAACCGTTGGCCAGCGCATAGACCTTGTAACCTCGGAGCTGCAGGAGGCGATCATGCTCACCCGCATGCAGCCCATCGGTAATGTCTTCAACAAATTTCCGCGCGTGGTTCGGGATCTCTCCAAAAAACTGAACAAGCAGATGGACCTCACCATTGTCGGCAAGGATGTCGAACTGGACAAGACCATTATCGAGGCCATCAACGATCCCCTCACCCACCTGGTCAGAAACTCGGTCGACCACGGCATCGAGCCCCCGGATGAACGCGTTCGCAAGGGGAAAAATCCCAAGGGATCGATTGTTCTCAAGGCCTATCATGAGGCGGGCCAGGTTGTCATTGAAATCAGCGATGACGGCAAGGGCCTTGACGGCAATGTCCTCGCAGAAACCGCTATCAACAAGGGATTGATCACACCCGAGCAGGCCAAAACCATGTCGGAAAAGGAGCGGGTCAATCTTATCCTGCTTCCCGGTTTTTCCACCGCCAAAAAGATTACCGATGTCTCTGGTCGCGGGGTTGGCATGGATGTGGTCAAGACCAACCTGGACCAGCTGGGCGGCTCCATAGAAATCGAGTCCGAAGTGGGCAAGGGCACGACCATCAGCGTCAAGCTGCCCCTGACCCTGGCCATTATTCCCTGCCAGATTGTTGTCACCGGCGGCGAACGGTATGCCATCCCCCAGGTCAACCTGGAAGAATTGCTCCGGATTCCAGCGGCCAAGGTCAAGGAACGCATTGAACGGGTCGGCGATGCCGAGGTGGTACGGCTGCGCGGAAACCTGCTGCCGCTGATTCGGCTTTCCGATGTTCTCGGGATACCGCGGACCTACTATGACCCCATCAATGACGAGTTCAGGCCCGATCGCCGCAAAAACGTTGCTGACCGCCGGTCCAAGTCCAGCCCGCTGTTTGGAAAGAACAATCCGGACACAGATCAACAGCAGGAGCAGTCCGTTGATTTTACGCGCAAGGAAGAGGACCGGCGGCAGAACCCGGCCTCGGCCCTGAATATTGTCGTGGTTTCAACCGGGGCCATGAAATACGGCCTGATCGTCGACCGGCTGCAGGATTCCGAAGAAATCGTTATCAAGCCACTGGGCAGGCATCTGCAGCAGTGCAAGGGATACGCGGGAGCCACCATCATGGGTGACGGCCGCATCGCCCTGATCCTTGATGTCAACAATCTCTCCCAGATGGCGGGCCTGACCTCCCTTGACGGTACCGAACGGGCCAATGAACTGGCCGAGGCTGCCAAAGACGCCATTATCAAGGCCAAGGACAAGCAGGCACTTTTGACCTTTTCCAGTTCACCGGACGAACAGTTCGCCGTGCCGCTCAACCAGGTGGAACGGGTCGAAAAAATCAAGATCACCGACATTGAAGATGTCGGCGGCAGGAGGGTCATGCAGTACCGCGGCGGCAGCCTGCCCCTTGTCTCCATTGACGAGGTCGCCATGGTGCAGCCGCTGGCTGACCGGGATGACCTGCTGGTCATTGTCTTCAACCTGGCCGGCAAGGATATCGGCCTGCTGGCCATCGGTCCCATTGATGCCATAGAGGTGGCTGCCGACGTGGACGACATGACCCTGAAGCAAACCGGTATTATGGGCTCCTCCATTATCAATGGTCACACAACCATGCTGGTGGATATTTTTGAAATTGTCCAGACCATCAATCCGGACTGGTTTGCCGACCATGCCCTGTCCGAGACTATTGTCGTCGAAGAAGGCGAGATTCCGACCATCCTTATTGTCGAGGACTCAAATTTCTTCCGCAACCAGGTGCGCGGTTATATGGAGGAGGCGGGATTCAATGTGCTTGAAGGTGAGGACGGGGTAGAAGCCCTGGAGATCCTTGAAGAGCATGTCGATGAAATCACCATGGTGGTTACCGATATTGAGATGCCGAACATGGACGGCTTTCAACTGACCGAAAAAATACGGCAGGATTCCAGGTTTTCCCATCTGCCTGTTATCGCCCTGACCACCCTGGCCGGGGATGAGGATGTTGCCAAGGGCAAGGCAGTCGGCATTGATGAATACCATATCAAGCTTGACAAGGAACGCTTGATGGAATGCGTGCATCGCTTTGTCAAAGAAGCGGAAATGGCCTGATAACAAAACGGAGAAAACAGCATGAAAAACCTGAGCATCAAGTGGAAAATCCTCTTTCTTGTTGTCTTGGGCCCTGTTCTGGTCGGCTCAATTCTTGCCTGGCAACGAGTTAACGATATTCGCAAGGGCGCGGAACATGCCATTATTTCCAAGTCCAGCGGCATTGTTCTCATGGCGGAAGCGACCAGGGACAGAATGGCAAAAAAACTGAAAAGCGGCGTCATCAAGCCCTTTGACCAGTTGGACCCTTCACTTGTTGTTGAAGCTGTACCGGTAATCACTGCCATCCAGGTGGCCGAAGACAAGGCCCGTGAGGCCGGATATACCTTTCGGGTGCCGAAAATGTCGCCGAGAAACCCGAAAAACACGCCTACTGCCCTGGAACAACAGGTACTTGCTGAAATAAAGAATAAAAATCTCTCCGAAAAAATCATTATTGAAAAAGACCGGATCAGATATTTCAAACCCATTCGCCTGACCCGCGAGTGTCTGTACTGCCACGGCGATCCAAAGGGATCACCCGATGTTACCGGCGGCACCAAGGAGGGATGGAAAACCGGAGAAATACATGGCGCCTTTGAAATCATCAGCTCTCTTGCCGATGCCAACAGGGCCGTTGCCCGGGCCAGGCTCAATGTCATCCTCTGGCTGGCCGGTATTCTTGTCTTTATCATTGCAGTTGCCTGGTTCCTTCTCCAACGAAACATCATCACGCCGCTTGCCGATGCCAACCGTTTTGTCAGTACAGTTGCTCAGGGTAACCTGACCGGAGAACTCAAAGCAAAAAACCGGGATGAAATCGGCCAGATGGTGCTCAATATGAGCGAGATGACCCACAATCTCAACAAACTGGTGAAAGACATCGGCTCTTCCAGCGCCACCCTGCTTGGTTCCTCGAATGAACTGGGCACAACCGCTGATGAGTTTACCAAAAGCGCTGAAGATACGGCCCAACGGACAACAGCTGTTGCCGCTGCTGCCGAGGAGATGAGTGCCAATATGGCAACGGTTGCCGCTGCCACCGAAGAGGCCGCCACCAACATCGCCCTTGTTTCCACGGCCACCGACGAGATGACCTCGACCATTAACAACATTGCCAGGTCCACGGAAAAGGCGCAGGCCATCTCCAAAACAGCTGTTGAAGAGGCGGAATCAGCTTCGGAAAAGGTTGATGAACTGGGGACCGCGGCCAATGAGATTGGCAAGGTGACCGAGGCCATTACGGAAATCTCCGAACAGACCAACCTGCTGGCATTAAACGCCACTATCGAGGCTGCCCGGGCGGGCGAAGCCGGCAAGGGCTTTGCCGTGGTAGCCAACGAGATCAAGGAACTTGCCAAACAGACGGCCGAGGCCACCGGTGAAATCAAGTTCCGCATTGATTCGATCCAGAATTCAACCACTGCCACGGTCGGCCAGATCCAGCAGATCACCAAGGTCATCGGCG
>WFZC01000180.1 GCA_015489765.1 Desulfobulbaceae bacterium
TTGTAGGGCAGCCGCATGTGACGAACGATATTTTCAACAACCACAATGGCGTCATCAACCAGGATGCCGATAGAAAAGATCAGGGCAAACAGGGTGATCCTGTTTAAGGTATATCCGTACAGGTAAAAGACAAGCAGGGTGAGCGACAGGGTGGAGGGGATGGCCAGCAGAACGATAAGTGACTCGCGCCAGCCGAGAAACAGCAGAATCAGGGCGGCAACACCGACAACGGCGATTCCCATGTGAAAGAGCAGTTCATTGGATTTTTCGGCGGCCGTCTCCCCGTAATCGCGGGTGACGGAAACCGTTACATCTTCAGGA
Organism: Desulfobulbaceae bacterium; assembly: GCA_015489765.1. Lineage (GTDB taxonomy): Bacteria > Desulfobacterota > Desulfobulbia > Desulfobulbales > Desulfobulbaceae > DRLX01. The sequence goes on from WFZC01000180.1 coordinate 322, forward strand.
ATCACGGTTCCCTTCAGGCTTTCCACCTTGTGCAGAATCGTGTCCACCACGCGGACGGCATTGGCGCCCGGCCGCTTGGCAACCGAAAGCGTTACCGCAGCCTCTTCTGGCTCCCCCTTACCTGTGCCGAACAGGACATAGTTCCGCGGCTCCTCAGGTCCGTCGATAATGGTGGCCACATCACGGAGATAGACCGGCCTGCCGCCGTAGACACCGACAACGACCCGGCCGATTTCCCGGGCTGATTTGAGAAAGGAACCGGTCTGAAGGAGTATCTCCCTGTTGCCGGCGAGCAGGCTGCCGCCAATGGCCTGCCGGTTGGCCTGCTGCAGGGCCGGAATCAACCGGTCAATACTCAGGTTTCTGGCCGCAAGTTTGAGCGGATCAAAGAGGATGCGGACCTGCCTGCGATTGCCGCCTATTATCTTGGTCTCCGCGACCTCGAATATATTTTTCACCTCGTCGTCCACCTGGGCGGCCAGTCTGCGCAAGGCAAAATGGTCATATTTCCGGGAATGAAAGGTGAGGGCCAGGATGGGGACATCGTCTATGGTATGCGGCTTGACAAGCGGTGTGGATACGCCGTGCGGGATATGGTCGAAATTGGTGGCAAGTTTCTGGTTGAGGCGGACAATGGCGTCTTCCAGGCTTTCCCCCACGTAAAACCTGGCCACCAGCAGGGACTTGCCGCGCATCGAGGTAGAGTAAATATATTCGATGTTGGGCAGTTCATAGAGCAGCTTTTCCATGGGAATGGAGACCCGTTCCTCCACCTCCTTGGGCGTGGCGCCGGGCATGGACACCATGACGTCGATCATGGGGACCTTGATCTGCGGTTCTTCTTCCCTTGGCAGCAGGTAGATGGAAAATGCTCCCAAAAGAAGAGAGGCGATAATAATGATCAGGGTGAGTTTGGAATCGATAAACATGGATGCCAGCTTGCCGGCAAATCCCTGATGTATTTCTGGTGTATTATCCATGGATGTTAGAAAGGCTTATCTTCCGGGTTCGTTTATTTCTGGGCAAACAGATAATGTTGTTGTCCTTGCGGCAGGCCGCCGGCTCAGTCGTCAAGACGTACTTGCTGGCCACCTTTCAGAAGCCGGTTGCCCCGGATGACAATCCGCTCTCCCGCCTCCAGGCCGGAGAGAATTTCAACCAGGTCGTTTTTACGCAGCCCGGTCCGCACCAGCCGCATGTGGACCCGGTTGTCTTCCACCACAAACACCTTTTGCAGCTGGCCACAGGGCACAATGGCTGCTTCCGGAATCATTATGGTTGTGTATGACCGTCCCGGCAGGGTAATGCGGGCAAACATACCTGTTTGCAGTCCGCTGGAATCACCAAGATTGATTTTTACCGGCATGGTACGGGAACGCGGGTCAATGGCCGGGGATATTTCAGCCACCTCACCGGTAATATTTTTTGCAGCCGCTGGAATTGCCACCTGCAGCCGGTCATGGAGCTTTATGGCCTGGGCATTATTTTCCGGGATGGAGGTCACCACCTGCAGGTGGTGGTCATCCTCGAGGTGTAAAAGCGGCATGCCGGGTGTGGCCAGATCACCGATACTGGCAATTTTTTTAGTGATAACGCCAGCAAAGGGGGCCTTTATCGTCGTATAGGCGAGCATGCTTGCCGCTTCATGGTAACCGGCCCGGGCAATGGCCAGCATATCACGCATGGATTTGACCGTTTCCGGTGTGGAGGCGTGCTGTTTGAGCAGTTTTTCTTCCCGCTCCAGATTGCGTTTTGCCTGGGCAAGCTGGGCCTGGGCCTGCAGGAGACGGGCAGATATTTCCCGGGCATCGATTTTGACCAGCAACTCACCTGTCTTGATCCGGGAGCCGAGGACAACGGGCAGTTCCACGATCGGCCCCGATATTTTTGCGGCAATGACCGCCTGGTTAACGGCCTGAACCGTGCCGACGACCTCGACCCGCGAGGACAGAGTTGTTTTTTGGACAGTGGTTGCCTGCACCCGGACCGGCAGCGCAGCCGCCGATTGAGCTGGTGGCGTTTCAGCATGCCCGCAAAGGGGCAGGCCGAGGAGACAGAGAAAAAGAAGAGCAGATAAAGAGGGCATTGGTTTGTTTCAGTTGTCTGTTTTTTTTGTATTCCCTGGTCCATTGGGACGGGAATCAGTTGTTTTGCCAGCGGATTGCCGGGTATTGTGTCTGCTGTTGGCATCAGATGATGACCTGGACCGGCCTGTATCTGTTTGGGTTTCAGGAAACTGGGCAAAGCCCGCTGCCCGGCGCAGGTCGGCAATGGCGATTTTGTGGGCGGCCCTGGCGATGGATGCATGTACCAGGGCATCGGTCAGCCGGTTTTCCGCATCCATCAGGTTGGATGCGAGAATGACGCCCTCCTTGAACCGCTCTCGAAAGAGACGGGCGCTTTCCCGGGCAAGCCGCACCTGCTTGTCAGTGACCACAAGCCGTTCCCGTGCCTGTTTAAGCGCCAGTTGCGCCTGCTCGATTTCGAGGGTTATGGCCAGTTCCATTTTCCGTTTCAGTTCCTTGGCCCTGGCCAGCTCAGCTGTTGCGGCCGCAATGGCCGCCCGGGTCCGGTCTCCCTCAAACAGGTTGTAATTCAGGCGCACACCGGCCATCCAGGAGTTGCCGCTGTCCGATTCATTGACAAAACCCTGGTCAACCTGATAACTGGCGAACAGGTCGGCGGTTGGCAGGTAACCGGCCCTGGCCCTGGCAAGTTGTTTTTCCGCCGCCTGGATCATGGCGTCCAGGCTCTTTATCTCCGGGCGTTTACTGGGGTCCGGATTGTCGGGAACCTGCTGGGGGAATTGCTCTTCAACATCAAGCTGGACATCATCAAGCCGCAGTCCCAGCAGGTTGAGAAAGGCGCGTTTTGCCAGCTCATGGCCATGGCGGGCCTGGATAAGCCGTTCATGGGCGGCTGATTGTTGCACCTCGATATCGAGCAGATTTGCCTTGAGCAGATCACCGGCCGCGTACCTTGCCTTTGCCACTGCAAGAGATGCGGTAATGGCGGTGACAGCCGATTTGCGGGCGGCAACGATTTCCTGCGCCTGGACAATGGTATAAAAACTGCGTACCGCCTGGTCTGCCAGGGTGGACAGGACTGCCGCCTGCTGTTGTTGCCGGGCCAGGTGCTGCGCCTTTGCTGCCGCAAGTCCCGCCTGGTCACGGCCGCCGTTGTAAAGGCGGTAGCGCAGGCTGGCGATAAGGCGGAGATTATCGGTTGTACCTGGATCGTTGAAGTTAATGGTATTGGAAAATGAACCATGGTTGAGGATGTTTCCAAAGGAAAACATTGGATTATCGGTACCACCATATTCGGCCCCGACATCGAGCCGTGGATAAAAGGCCGCCCTGGCCTGGCTGATGGCTGCCCTGGCCGCTTCTATCCGATGGCGGGCGATTGAGGCATCGGGATTGCCTTTCAGCGCCTGGCGGACCGCTTCAACAACTGTCCATTTTTTCGGATACACCGATTGGGCGTCCGCACACCATCCCGGAGTTGCGGCAAGAACCAGGAAGAGGAAAAGTATAACGCTGCTTGAGTTCTTGTGCATAATAAAAATAGAGTTGCTTGATGGCGTCGTAAAAACTTCGATCTACTGCGTTGTGTGTCTTGTGGCGATTCGTGGGCATACACATGTATAGTCAAAACCCGCCATGGAACACTGCTCCTCGGAGTCTACGCTTCGCTCCGCTTACCTGTATATCTGTGTTTTTACTTAGCCATCTTTAGCCATTGCCTGAACTTATTACGAGTTCATCAATCATTGGAATGGAGTAAAAAAATAAGTTTCTGGAGAGATATGTAAGAGTTCAAAGTATAGAGTATCTCCTGGCTGTTGTCCATTTTTTTGTGGGAACAGGCGGCGACCGGTTGCAAAGGGAACTGTGGAGTGAGTGCAGTTTGTGACGGAAAGAAAGGAAAAGTTTGCCCAATGATCCGGGAGCAGATGAAGGGATTCATCTGCTCCTTCTGTTAGGCGGTTGTTGTGTATATGCTATGATTTATCAGGATTGTGGGTGCTCACCTTGCAAGTCCGCTACCCTATGTCGAACTCTTGGTGCAGGACAGGCATTTCTACCCGGGTGTCCTTGAGCAGACTGCCAAAGGTGGTCATGGCCTTTTCTTCACCATGGACCAGAAAGGTGGTTTCCGGATGGGTGTGGGAGTGCCAGTTCAGCAGAACTTTCTGGTCGCCATGGGCTGAAAATCCGCCGATGGTATACACCTTGGCCCGGACCTCGATCTCTTCCCTGAAGATACGCACCTTTTTGGCGCCGTCGATGATCTGCCTGGCCAGCGTTCCCTGGGCGGCATAGCCGACAAAGATAACGGCTGCTTCCCGGCGCCAGAGGTTGTGCTTGAAATGATGCCGGATTCGGCCGCCGGTGGCCATGCCGGAACCGGCAATGATCACTGCCCCCTTGACCTGTTTCAGGCCGATGGAGGCGGCAGTGTCCCTGGTGAAGTGAAGGCCCGGCAGGGCAAAGGGGTCGCGGCCGTCCTGGTACACGGCCCAGGTTTCGGTATCAAAACATTCCGGATGGCGTCGGAATATCTTGGTTGCGGATATTGCCATGGGCGAGTCAAGGAAGACCTGGGTGCGGGCAGGCACCACCCCCTGCTCGATACCTTCTCGGAGGTAGTAGAGTATTTCCTGGGTCCTCTCCAGGGCAAAGCTGGGAATCATCACGTTGCCGCCCCGTTTCCCGGTTTCGGTAATCGCGGTGTAGAGTTCTTCAATCGAGGGTTCCAGCTCCTTGTGCAACCGGTCGCCATAGGTGGTTTCCATGACCACGATATCCGCTTTTGGCGGTATGTCCGGATCTCGGAGGATGGCGCGGTTGCCGTAGCCGAGATCGCCTGAGAAGAGTACCCGCCGGTGGCTGTGGTTTTCCTCAAGTTCAAGAAGGATGGAGGCCGAGCCGAGGATATGGCCGGCATCATAAAAGGTGGCCCGGATACCGGGGGCAATGTCAAAGGGATGGATGAGCGCTCCCGCCTCTTCAAAATAATCGAGGCAGTGCAGGGCATCAAGCGTATCGTACAGGGGTTCGACAGGATCGCTGTTCTCGTCTTTTTTCTGCGCCTTTCTGGTCCTATATTCCGCTTCCTCCTCCTGGATACGGGCGGAATCGAGCATGACCAGCTTGGCCAGTTCCCTGGTGGCCGAAGTACAGATGATTTTTCCGCGAAATCCCCGCTTGACCAGCAGGGGGATGCGACCGCAGTGGTCAAGATGGGCATGAGTCAGCAGCAGAAAATCAATGTCGGCGGGATCAAAACCGAAATTGTTGCTGTTTTCCTCTTCAATTTCTCTGCCGCCCTGGTACATGCCGCAGTCTATCAGCAGTTTTGTGTCCCTGCACTGGACAAGGTGACATGAGCCGGTGACCCCCTGGTCTGCTCCGTGAAAGGCAAGTTTCATATTGGTTGTTTCCTGTTAAGATTATTTTTTTTGGGGGAAAATTACTTGTTACGCAGGTTGATGGTTACCCTGCGATTGAGCCGCCTCCCTTCGGGAGTATCATTGTCGGCCACCGGATGGGCATATCCATACCAGTAGGGCAATAACCGTTTTGCGGCGATATGAAACCGGTTACGCAGGTAGCGGCGGACGGCTTTGGCTCGTTTTTCCGAAAGCCGGATGTTATAGGCTTCACTGCCGATATTATCGGTGAACCCTGAAAGAACGGCATAGGAATCCGGATGTTTCAGGAGGAATCGTCCCGCTTTGGCAAGAACAGGACGATACTCTTTTTTAATCAGGTACTTGTCAAAGTCGAACAGGACTGTACCAAAGTTTTTTTCGGTGTCAAGATACAGTTTGCCAAGAAGATGTTCCGGATGTTCGGCCACGGTGTCAAAGTCGATAACCTGGGAACAGTTGTTGACTGCAGCCATGTCCGCCAGCAGTTTTTTTTCTTTTTTGCCGCTGGCGCTGCTGATAATTGTGAAGCAGACGTCGTATTTTTTCGCCAGTTTTTTTGTCTCGGCCAGGGGCGCTGGTTCAGGGACCCCTTTTACCCGTGAATCCTTGCCGTCGGTGAACAGAAAAACCTGGGTGCGACCGGCAATGCCCAGCAGGTGTTCGAGCTTCATCAGCGCTATCTGAAGCATGGGTGGGCCGGCGGGAGAGGTGGGCAGCCGGTCAACGGCAAGGCCGTAGGCCTTTTTATCATAGTTATGCAGTCGGTAGAAAGGGGCAAAGGCATGGGGTGAATCGCTGAGCCAGAGACCGCCTTTCCAGTGCGGATACAGTCCTGCCTGCCAGTTTAATTCAGGCAGGGATGCGTTACTCTTCCTGATGATTTCCTTTTCCATGGCCATCCTGGTCATGCCGCTGTCTTTGTACGGCACATCCATGGACGTGGACGGATCGTAGACAATGAAGAAGTTGTCCGCCATTTTCAGATAAGATGCCTGGGATGATCCGGCAACCGCAGGCAGGGAAAGGGAGAGGAGAACGAGAGAGGCAAAGACGCAGCACTGAATATATTTCATGGGCCTGTTTCCTGGATGCATGGGTTGGGTGTGGAATGGAGTATGAACATGTTTCCGCAAACCTTACTCAAGTATACCTGTCGGAATTGGTCACTGTCAAGGATGGGTCATCTCCATCAGGCCGTGTCCCCGAGTACAATCCTGTCATCTTCTTTCGGAAGAAGAAGCCCCGGATGGTCGGCAATAAATTTTTTTATGGTCTCTTCTTCCCGGTACCTGGTTGTTCGTTCAAGGTGGAGCAGGGCAAGCTGTTTGATATTCTCCTCGTCCATGAGCTGCAGGCAACTTGCCATGGACCCATGCCCTGGTATGGAATCACGCAGGGTAAATGCCTCATGCAGGGCAAGATCACAGCCATGCATCAGTTTTCTGGTCGCCTCGGTGGCCCGGCCATCGCCGCTGTAATAGAGGCGGTTATCACCATCATCGATGAGCAGGCCGTAATTTTGTTGGGAATGACCGCTTATGGCAGCCCGGAGATGCAGCCCTTTTACTGTAAGGGTTTTTCCAGGCGTTATGGTCAGAAACTGCATGGGGAAACGAAGTTTGTCAACAAAGCCGGGGTAGGCAAGTTCCAGGGCGGCGAGGGTTTTTTCTTTCAGGTTTTCCTGGCCGATGAATTGCAGCGGTCGGGTTCGGCCCATCTCCCAGAAACGAAGCAGGAGCAGCGGTAGACCCAGGAAGTGATCGCCATGAAAATGGGAGATCCAGACGTTGTCTATGCAATCGGGATCGTCACAGTAATAAAAAAACCGGTGCGGCACGGAAAAACCGCAGTCGAGGAGAAAGGAGGTGTTCTTTGCATGCACCAGAATCGAGCAGTTGCCGTGCCGACTGTCACAGGCCTCGCCAACACCTAAAAAAAGAAGCCGCATCGGTCTAATCCCTCTCCTTTACAGGAATATCGTCGGGGATGGGGATGACGGTTTCAACCAGGCCGCCGAAAACTCCGTCCCGATACCAGGGGACCTGTTGGATCAGCCTGGAGCCATTTTTCCTGCGGGTAATATAGACATTGGCCTCCTGTGTCTGCAACTGCCTGCGAATAATTTTGTTGGCCGATTCCGGGTGACAGGAAAACAGGCTGGTGCCGATCAGGGCCGCGCCCCCGCGTTTGGCAAACAGTTCAACGGAGCATCTGTTCATGGCAACAATGATACCCTCCCTATCACACACCGTAACAGCGGCCGGATAGTCCTTGTGCCAGTCAAAGGGCGGCTGGTTTTTCTCTGTGGTCATGGGTGATTATTCCAGGGGTATAATTAATTTTTAGATTTCATTGTCACAACTACTTGCAGGGGGCCATGGATGCGGTGCCCTGGCGCAGTTACGACCATGGATCATACTCCTTGCCAATGGGGGGTTGCGGAAACCGAACCCGATGTTCCAGTTCATCCACCGCAAAGGGTAGGAACGAAAAAAGGGCCTGTTCCATTTCCCGGCAGCGTTCAAAGTTTTCCCGGATAAGCGCGTGCCGATGGGGATCATTGTTGCCGTAATGGCTGATTATATATTGCAGCCGTTCTTCCAGGCTGACAATCTCGGTGTGCCGAACCCTTTTATCGGCATAATAAACAATTTCACCGGCCGTAAACATTCCGTTTTTGTATCTTTCCGGATCATGCCCGCTCAGGATAACGTGCTCTCCCACGATCCGGGCAATATCCGGATACCCATGTTGCAGACATATCTCGGCCCCCCGGGCGGCATGGTCACAGCCGCTTTTCAGGCACGGGGTTTTTGCAATATCATGGAGCAGGGCGCCGGCAATAACCTGCTTTTCGTTCGCAAGCCGGGCAGGTCCGGATTCATCGGCCAGCCCACAGAGCAGAGCATCGGCCACCCGGGCGACAACCAGAGAGTGGTGGCGGATATTGGCCAGCATTTCATACTCATCCATGAGCCGGATACAGGTGGCGAGGTCGGGAACAGTCATGCCTGCTCAGCCCCCAGCGCTGTATTCATGGACGCAATCGACAACAATTTTGACCTGTTCCGGCGGTGTCTGCGGGACAACCCCATGGCCAAGGTTGAAAATATGGCCCCTGGCGCCACGGGCGTCATCTATCAGCTTTTTAACCCGGTCCCGCAGTTCCTTCTGTGGAAGAAAGAGGGCCAGGGGGTCCAGGTTGCCCTGGACCGCGTGATCGCCCACCCGGGCCACACCATCCTTGATGTTGATTCGCCAGTCAAGACCCAGGACATGGGCGCCGCTGGTGATGGTATGTTCAATCAGGGTGGCGCCGTTGTTGGCAAAGTAGATGATCGGCACATCGGTTGTCCGGCGCAGGTCACTGATGATTGTCTGCACATAGGGCAGAGCAAAGCGGGCATAGTCGCAGGGGGCGAGAATTCCGGCCCAGGAATCAAATATCTGCAGGGCCTGGGCCCCGGCCCGTGCCTGGGCCTGCAGGTAAAGACTGGTGCAACGGGTTATTTTTTCAAGAAGGGCGTGATAGAGCTGCGGCTGCCGAAACATCATTTTTTTTGTTTTCAGAAAGACCTTGGACGAGCCGCCTTCAATCAGATAGGTGGCCAGGGTGAACGGGGCCCCGGAAAAACCGATCAGCGGCACCTTCAGTTCCGCCCGGAGCAGTTTTATGGTCGCCAGGACAAAGGGCATGGTCTCCTCCGGGTCGGGTATGACCAGGGCGTCGACATCTTTTTGTCCGTGTATGGGGTCGGGAAAGACCGGGCCCCTGCCTTCATGAAATTCCAGCGTCAACCCCATGGCCTCCATGGGAATCAGGATATCGGAGAACAGAATGGCCGCGTCCATGCCAAAGATGTCAACCGGTTGCAGGGTGACCTCGGTACAACGGGCCGGGTCCTTGCACAGGTCAAGAAAGGTGCCCTTGCCCCTGGCCCGGACCTCGAGATATTGCGGCAGATAGCGGCCCGCCTGCCGCATGATCCAGATGGGGGTGTAGTCGGTTTTTTCGCCTCGGCAGGCCCTGAGAAAGGTGTCGTTCATGGGTGTCGGTTCCGGTTGAAGATTTTTTTGTTTAAACGCTCAAACGCTCAAACGCTCAAACGCTTAAACGCTTAAACGTTTGAACGTTTCCTACTTCGGCTGGTAGCTGCAGAAAGGTTCTGGGGCCAGGTAGTCGCCGCTGACCGCATAGGCCCGGGCCCGGCAGCCGCCGCAGACATTGACGTATTCACAGCGACCGCAGCTGCCCTTGTAACCTTTAAAATCACGCAGTTCATGGAACAGGCGTGAATTTTCCCAGATATCCTGAAACGACTGCTCCCGTATATTGCCTGCGGCCCTGGGAAAGTAACTGCAGGGCAGGACATTGCCGTCCACGATCAGGCAGATCAACTGACCGGCCAGGCAGCCCTTGGAGCCGCCGGTGGAAAATTTCAGGCTGCGCCGTTTAAACTTTTTTCCCTCCTCTTTTGCCCGTTGGAGTACGATCCGGTAATACTGGGGCGCGCAGGTGGGCCGTACCAGCATGTCCGATTCCTCTTTTTCCATGTCATAATGC
>WFZC01000181.1 GCA_015489765.1 Desulfobulbaceae bacterium
GGCCGTGCCGGTTCAGACCTGCCGGGAACTTGCACAGCGTCATCAGGAAACACCATGTAAAACCGTTACGTTTGAAAAACGTGAGCGGGACGACTGGGAGAGTCATAATTTTTCACCAACCTGGTTCGTATTTGACGGGGAATGCGTTGGTTGCCCCGGTGTAACCGCCAGAATCGGCTCCGATGCGCCGGCAATTCTCCAAGAACTTGGTTACTCAGGAGACGATGTAAAACGTTTGATCGCAGATGGTGTTGTCGGCCCTACGGAATGGGTTCCCGTGTAAAAAATTTGTCTATCGGTTTTCAGAAGTAACATCAAAAAAGCTGAAGAGTATTGAATTTAACCCAAACAAAAGGAAAAAACATGAAAAGAAAAATTGGTTTCAAGTCATTACTGGCAGGAACGGTCTGCGCTATGCTACTTTTGATCCAACCCTCGGCTGATGCCTGCACAGCTCTTCACCTCACAGCAAAAGACGGAGGAGTTGTTGTTGGCCGTACCATGGAATTTGGCCTTGATACTAAATCCGATGCTGTCATAGTACCGGCCGAAAGCAAGCTGACAAGTTCACTGCCTGATAAATCACAGGGAATACAGTATACGACCAAATATGGGTTTGTCGGCCTCAACTTTATGGAAAAACGTATGGTTGTAGACGGCATGAATGAAAAGGGAATGTATGTTGGAGCATTATACCTCCCCGGCTATGCCGACTACCAGAAAGGAACGCCTGAAAATGCAGCAAAGTCCATGGCTCCGGAGGATTATGTTGCCTGGCTGCTCGGAAATTTCGCATCAGTTGCAGAGGTGAAGGCAAATTATGACAAGGTTGTACTGGTACAGAATCCACAAAAGGAAATTGGCGGGCAGAGCTTTCCGGGGCATTTTTTGATTACTGACGACAGCGGTGCCGCCATAGTGATCGAGCCAATTAATAAGACCCTTAAACTCTATGAAAATCCCATTGGCATACTGACCAATTCACCAGGTTTTGACTGGCATATGATAAATCTCAGTAACTATGCCAATTTATCTGCGGTAAATGTTAAGCCACTGGATTTCTCAAATACGACAATTAAAACTTTTGGTCAGGGTTCAGGGCTGGTTGGCCTGCCGGGAGATTACACTCCTCCATCACGCTTTGTACGTGCAGTAGTCTTTTCGCAGTCTGCCATTAAACTTCCAACAGCAGCCGAAACGGTTTTCCAAATGTTCCACATTATGAATGCTTTTGATATTCCGTTTGGAAGCATACAGGAGAAGACAAAAGATGCTATCCACTATGACTATACCCAATGGACAACCGTTGCAGACTTGAAGAACAAAAAATATGCATTCAAGACCTATAGCGATCAATCGATTCGCAGCATCGATCTACGTAAAGCATTAGCCGCAGCGGGCAACGGGATAAAGGTTATTGAGATGGATTCAAAACAGCCTGTTGAAGATGTCTCTATAAAATTCAAGTAATACCCTATAATAGAGGATCAACGCGGCCATTTACAAAAGCAGGAAAAGATCGGCTGAAAATCCCGGCCGGTCTTTGTCCTCCGATGTTGTCTTGAGAAATATTTTCTGCAAAAAATACCCAAGGAGCCATGATGCTCAACAAAGTATTAGCCTATACCGTTTTTATTGCACTGGCTCTCTGCCTGCCGGCCCAGGCTGAACAACCGGTCAAAAAGGACAATGCCGTGGAACTGGCAAAGCAACTGGCCAATCCGGTGGCAGCGCTGATCAGTCTTCCCTTTCAATTGAACTACGATACCGATATCGGCCCCAAGGATGATGGAGACCGCTGGACCCTCAATATTCAGCCGGTGATTCCCATTACCCTGAATGAGAAGTTGAATCTTATCTCAAGAACAATTCTGCCAGTGATATCCCAAGATGATATTTTTCCGGGCAGCGGTAGTCAGACCGGAATCGGTGATATCGTACAAAGCCTGTTTCTTTCACCAAGTTCGGCAACAGACAATGGCTGGATATGGGGAGCTGGGCCGGTCTTTTTGTTTCCAAGCGGATCTGATGGTCTACTGACTGCTGATAAATGGGGAGCAGGTCCAACAGCAGTAATGCTTAAGCAGACAGGCCCCTGGACCTATGGCGGCCTGGCCAACCATGTGTGGTCCTTTGCGGGTGAGGATGATCGGGCTGATGTGAACGCTACTTTTCTCCAGCCGTTTCTGACGTACACCACAAAAAATGCCATTTCTACTACCCTGTTGACCGAATCCACCTATAACTGGGATTCAAAAGAATGGTCTATTCCCTTGAACCTGATTGTCACTAAAGTGACCAAACTGGGCGGGCAGATGTTCAGCTTCGGCGGCGGAGTACGCTATTGGGCCCAGAGCCCGGATAATGGTCCCGAAGGATGGGGAGCGCGCCTGGTCTTCACCCTGTTATTTCCCAAATAATCCGGAAGTAGCGTATGCGCAAACCTGGGGATCATCCGGCGATTTAACTCTTCCCGGTGTGCTGGATAAGCTGAAATAGTTCCTGCTCTTCCAATTAATGAATCCATCACAAAAAATCTTTCCGGACGATCAATGAGACAAACTACAACATCAATTCACCCACAACCCTTGCAACCATCAGCATCATGGCACCCATGATGAATCAGGCCCGAGGTTTCACCTTTGATCCGGCAAAAGAGCACCATGGGAAAAACAGGTTCAACAGCAGGAGCGTAACATCATTTACAGAGTGGTTGAAAATGCGCCTTAAAGAGGGGCGTTATCCTCCAATAGATCAAGCTGAAATCGCATCAATCGTCCAAGAACCTGATGGAGAACTCATTCATTCACCTGCTTATTTACCACGTGCCACATGGATAGGTCATGCCACCATGCTGGTGCAATATCGCGGAATTAATTTCCTCACAGACCCGCATCTCACTGATCATCCTGCCCCCATAGCTTATCTGTTCCCTGGAAGACTTACGCAACCGGCACTGCGTCACGCGGAAATGCCGGAAATTGATTTTATTGTTATATCTCATAACCACTATGACCACCTGGACCATCGCACCGTGGATATGTTTGGTAATTCCGTAACCTGGTATGTGCCTCTTGGTTTGCAAACCTGGTTTGAGAGACAGGGTATTCATTCAGATAAGGTGGTCGAACTTGACTGGTGGCAATCACATCAATTTTCTGATGATGTCCGTGTGACGTTTACCCCCAGTGTTCATTGGTCAAAAAGAGTGCCGTGGGATACAAATAAGAGCCTGTGGGGATCATGGTCCGTCAAGATTGCACGGTTTAATTCCTGGTTTGGTGGTGATACCGCATATGACGGAGAATTGTTCAGGGAAATAGGCCGCCGCACAGGGCCATACCAGTTATCTTTTATTCCAATTGGCGCTTACGGCCCAAGGTATTTCATGTCGTCCCAGCATGTGGATCCTGCCCAGGCAGTCTTGATTCATAAAAATATTCAAACAGAGCGATCAATAGCCATCCATTGGGGAACTTTCCAGCTGACCCATGAACCATTTTTTGAGCCTCCTGAATTACTCAAAGAGGCAATGAATTGTGAAGACCTGCCGCAGGGCCGGTTTACAATTCTCAAAGTTGGCGAAACACTTGTCCTGAAAAAAACGGCACTTTTCTACAAAGCAAAAATAAAACCGTAGAGTGACAAAATTTTCACAATGGTTTTTTTTACATTAGATTACGGACGATGAAAAATATAAAAACCTACTGCTGGAAGATATCCTCCCCCATAGGCAGGATATATATCTTGGCCGATAACAGATACTTACGAGCCATCAGCTTTTCGGATAACCGGCAGATCGCGGCAGCTCCGGACGATGAGATTATCTTTGCATCCAATCCAATTATCCAACAGGCAGAGGAACAACTGCGGCAATATTTTGCGCACAAACGCACAACATTTGATCTGCCGATCACCTTTACCGGCACGGAGTTCCAACGCAAGGCATGGCAGTTTCTCCTGACCATACCCTATGGTGAAACCCGTTCCTACCAGCAGCAGGCGCAGGTAACAGGTAATCCAAAAGCAGTCCGGGCCGTGGGCAGGGCCAACGGACTCAATCCCATCGCCATTGTGGTCCCCTGTCATCGGGTAATAGGAAAATCCGGCAGACTGACGGGTTATACGGGTGGATTGGAGAGAAAAGAATTTTTATTGAACCTGGAAAGGAAAATCGCCTGAATAGGTGATACCGCAACCTGCGGCAAAGGAAAGAACATCTGCAGTCTAACAGGAAATTTTTTCCCGCGGTAATTTTTCTCCACGGTATTTCTATCTGTTCCGGCAAGTTTTCAACTCCGCAACAACTTCAAATTTATCACCACAGTACAAGAGGATAACGAACTCAACGGAGGCCGTATATTCCAACGGAGGTCGTATATTCCAATGAATAATTGACAGGATGCAACCGGTGTTTTATTATATGAATAAATGTTCATATAATAAAATGCGAACTGGCCATGATACTTTCTCAAAACGAACAATGCAGTTGTCGATGTATTCATCAGGACCGGATCGACAATGCCCATGAACAGGCGCTTGCCCCAAGAGAAAACGAACAGCTGGCGGCCCTGTTCAAGGCCATGGGCGATCCCAATCGACTACGTCTCTTGTGGGCGCTGACAGGCGAAGAGATGTGCGTCTGCGATCTGGCCCGGTTTATCGGAGTGACCGAATCCGCAGTCAGCCATCAGTTGCGCCTCCTGCGGCAGTTGCACCTGGTTGCCAATCGCCGGGAGGGGCCGGTCCTCTATTACCGGCTGGATGATGAACATGTCAGCGCTTTGATTCATCTGGCGCTGGAGCATCTGCGGGAAGACAAATAAGCATGCATGGTTGGACCAATTTTTCAGGCCACAGCCACAACAAACAATGAAAATAGCCGGGACCGGCATCACTTCGTGGGCTATTTTCATATAAAAACAAATTTTTGAGGAACCTATGCTATCTTTTCTCACCCACAGCCTGACCGCCTCCTGGTACCTGCTGGAACAGGCCTCATTGTATATACTTTTCGGCCTGCTGGTCGGCGGACTGCTTAAGGTTTTTCTTTCACCGGCCTATGTGGCCAATCACCTTGGCAGCGGCCGTTTCAGCTCGGTGTTCAAGGCAGCGCTTTTGGGCATCCCCATTCCGCTCTGCTCCTGCGGTGTCCTGCCGGCCGCAGCCTCACTCAAAAAACAGGGTGCCAACAACGGCGCCACCACCGCCTTTCTGATATCCACCCCGGAATCAGGCGTGGATTCCATCTCCATTACCTGGGCGCTGCTTGATCCGATCATGACCGTTGCCCGGCCGATATCGGCCTTTCTTTCCGCCTTTGTTGCCGGAATTGCCGAAAATTTTCTCAACCCACCCGATACCGAAAGGCAGGCCACACCCGACCTCAGCTGTCCTATTGATAATTGCTGCGACGGTATCAACTGTCCGCCGGAAGAGCATAATCATCATCACAAATTGTTTGAAAAAATTATTGTCGGTATCCGTTTTGGCGCGACCGATCTCTGGGCTGATCTTGCCGGCTGGTTCTTTGTTGGTGTACTGCTTGCGGGTGTGATCACGGCACTGATCCCCGACGCGGTAATTTCACGATACCTGGGAGGTGGATTTACCTCTATGCTGCTCATGCTGGCCTTCGGCATTCCTCTCTATATCTGCGCCACCGCTTCCACCCCGATCGCAGCAGCCTTTATTGCCAAGGGAGTAAGCCCCGGCACAACGCTCGTCTTTCTGCTGGTCGGACCGGCCACCAACATAACCTCGTTATCAGTCCTGGTCGGCCTGCTCGGCAAACGGGCCACCATGCTTTACCTGGCCTCCATTGCCCTGGTCAGCGTACTCTGCGGGATAGCAGTTGACGCAATCTATCTCAGTTTCGGTATTTCCGCAGCCAGCGTGGTCGGTCAGGCCGCCGACGTTTTGCCCACCTGGCTGATGCTGGCGGCGACCCTGTTACTGCTGGCCCTTTCAATCAGGCCTCTCTATCGGATAGTGCTTGGCCGGCTGGGCAAAGGCTCGGGCTGTGGTTGTTCCTCTGACTCCTGCGCAAGCGACCACTCCCATGACCATAACCACGGACACGACCACAACAGCCATGTTAGTATGTCCAAGACAGACTGCGGCTGCGGCGGCGCCTGTGAAAACAGCGCTCCCGTGCAATTGCAATCCATGCCTGCAATCAAAAACAATAAAAAATCATGAACGCTCCATCCGCAGACAAAGCCATGACTTTCCTGCCCATGGCCAAAAAGGTCCCCACGGGAGCGGGAGAATTCCAACTTCCCTCCATTGACCAACCCTTTGTGCAGGGAACAGTAGCCACTTCCGTGGGGCAGGTGCCGCAGGTGGGAACAGAGCTGACCCGCCAGGACCTGTACGGTCATTACCTGGTGCGCTGGAACATCGGCCGTGATCATTTCACCGTCGAACCGGGTTTGTACGCGGTGGGCAGGCCGGAAGCGGACAGCCCGGTTTTTGTCGGCGCCAATTACAAGATGAGCTTTGACCTGCTCAGGCAGGCCCTGGCCGGTCGTGACGGCTGGCTTTTGATTCTCGACACCAAAGGAATTAATGTCTGGTGCGCGGCAGGAAAAGGAACCTTTGGCACCGAAGAGATGATTGATCGCATCAAGGCCTCCCGTCTGGATGCAGTCGTCAGCCACCATCAACTGATTGTCCCCCAACTTGGCGCACCGGGCCTCGCCGCCCATGAAGTGAAAAAATATTCCGGCTTCAGGATAATATATGGACCGATATCGCTGAAGGATTTGCCTGAATTTCTTGATAACGGCCTGCAGGCAACCCCGGTAATGCGAAAAAAAACATTCCCTCTGCGGGAACGCATTGTCCTGGTTCCGGTTGAACTTATGCAGGGCCTTAAGCAGGGAATCCCGCTCATGCTCTTTTTCCTCCTTATTGGAGGTCTTGCCGGTAAGGGGTCTTTTACCGAGGCCGCGCTCGTCCATGGTCTGCCCCCTGCCCTTGCCGTGCTGATCGGTATCATCAGCGGCACCGTCCTGACTCCGCTGTTTCTTCCCCGACTGCCGGGACGCGCTTTCAGCTTCAAAGGAGCCATAGCCGGTTTTTGCCTTTTTGTGCTCCTTTTTATCGCCGCCGGCCCTTTTACACATAGTTACAGCCATCTGGAACAGGTTTCCTGGCTTCTGCCGGCTCTGGCCGTATCCTCCTGGCTGGGGATGGCCTTTACCGGCGCATCAACCTTTACCTCGCCAAGTGGCGTGAGAAAAGAAATGCTGCGGGCCATGCCCCTGCAGTTTTGCAGTCTTGTTGCCGGCATCATAAGCTGGGGGATAGCGCTGCGAATGAGTTAACAATGAAGGCAACGAATCTCATGGAAAAATTTCACTACTTTGATGATGTTATCTCCCTGGAGTTTGACAGGGACAAATGTATCGGCTGCGGCCTGTGCACCATTGTCTGCCCGCATGGTGTTTTTTCAATTACCGAAAAACACAAGGCCCGGATGGTGGCACGAAATCAATGCATGGAGTGCGGCGCCTGCATGCGCAACTGTCCGGTCGAGGCTATTACCGTGGAGGCGGGAGAGGGCTGCGTACGCGGCGTTATCAACGAACTGCTGGGCATCGAAGGACCCTGCTGTTAGGGTCATGGCTGACCGGACCTGCATCCCCTGCAACCAACGGATACCTTATCCGTTGTCATAGTCAGCACACTACAACAAAAGAGGCTTCTTATGACAAAAAAACACGAAGAAACACCTGCCGGCAAAGTCTGTACCTTTCCTGATCCGGATCTTTCCGGAATCACCGTGGTTGAACTGGAACCCAACCAGTCACCAGCTGATTATCTTGCGGCCATGGAGCTGGCCAAGGAAGAGGCAACCAGACACATGGACGACTACATGCTGATTTCCTGGTATGACCGCGACCGTGACTTTGAATCACCGCAACATACCACCGAATCAGATGCCCCTTCCGCAATTCCGGGGTATGTCAATTACGGCATCAGCCATGACGCCAAGCTGAAGGTGGATATCGAACAGGGGCGGTTTGTCTTCTTCTTTACCCCGATTGATTTCTAAGGCGGATTTCATTCATAACCAAAGCCCGTAGGTAAGCGAGCCTGCGAGACTCCGGGAGCGGCTTCAGCCGCGAAATTTTCATGGTTATCCTGGTAATTGGGTGAACTCTATTCGCGGATAAATCCGCTCCTACAGCACAATGCAATAATTATGTTGCACGAGAAAAATAACGAGGCAATCTATTAGAATAATTACTTTTTCATCTTATAATTTTCTCGGAGTCTGCGCTTACCTGTTTTTTATGACAGGAATTCAGGAGTAAGGCATTATTGCTCCGGTACCGTATTAAAACCAGGCCCTGACACCGAAGACAAAACGGAAATCATCACCATCACGACCATCCTCACGGGCAAAATCGGCCGTGTCTCCATAGAGATGAATCCAGTTTATACCGACATAGGGGGCAAACTCCCGCCGAATCTCGTAGCGCAGCCGAAGTCCCAACTCCAGGTCTGAAAGCCCGGAACCAATCCCCACCGCCCTGTCATCCTTGCCAAAGAGATTGATTTCAATGTCCGGCACCAGGATCAGGCGCTGGGTGAACAGAAATTCATATTCGGCCTGCAGGCGAGCGGAAGTTCTGCCGCTGTCACCAACAAACAGGGCCGCATCAATGTCGAAGAAATAAGGAGCCAATCCCTTTATCCCCAGGGCCAGCCAGTTGCGGGTCGGCTGGGGCCTGATATCACCCCGCCAGCCTATCTGCAGGTCCCAGAAAGGCGCAATTGCCCGTGAGTACAGGGCCTGAAGTTCAACCTCTTCACCCCTACCATCCACATACTCACCTTCGGTTTTGATCCAGAGTTTGTTGAGATCATAACCAAGCCAGCCTTCGGCATCCCAGGAGAGAGGATCATCGCCATCCCCTACCC
>WFZC01000182.1 GCA_015489765.1 Desulfobulbaceae bacterium
CCGGGCCGGAGGGACGGTCCCGGGGAACAGTGGTTACGCATGTTGAATCCGTGCTGAATTCCTCAACAATCTGGCTATATCCGGAACTCTCAAAGAGGTCAACTCCGCAATCCCAGGCATAGGCGGTGTTTGACTACAGTTTACAGTGTACGAAAACGAGCAGGGATTTGACCCGGGATATCGACATCGCCAACAGTGAGAAAAATCATGTCGGAGAAGGCGTCCAGGGATCGAAACCCACTGGCTCTGTTTTTTACGATTTTGATCACTCTGTTGAGGCCCTCAGCAATGGCATTGGTTAACCTGTTTTCGATAAACGGCAGCAGACGATTTCGGTGTTTTCTGACGGTTTTTACAAAACTTTTGATCGGCTCAAGACGGCTTTTCATGGCTGTTTGACACCAGTTGTCCAGAAAGTCTCCGGCTTCCTCTTGATCTTTGAAATCCCAGAATTGCTCGAACTCATCGCTGAGTACCCAGGCTCTGTAGATACGACGATTTCCGTTCATATAGAGGGCCTTGAGCTTCTGAACATCATCATCTTTGCGTGTTGAAGTATGACGATAGAGTAACCACCGCAATCCTTTGAGAGTGGCTCGACCTTCTTTGTCCGCCTTCCGCCACTGTTCCTTGCGCACCTCATCAACTGCAGCTTTGAGGGCTTTGACGACATGGAACCTATCCAGCACCAAAGTTGCCTTCGGGCACCAATGCTCAATGGCTCCGATGTATGCCTGTCCCATATCGCAACTGGCGGCCACAATCTGTTTGCGTTGGTATGCACTCAGCTCCTCGGCAAAGAAACGATCTATGGTTTCTCGCCCCTTGCCAAGGCCAACCCACAGAACACAAGAGCGTTTGAGATCATAGACAATCGTGGCATACTTCCTGCCTTTGCAATAGGAAATCTCGTCGATCCCTATGTGCGTCAGCCCCCTGATTCGATGGCCCTTTCGGACCCTGGTAATGGTACGGTGGAGTATATCAGACAAGGTAGATGTTGATATCTTCAAGAGTTCGGACGCCGCTTTTTGCGTCATGACAGCACAATAATTCAGCAACAAGAACTCAAACCGATAGGTTACTCGGGCATGTTGCGCAGCCCATGGTATATTTTCCTGAACGCGGCCATGTTTGCGGCAATTGATCTCCCGGGGACGGTACACCAGAAATACCTCTTTCCCGCAGACTGGCACGTCCCGCCATACCCTGGGCTTATCAAAGGTTCGGATAATCTTGCCACGCCGGTTACACTTGGGACAGCGGGCACCGTTTTTATGGGGTTTGACTTCAAGCCAGAGTTCTCTGCACCAATTATTAAAAGTGAAATCAACGACGCGATATCCTTTTATTTTAAGCAGTTTTTGGATAAACTTCAGTATGCTTATGGGAACCTCCTTTTTAAGTGATTGTGGTGATCCACTTAAATGGATGGAACCCATGAGCATTTTTGTCAACCCACGTTCGGCCTCGAAAACGTATGGGGTGAAAATCAGCTCCGCATTTCTTTCCTTATCAGATCCCCCCTTGAAGTAAGGGGATCTGATAAGGAAAGAAATGCTAAGAGGTCATATCCAGAGAATCATTCTCTACTGCATCCAACTCCTTTTGAAAGATTCGGATTGACCCGAATAATAACCATTATATTCCACAAAAAAATCTAGGGCATATCACTCCTGTGCAAGCACTGAAAAATTGGCAAAAGCAGGAACCGGCTCTTTTTAAAAAATCTGTATATAATCTTGCGGGACCCGACACTCTCCTAGCCTGTGCAGGCGGTCCCGTAAAATGCTGACTTTATCCTGTGACTGCGATTGCGGCCGTGCTAGCCGAAGTGGCATCATGACACACCTCCTTCAGCCAGTAGCTGCCGGAAATCACGAGGAAGCAGAGAGACGTAAATGCCCTCATGGCTCATGTGGTGGTTGAATGGCCGGTTTTTCCAACCTCGAATCTGTTGGGGTTCCATGGCGTTACCTCCCCTAGGAAGCACGCTAGCATACTCTGGAGGCGAACGGAACCCCTTTTGGTCAAAAACCTAATGCACCCAGCAGCCGGTCCGGTCACATGGCCTGTGCCGTGTCTTATGCCAGGACCACGATGCCGGCGGCGGGAACGGCGAAGTGGAGCGCAGAGCCGTTCCTGGCTTCCACCCGGGCCTGGCGGCCGGCCTGGTCCGGATCGGTGGAGAAGAGGCAGGTCATGACGCTGCCCGGCGGGTGCAGGCCGTGGTCCACGGTCATCCAGAGGGCCAGCTCCTGGTCCGGGTCGGTGTTGACCGCGCACAGGTATTCCCGGTCGGCAAAGAGCCGGGACCAGGCGATCACCCAGTGCAGGTGGCCGGCCACGGGCTGGGGATAGACAAAGTCGTGGTCTGCGCCGCTGGCCGAGACCTGGCGCAGGTACTGCCTGCCGCGGCGCAGGGCGATGTGGTCCTGGCGCAGGGCGCAGAGGGCGTGGATCAGTTGGTAAACCGGGTGGTCCTCGTTGAAGAAGTGGTGGCCGGTGGAGCGCAGGGAGCCAAAGGGCCCGCCGAACATGCACTCGCGGAGAAAGACATCGCTGTAGCTGGCATCACGGCCGCGGCGCGGGTCAGCGCCGTTGAAGCCCTGTTCGGTGCCATAGTAGAGGCAGGGGATGCCGGCGGTGAGCAGGTTGAGCCCCA